>NZ_CP042910.1:315000-630000 GCF_008298035.1 Gimesia maris
TTGGATTCAAACCATCTGCAGGATCCGAAGGACAGGCGAAGGTCGCAATTGGAGTTTTGATAAGAGTCGGCTGAAGGACCGCATTCGAATTTGACGAATCACGCCAGGCCGCGTTCATATTAATTTTGTTATAAAGTGGACCCTGATCCATAAAGGGCAGAATCATGACACTCCAGGGGAGGAAGCTTTCTCCGCCAGGTGGGTCATAATCTGTATTTCGCGCGTACTCAACGTGCATCTGCGGAAAGATACGATGTGTTTCGTGGTAGTTGTGTAAAGCAATCCCAAGTTGCTTCATATTGTTTTTGCAGGTACTTCTGCGTGCTGCTTCTCTTGCCTGTTGCACTGCGGGTAAGAGCAGGGCAATGAGAATAGCGATGATGGCGATGACCACCAGAAGTTCGATCAGGGTGAAACCCCGTTTTGCTGCGAGCCGTTTCATCTAAGCCTCCGGTTGTACAAAGAGAAAATTAAGAGAAATGAAAAGCACTTCTCACTCTCGTCCGGTCTTTAAGCGAAGTGAAAACGGCACTGCGCAGGACTTATAGGTCACTGTAAAGATAGAATCTGCGCACAGATAAATTTCAGTTAGCTGTAAAGAGCGACTTTTGTCAGTTCAGATAAGAGTAAGAAATATGAAAGCTATAACGACAAAATTAAATACTAGAATTTAGTAGATTCAGTCTCACAGTTTTAATGGCGAGTGCCAGGTAGAGTAGCTTGAAAAGCATGCTTTATTAAAAACCAGAAAATTAATATGTCAACATGTTTCTGTTTTCATTTATCGAATATTTAAGCTGAAATATAAAGAATAATTCATATCTTTAGTAACACTCTATGGTTATGGGTAAGGAAAATATTTGAATAATTTTAAATTCCGCGAAACAAAAGCGGAGTTTCTGTGTTATCGATTTTCACTGATCTCGATTGATGTGAATCAGGAGGTAGAACACTCATTCGTAATGATGAAAAATCAATTCAGTCTGATCGTAATTGTGTTTGAGTCTTCCATACAAAGGAGAAACATTTCTAAAGAACCATCCATAATTCGCGCGTACAAACTTGATGATCATCAGGAACTGTTGTCCAATCAAAGTAACGCGTCTCTCTCAAGTTCGATTACTGGTAGTGTGAGTTTCGCTGTGTTGCAGATGGATTACCCTGCAAGATGCGACCGATTCTCAACGCTCGAAAAATGAACAGGATGAAAAAAATGAATCATGGTCGAGGTTATTGTGTTGGTGTGTCTGTTGCTGTTCTTGCTGGCCTGATACAAATCAACTGTCTGCCAGCGGGAGAAGATGAGAAAAAAACGACGGATCAATCGAGAATGATTCAACGTGTGTTGAGATTACCGGCGCGCGAGAATAACCCCCGGAACAGCGAAGGAGATTTTATCACGCTGAAAGACGGACGTATTCTGTTTGTCTATACTCATTTCACAGGTGGTGCCGCAGATCACTCCTCAGCGTTCCTGGCTGGTCGCTATTCATCCGACGGCGGCAAGACCTGGACTCAGGCAGATGAAACGATCATCGAAAATGACGGCAAGCAGAATATCATGTCGGTCTCTCTGCTGCGGCTGCAGGACGGACGAATCGCTTTGTTTTATGCGAGAAAAAATTCGCTTCATGACCTGCTGCCTGTCATGCGTCTCAGCGTTGATGAAGGTGCTCACTGGAGTGAACCCGTTGAGATCATTCCTCAAAAAGAAGTCGGTTATTATGTCTTGAATAATGATCGAGTCATACAGTTGAAGAATGGTCGTATCGTGGTGCCCCTGGCATTGCATCAGAACCTGCCTGGATCGGACCGCTTCAATCCGAATGCGAAATTTCTCTGTTATTACTCTGATGATCAGGGAAAAACATGGCAGCGTGGAACAGAAGTGGTTGTTGAAACGCAACCGGGTGGCAAGCAGCCTTACATGCAGGAGCCTGGTTTGGTTGAACTGAAAGACGGGACCCTGATGGGATTCTGTCGTACGAATGGCGGCAGTCAGTATGTCGCGTTTTCACAAGATGGAGGCCAGACGTTTTCCGAACTGAAGCCATCCCAGATTATTTCTCCCGTCTCGCCGGCATCCATAGAACGCATTCCTTCTACGGGTGACTTACTGCTGGTCTGGAATAATCACCAGGGAATCGATGCCAAACTGAGCGGCAAGCGGACGCCGCTGACCCTGGCTATTTCCAAAGACGAAGGCAAGACCTGGCAGCAGATTCAGAATATCGAAACCAATCCGAATGGCTGGTACTGTTACACGGCGATTGAGTTCACGAAAGATGGCGTACTACTGGGGCACTGTGCCGGCGATCGTACGAAAAATAATGGACTCGCGGAGTCACAAATCACGCTGGTCCCCCTGTCTGTCATCTACGGGAAGTAACTGACTCGCGGGAAATGTCCTTATCTGTCAGGAATAAAACCGATCGTACCAGAAAAACAATCGATCTGATTGATCTCTAGAATCGAGCTTGAATTCACTGAATGAATCAGGGAAACTGATTGTAAACAGAGTTAATAAAACCCTGCTTGCATTCATTCCTCAGACCATTTTCCCGGAGTCGACTGATGAAATCATTGCCCTTTTCCCGTCGCGAATTTTTAGGTACCGCTGTTGGCGGTGGCTTGGGGATGCTCTCATTGAGCCGGCTCATCAATGCGGGGCTGCCGACTGTGAACGACCCGCGCGCCACTGACGGCGACTCGAGATTTGAACCCGACTGGGAAGAACGCCTTTCCATTTCCGTAGGTCCGAAATCAGGAGACATTATCGGTGCGAGCGACAAAGCGCTGCAGGCGGCGATTGACTACATAGCGGGAAAAGGGGGAGGCACGGTCCGCCTGCTGCCTGGAACCTTTACGCTGCGAAATGCGTTGCATCTGCCATCGAAGATTCGGTTGCAGGGAAGTGGACCGGAGACGATCATCACAAAAGGGGCTTCCGAAACGGTGGCGCTCTCTGAAGATTCTGACTGGTACGATCAGGAGATTACGCTGGAGAAGTCGGCGGGCTTTCAGGTGGGAGATGGAGTGGTTCTCGTGACAAAGAATCCGAGTACCGGCAGTCAGGATGTCATTAAACGCACGCTGGTGGCACGTTCCGGAAACCGGTTCAAGTTGAACGAAGGGCTCCGCAAAAATTTGTGGCTTTCCGGCAAGCCTACAGTGTCATCTCTGTTTCCGTTGTTAACCAGCGAATACACGAAAAATGTCCTGATCGAAAATCTGACGCTGGATGGAAATCGGGAAAACAATACCAATCTGAATGGCAACTACGGTGGCTGTATTTTTCTGCAGGACTGCAATCGCTACACGATACGCAATGTGACCGCGAGGAATTACAACGGGGACGGCATCAGCTTTCAGATCTGTCACGATGTCAAAGTCGAGGGTTGTCACAGTCATGACAATGCCGACCTGGGTGTTCATCCCGGATCAGGGTCGCAGCGACCGTTGATTGTGAACAACCGCTTCGAAAATAACCACATCGGACTGTTCTGGTGCTGGGGTGTGAAATTTGGCCTGGCGGAAAAGAATCAGTTGAAAGGCAATGACATCAGTATTTCGATTGGCCATAACGATACCGATAACGTGATGCGGGAAAATGTCATCCGTGACAGTCACCAGGTTGGTATTTTGTTCCGCAATGATGTCCGTGGGAAAAACTTCTGGGCGAATCGAAATACGGTGGTCAGGAATCAGATCATCAACAGCGGAGCCGCAGAGGGGGTCGCCATTGATGTGACCGGCAAGACTTCCGATTTGACAATTACCGATAACATCATCAGCGAAGAACGCCAGCCGATGCAGCGCACCGGGATCCGCATTGGACCCGATGCGGGCACGATCAAACTGGCGGAGAATCAGATTCAGGGATTCATGAAATCGATTGACGACCAGCGACAGACAACCTGAGCACTCTGGTCCCGATGGAATCAGAGTGCACGGTCTGAAGTTTATTTGTCCGCGGTGATTTCTTCCGACTTCATCACTTTGCCGATCTGCTTAACGGCTTGTCGCAAACGCTGCGAGTTTTCGACGATTGCCATTCGCAGGTAGCCTTCACCGTCTTCACCGAAACCACGTCCCGGACTGACGGCAACGCCTCCTTCATCCAGCAGCTTCATCGCGAAATCGATCGACCCCATCTGAGCCCAGGGCTCCGGGATCTTGGCCCAGACGAACATGCCGGCTTTAGGGCGATCGATTTCCCAGCCGAGGCGTTCCAGGCCGTCACAGAAGACATCGCGGCGCATCTGGTATTCGGCGGCGATACTGTCGACCGCGGCTTCGCAGTGCCGCATTGCGACGATGGCAGCGATCTGGACCGGTTGAAACAGTCCGTAGTCATAATATCCTTTGATGGTGGAGAGCGCACGGACCATCTCTGAATTTCCAGAGCAGAAGCCGATACGCCAGCCGGCCATACTGAAGCCTTTACTCATGGTCGTAAATTCGACGCCAACTTCGGTTGCACCGGGAGTTGCCAGGAAGCTGGGTGCCTTGTAGCCATCAAAGCAGATGTCGGCATAAGCAAAGTCGCTGATCACCATGAACGAGTATTTCCGGGCCAGTCGAACCAGTTCCACGTAGAAATCCTGTTCGATGACGGTGGCGCTCGGATTGTGGGGGAAGTTCACCACGACGACTTTGGGTTTGGGATACAGGTGTTCGCAGGTGTAAGCGATGTTCGACAGGAACTGGTCCGGCTGGCGGACATCCAGTTCGATGACATTTCCTGCGGCCAGCATCACGGCGTAAACGTGGACTGGGAACGAGGGGGAGGGCACAATGGCGGTGTCCCCGGGGCCCATTAAGGCCAGGCACATGTGACTGAAACCCTCTTTGGAGCCGATACAGGTCACGACTTCCGAATCGGGATCGAGGCGGACCCCATATTTTTTCCAGTAGCGGGACGTCACTTCTTTTCTGAGGTTGGCAATGCCGTTCGCAACGGAATAGCGGTGATTCCGTGGATCGGAAAGTGCTTCCGACATCTTCTCGACAATCAAAGGGTCAGGCGGGTCAGTCGGGTTCCCCATCCCCAGGTCGATCACATCCACGCCCGCCACACGTTTCTGGTATTTCAGCTTATTGATTTTTCCAAAAAGGTAAGGGGGTAAACGCTTTACTCGTTCAGCAACGGGGATGGTAAAGCCGTCGTCTGAAGAAGGAACTTCCGATTCGCCACGCATAATGAAAAGACTGCCTGTTCTACAAGGAATATTTGTCGACTATCTGTCAGGACAACAAATTCGCTCCCAAAGCGGGATTTGGGCCTGATTGAAACCATTTTACGCGATCACAACAAAAAATGCGCCTGATGAATATGACATATTTTTCTCAGATTGATCAGGACATAAAAAAGCGTGTGTCAGTAAGTCAGGACTGACACACGCTAAGTCTATCTGGTTCTCTGTTTCAGCAGCGAAATTACCGTTACCGGGGAGAGCCATTCAGTCCCTGTGTGGGGCTGGGGATGGCACCGCCTGATTGACCTGGCTGCCCGTTGCTGAAGCTCGTTCCCGAAGTCTGAGAGACACCACCGGTGGTTGTACCAGTGATGTAGTTATCAACGCGGGTCTGTTCTTTCAGTTTCGCGAATACACGGGCGACTGCTTCCTGGGTCTGTTCTTCAGTCAACTGGTCAACCAGCTGGTTTTCCACTTCTTTGATGCTGTTTACGATGGGTTCGGTCCGGCCTTCGCAGAGCAGAATCGCATAGCGGCTGAGTCCGATCTGCACGATTCCGGAGACTTCCCCTTCTTTGAGTTTGAAGGCGGCTTTCCAGAGGCTTTCATTTTCAGAAAACTGTGGAATTGGCTGAATGGCACCACCCAGGGCCCGGCTGTTCGGCTCGATAGAATAGTCGCGGGCGAACCGTTCAAAGTCGCCTGGATTCTTTTTCACTTCATCCCAGACTTTCTGAGCACGGCTCAGGTTGTCCATCATGATCATGCGGGCTTTGACGCGTGGGCCGTAATCCCGCACGAAGGCTTTCTGCACCTGGTCCTGGCTCAACTTGGTGCGCTGTCCAGCCAGTTTTCGCAGTGCCAGCATTGGCCAGATCACATTGCGACGATACTGATTAGGATTCATTTTGCGCTCTGCCTGCAGCATTTCGTACCAGGTTTTGGTATCCAGGTTAAAGCGTTTGGCGATTTTTTCTACTTCGGCGTGCACTTCTGCCTGTTCGACGTTAACGCCCGCTTTCTGACAGGCCTGTTCGATGATGGCCCGGTTGATCACATTTTCCAGAACTTCTGGTCCATACAGGGCGATACACTCACGGGCCAGTTCATCTTCGCTGATCACCACGCTGCCTACTTTGGCAACCGGCTGAGTACGAGCAGATGGCTGATTTCCGGAAATGCGGACCGTACCCGCTGATTTGTCTTCACCGGCGGCACCTGTTTTGGCGTTGAACGTCTGGAACAAGAGGACGCCGGCTAAAAGCACCAGTCCTGTACCGGCTGCGAAAAAGATAATTTTTCGATTTGAGTTAGTCTTGGCTTTGGTCGCATGCGGGTTTGGGAATGGGTCGCCCATTGCTAAAAATCTCCATGTTTTGTATCCGACGCGGGGGAATCATGTGAATGCCTGATCTCAGCCACCAGCATTTGGTGCCGGAAGTGACGATCCTGATTGGGGATTTTTTGATCGTCAGGCAGTGATTCCGAATGGGGTCTAAACAGACGGCTTCGGAGCCACAAATCACGTTGATACTTTGTCGTCAGAAGATTTACGAAACTTCCATGTCTCAAGCTCTACCGTAAGAGCGCGGCGGAAATGTAAATCTTTCAACAAAACAGGTCAACAGCAATTTATGGACCCTGATATCTGTATACATGCGGTGCGGCTTGAATTCGGTTCAGCCGCCTCGAAAACAGGGTGGCGAAGCTGTTTTTCTCGAATTATTTGATCCAACTGGTTCCTGGCTGCGTTCTCAATAGGACAACCTGCTGAGCGAAGTTGATTCAATCTGCAGAACCGGATCAGGAAGTGGACCCGATTTGTGATTATTCAGCAGGTCGGCGATATCTTTGATTGCGAACAAAATTGAGAGGGTTACAATCAGAATACAGGCAGCTTTGCTGTCGGCATTTCTCATTTGCGCCAGAAAAACTACCAGACAGACGATTCAGTCAGGCAGATCAGACGAACAGACCAGATTCAACAATCAGCAGTATCAGTGACGAGGACATCAATATGGGATTCTGGATGGATAAACTGCGAGCCGAACTCGTAGATATTATTGAGTGGATCGATGATTCAAAACATACCATGACCTGGCGGTTTCCCCGTTATCAGAATGAAATCAAAAATGGGGCGCAGCTGATTGTCCGACCCGGGCAGATGGCTTTATTTGTGCATCGCGGACAGGTGGCCGACGTGTTCGAGCCGGGGCATTATGAGCTCAAAACCGATAACCTGCCGATCCTGGCGACACTGCAGGGGTGGAAACATGGCTTCAACAGCCCCTTCCGTTCGGAAGTCTACTTCGTTAATACCACACAAATTACCGATTTGAAATGGGGGACCCCCAATCCCATCATGCTCCGCGATCCGGAATTCGGTCCAATACGCCTGCGGGCTTTCGGGAACTATTCACTCAAAGCCAATGATCCGCGAATCCTGGTGAAAGAACTGGTGGGCACCAATGCGGAGTTCCATTCAGAAGAAATCAACGAACTGTTACGCTCCATCATCAACAGTTCGTTCGCCGATCTGATTGGGGAGTCAAAATATGCGGCACTGGATCTCGCTTCGAAATATACCGAGATTTCCACAGAACTGAAAAAAATAGTCAATGAACGAATCGATGATGAATATGGTCTGGAGACTCCTCAGCTGCTGATTGTGAATATTTCCCTGCCGGAAACGGTGGAAAAAGCCCTGGATACCCGGACCAGCATGGGTGTGATTGGTGATATGAATAAGTTCCAGCAGTTCCAGATGGGACAGGCGATGCTCTCGGCTGCAGAAAATCCATCAGGGGGAGGCGCAGCAGACGGAATGGGACTGGGCATGGGGTTCGCGATGGCGAATCGGATGATGCAGTCTCCCGGAATGGGGGCACCCGGCCAGATGACACCGCCGCCGCCACCAGCGGCCTGGCACATCGCCGTGAATGGTCAGTCGCAGGGACCCTATTCCCTCGAACAGATTTCGCAGGGAATCGCCGGGGGACAGATCACCGATCAGACGCAGGTCTGGTCAGCCGGGATGTCAGGCTGGTTACCCGCAAGCCAGGTCCCCCAACTCACGGGCTACTTTCAGGCAACACCACCTCCGCCACCACCACCACCGGCTGGTTAAGCGAACATGGTTTCTGAAAACGTTGATGGCATGAAAGCGGTACCGATAGTGAAATCAGGCTGCCCCGGGCAGAAAAACCAGAGGCTGGTGTTTGCGTGAGAGTCGCACATATTATCACTCGTATGATTATCGGCGGCGCGCAGCAGAATACGCTTTATACGGTCGAAGATCAGTACCGGGATTACCAGGATGAAGTGATTCTGATGACCGGTCCCACTACTGGTCCGGAGGGCACGCTCATTCCCCGCGCGGAACAGGGAGGTTTTGATCTGCAGATACTGCCCCATCTGACGCGGAGTATCAGTCCCCTGAATGACTGGCAAGCGTATCGGGAGTTGATTGCAGCGCTGCGGGCGTACCAGCCCGATCTGGTTCACACGCACAGTTCCAAAGCAGGTATTCTGGGAAGGGCCGCCGCCTGGAAGTTGAAACTGCCGACCGTCCATACAATCCATGGTGCCGCCTTTCATTTTGGCCAGTCCCCCGTGAATTATCACGCTTACATCGCTGCAGAGAAGTGGGCCGCCCGGCGTTGTGACCGGCTCATCAGCGTCTGTGATGCCATGACCGATCAGTATGTTGCTGCCGGAATTACCACCAGGGATCGTTGTGACACTGTCTACAGCGGCATGGAAGTCGAACCGTTTCTCACGCCCCCCCGACCACCGGAAGAAGTACGTCGTGAACTGGGCATCGAACCGGAGCAGATCGTCATTGGAAAAGTGGCGCGGCTGTTTCACCTCAAAGGGCACAAATATCTGATTGAAGCGGCGAAACAGGTGGTCGATGTGCAACCTGGCGTTCGGTTTTTATTGATCGGCGATGGTATTCTTCGCGCAGAATTCGAAGCGCGCATTGCCGAGCTGGGACTCTCGGACCATTTCATCTTTGCCGGACTGGTTCCCCCCGAACGCGTACCGGAACTCATTCACGCCATGGATATCGTGGTGCATACCAGTGTCTGGGAAGGACTGGCCCGTGTGCTGCCTCAAGGGCTGATTGCCAGTAAGCCCGTTGTTTCCTACGATGTGGACGGTGCCCGCGAAGTGGTGATACCCGAAGAAACCGGTTATCTGCTACCGCCGGAGTCGATTGAATCGCTGGCGCAGGCGTTGATTGAACTTGCCTCTGATCCGGAAAAGCGCCGTCGGTTCGGTCAGACGGGGCGCGACCGGTTCACGGATCAGTTTCGACATCAAACCATGACCCGCCAATTACGTGAGATTTATCAGCGGGTCCTGGATGAGCGTCAGTCATAATTGAAGGCAATGCTCCGATCTATTTCTGGATCAGAACATTGACTCCTTTTTTATTGGAGAGAACGATATCGGGGCGGCCATCGCCGTTCATGTCCGCCATCGAAAACTGGGTTCCCACGCCCGTATCGTTGCCGGCTTCGATTTTGTGCGGAATGATCTCAGGGGCCGCGTTTTTGTCGCGTTTGATTTCATACCAGTACATTACAACCGGTTCTTTTCCACCGGGGTCTTTGCCGTTGTGGGCGAAAAACCGTTTGCCGGTGACCATGTCCCGTTGACCGTCCCCATTCATGTCAATGAAATGCATGGCATGTGTCTGGGAATAACTTTTGTCAATCAGGTGTGCTTTGAATTTGGGTTCATCTCCGCCAGTGAGATTTTCAAACCACCAGACGCCAAATGCGTGAGCTGAACTGCCGAGGATGTCCATGTCGCCGTCCATGTCGAGATCTTCGACATGCAGGTCAGCCATTTTTTCTGATGGTTCTGAGCCATTCACACTGAGGGTAAAGGGGTGGAATTCCCACAGGCTTTCTCCCAGGGTTTCCGGGGCTTCCCACCAGCCATTGGGGATCAGTACGTCCTGTCGACCATCCTGATTGAAGTCGCCGACGCCCAGCCCGTGATAATATTTAAATGTCCCGTTCTTCATGGGATCGCCGGGTTTGCTGATCGGCGTGAAGGTCCATTTTTTATCAGCCAGATCAGGAGAGGGGATTTCCAGATAGCCCATCTGCTGTTCGGGTTGCGATCCAAAAATCAGTTCCGGTTTGCCGTCTCCAGTCAGATCGGCGAACTGTGGTGACTCATTACAGATGCTGTGCCAGATCAGGTGCTCTTTCCAGTGGCCTGATTCGTTCTTTGGGTTTTCATACCAGTAGAATTCTTTGCCAGGAAAGCTGACGTAAATGAAATCAGTCCAGCCATCCTGGTTGATGTCGTACGCGAAGTTACAGAAGCTGTCACTGTAACCGACACCAGCGACGAATTTTCCCGGTTTGCGAACTTCATGCATTTTCCAGTCGGGGGCCTCATACCAGACGTCGCCGGCAATCACATCCATCTTGCCATCTTTATTCACGTCAGCCGCTGCAGATCCTTCCGAACGGAAAGCGGCATCCAGTTGCTGTCGCTGCCAGGTTTCACCTGCGAAAAGGGTCAACGGAGCGGTCAGCAGAGACAGCAGCGCGAAGACGGAGTAACAACTCAGTCGACGGTAGATGTGATTGCGATGATTCATTTATGAGTTCCTGTTGTTAACTTGCGAACGCGGTAAGTTTCACTGTCTCCAATATAGACATTCCCGTTTGGACCCACATACACGCCATGCGGGCGCGCCATACGACAGTGGGCTGGATCACCATCGGGGCCATCACCTTTTTTGCCGTCTCCGACAGCCGTCTCAATCGTGCCATCTTTTTTACGGATGACGCGAATGGTATGGCTCTCCGTATCAGCCAGGTAGACATCGCCATTCGGTGCGACCGAAATTCCTTTCGGGCCGGAGAGGGTCGCCTTCTTTGCAGGGCCGCCATGTCCCGTATATCCTTTTTTACCCGTACCGGCGATGTGATGTAAAGTCTGATCATCCAGATCGATGCGATATACTTTGTTTCCTTCACGTAGCGCGAGATACAGCGAACCCTTTCCGGAGCCATCGGTGAAGAAATCCAGCGCCCGCGGGCCGTTCAGGGGAGTGCCTTCGACTTTCGCGCCATCGGGAGTTGCTTTCCGTTCCCCCGTTCCGGAAAAAGTGCTGACCGTACCGGTGGTCAGATCGACGCGGCGGATGCGGTGATTGCCGATATCGCAGATGTAAAGATTGTTATCATTGTCCAGCGCGATCGAGTGTGGCCGGGAGAATGTGGCACTGGTAGCCGGGCCGCCATCCCCTGAGAATCCTTTTTCCCCTGTGCCGGCGACAGTCGAGATCTTGCCTGTTTTGGCATCGACGCGGCGGACGATATTGTTGATCATCTCGACAAAATACATATTGCCAGCTTTATCGAAGCGGACTTCGTATGGCTCATTGAGTTCTGCTGCTAATGCCAGGCCACTGTCGCCGCTGTAGCCTTTCTTACCGGAACCGGCGACCGTGGAAATCTTTCCCGTTTTTTCATCAATGCGCCGGATGACGTGGCTTTTGATTTCACAGACATAGAGTGCGCCGTCCGGTCCCAGAGTCAGGCCATAGGGTTCGCCGACCTGGGCTTTCACTGCGGGGCCACCGTCGCCGGTATGTCCGACTTTTCCTGTGCCGGCGAGTGTCTTGACGGTTTGTGCAGAAGCAGACGTAGTTAACAGGCTGAGCAGCAGGACTGCAGGTAACATCAATCGTTGCATGTTGTCATTCCAGAAGAAGGGTAGGTCATTTACTGAGGAAGATCGTCAAACGGTCGCTCTGAATCATCGTGTTTAAATATCAGGTAGCGACCCGCATTCGGATTCTGCTTTAACAGTTCCGCAGGGGAAATCAGTTTGTGTGCCTTGGACTGTTTGTCAATCACCAGTATTTTAACACCTTCTGGATGATCTTTCCTCTTGAAAAACTGTTCAAGCATAATATTGTCAGGTTTGCCATCCGCATCCAGCATGACGACATATTCCGCCGAGGGTTGCGGTACAAACGGACGTTCTTCGGCACAGCTTTGAAAGACAATCAGGCATACGGTTAACAGGCTCAAGGAAAAGAATGACGAGTCTGCGGTACCCATTTAATGTACGCCTCCCATCTCGGTTTCCAGTTTGTCTTTGTTGTTGAACAGGATATTACTGTCCATCGGTCCGAACCAGCCAATCTGGAATTTTTGGGGATCTCCTCCGTAGGCTGAAGTTCCTGTACCTGCCATCACTGCTGACGTCACACGACCGTCTGCCCAGGCAATATTGGCGACGGTTCCTGTATGGCGGAAATGAATGGAGGGATCGGGCCGCCAGGGAGCTTCCGAGAAAGTCGGGGTCCAGTTATCGATGAAGTAAGGAGGCTCGATAAAGCTGTATTCGATGATGTGTAAATCGGGAAAGCCCTGAGCCAGGGCGGCGTCTGAAAATGCAACCGTGCGGGCCAGGCTGCCAATCTCCCGCATGTTCGTGGCGATCATATTACAGGTGGGGTACGTGTATTTCCAGGATGTTCCGCCCAGGTAAGCCTGATTGTAACCGTAGCCTCCGGTTCCCCCTTCAAACGCATTGGCCACAGTCCCATGGGCGGAAAAGTTACCAAACGTCGGGCATTTTTTAATACTCGTACTTTGCTCGAGGAACGGTGCCAATGGTCCCAGGTGCGCCTGGAATTTCGTGGTGCCATCGTCGGTGGTTCGTTCACCGTGCCAGCGTTTTTTACCCCCCAGGCCTACATGCGAGTCGGCAGCAGCGCGTGGCCAGTACCCGCCATTGGAATCCGCGTACATGTGACAGGCCAATACAATCTGTCTCAGGTTATTTTTACACTGAGCCATCCGGGCTGCTTCGCGAGCCTGCTGAACGGCGGGGAGCAGTAAGGCAATCAGAATCGCAATGATGGCGATGACAACCAGCAGCTCGATCAGGGTAAAGCCACGTTGACGGGTGGCTCTGGCAGGGTGCTGATTGATTTGAGGAGGAGGGGAGGGAAGATTCGAAACAGGCATTTTTACAGATACTTTGTGGTTAGAGTGCTTGATTGCAGGTGAAAAACATCACTCAGCATTCTAACCATTTGCCGTCTTCACTGTCTTGTCAGTCAACGGACATCAAGCATGGTAAACCACATTTTTACCGAAAAAGCATTCCGAAGGTGAACGTTTTCGGAAATTATTCTGTCGCAACGTCTGCCTGATTTTGTTTCGCGATGATTTCGCGTTCTTTTTTCAGGCACATGGTGATGAATGTACCCGAGATCGCGGCCTGGGCGATCAGGTAGACCAGGATTTGCGGACCGTTTAAGATGATACAGGCACCGAAGGCGATAACGAACAGCGTAATCAGACGTGATTTCAGACTCATGGACTGGACCTTGCTTTATTTCGAAGAAAGGAATCTCTTGTCTTTAGGTTACCCAAAGTATAGTGCTGTATGATACATTGATCAATTCAGATTTGATAGAGCCAGAGAACCAGTCATATGTTTTCTGGAATACGCACAGTCTTCAGGAGACCCGGAGTAGAAACCATCATGACGGATGTTGCAGAAATTCAGGAATACCTGGCACACCTCGCTCCCCCGGATCTGGCAGAGAGCTGGGATAATGTCGGTTTATTAACGGGTGACCCTGCGCAACCGGTCAGTCGGATTCTCACTTGCCTGACGCTGACTCCGGATGTGGCTGCAGAAGCGATTTCGGAAAAAGCGGATCTCATTATCAGTCATCACCCGATTCTGTTTCGACCGATACAGCAGATCACTTCACACTCAGTAGAAGGTAAAATGCTGCTGGACCTGATCCAGGCGAATATTGCGGTTTACAGTCCTCACACGTCGTATGACAGTGCAGAGCAGGGCATTAACTGGCAACTGGCCCAACTGCTGGGACTGGAAGATGTGGGAATTCTCAGACCTCTGAATTCGACAGCAGATCCAGGTCTGCCAGAGCAGGGGGCGGGGCGTTTTGGCTCACTACCGGCTGAATTTACGCTTGCGCAGGTTAATCAGCTCATCAAGCAGGCACTTAAGATCGACGCGCTGCAGTTCGTGGGAAATCCGGAGATGAAGGTGAAACGGATTGGCATCGCCTGTGGTGCCGCAGCGGAATTTCTGAGAGACGCACACTGTCACGATTGTCAGGTCCTGTTGACTGGCGAAGCCCGATTTCACGCCTGTCTGGAGGCCCGCGCATTGGGAATGGGTCTGGTTCTACCTGGCCACTACGCCACGGAGCGTCCGGCGATGGAGCAGCTGGCAGAACTGCTGCAGCAGAAGTTTACTCAGTTGACGATCTGGGCGAGTCAAAAGGAGACAGATCCGCTGCAATGGGATTGTGAAGCAGACTGAATATAGAGGGAAATCAGTGATTCAGGGCTGATTTACATGTCTTTATGTATATTCCACACTGGTTGCCATTGACCTGATCGGCAGATTTCGCCATTATCCCCCCTCTCTCAGTCGTATAGATCCTCTGATTTGACATACTCTCTGAACAGAATTCCGTTCCAGGGTGTCTCAATCTGTAACAACCAGCTCACATAAGACTTAAAAAATTTCGATGTCCAAAGTGAAACCCAACCGTTTTGAAGCAGAACGGATTAAAAAGTTAGAGAAAATACAGTCTCTCGGATTTGATCCCTGGGGTCAGCGGTTTGACGGCCATATTCCGATCGCGGAAGCACGTAGTCAAGCGCCTGAAGCTTCCGGCGAAGACGGGGAAGAAGTACGGATCGCAGGACGCATCATGTTGCGTCGCAAAGCAGGAAAGCTCCGTTTTTATGATATCAAAGACTGGACGGGTAAAATCCAGCTGCTCTTTTCCCGCGGCGATTTGACTGAGGCCCAGTGGGAACTGATGGGGACACTCGATCTGGGCGATCTGATCGGCATTGATGGTTGCCTGCGCAGAACCGAGACCGGCGAAATCTCCGTTTTTGTCAAAGAGCTGACTGTACTCTGTAAATCCCTGGCACAGCCGCCGGAAAAACATCATAGCGTGAAAGATGTGGAACTGCTGCTGCGTCAACGCTCGCTGGATCTGATCTATACCGAAGGCGTGCTGGAAAAAATGCTCAAACGGAGTCAGATCATTGACTCGGTCCGGCAGACGCTGCGGAATCAGAAGTTCGCGGAAGTCGAAACGCCCGTGTTACATGCTGTCGCCGGTGGCGCTGCAGCGCGGCCATTTATTACACACCATAATACGCTCGATATCGAGCTCTACATGCGGATTGCCCTGGAACTGCACCTCAAACGATTGATGGTCGGCGGCATTGAACGCGTATATGAAATCGGACGTGTCTTCCGCAATGAAGGAATCGACGCGACACATAATCCCGAATTCACAATGATCGAAATCTACCAGGCGTATGGCGATTATGAAACGATGATGGATCTGACCGAAGCCATCGTTACCGACGCCGTCAAAACAATCAGCGATACCATGGAACTTCCCTGGGGCGAAGGTGAAACGATCGATTTCAGTGGTCCCTGGGAACGAAAAAAATATCTCGACCTCGTCAGAGAGCACGCCGGCTGTGATCCTGCTGATCCGGCTGCTGTTGCGGCAGTGGCAAAACAGCACGGGATTGAAACGGAAAACGTACATCCCGACGTGGTGCTGAATGAAGTTTTTGAAGCTACCTGCGAAGCACATCTGACAGGCCCGGTCTTCGTCATCGATTACCCTGCCTCAATCTGCCCGCTGACCAAGCGGAAGCAGGATGATCCCAACATTGCCGAGCGGTTCGAACTGTTCGTCAAGGGGATGGAACTGGCGAATGCCTATACAGAGCTAAATGACCCGCTGCTGCAGGAAGAATTATTCCAGACACAACTCTCGGGGCTTTCGGATGAAGACTCGATGGCGAAGATGGATACAGATTTTATTAAAGCGTTAAAGGTTGGTATGCCGCCGGCTGGAGGACTGGGAATCGGGATTGACCGTCTGGTGATGTTGCTGACGAACAGTCACAGCATTCGCGACGTCATCTACTTCCCACTGCTTCGACCGGAAGGACAGCCGTCACAGCCTGAGTAAACCATGGATGTATCCGGCAATCAGAATCTGATTGTCGACAGAAAATCAGCCAAAGGATTGGCCGTATGTACAAATCACTGCTTTGCCTGCGATATTTGAGAACCCGATATATTGCGCTGGCCAGTATCATCAGCATGACCCTGGGTGTGGCGACGATGATTGTCGTCAACAGTGTAATGGATGGTTTCAGTACGGATATGCGAACCCGTCTGCGAGGCATCCTGGCGGATGTAATTGTGGAAACCAATTCTCTGGACGGCGAACCCGATACCAGGGATATTAAGAACAGCATCCAGCGTGCGATTGGCGACGATATTGCCGGGATGACGTCGACCGTCGAAATTTATGCCATGCTCAGTGTGCAATATGGTTCGCAGTGGCAGAGTAAGCCGGTCACGCTGATTGGTATCGACCCTGAAACCAAAGCTACCGTCGGCCCGCTGGCACAATATCTGGAACATACAAAAGACAACGACATTCCCAACTGGGAACTTTCGCCGGAAGCGATGGCCTATCGAAAAGAATGGACCACGCGTGCCCAGTGGATGGTCGATCGCTGGAACCATAATCCCCCACCCATCGAAGAGAACGAGCAGGTTTCTTTCGAAGAACCGGTCGAATCGAATGAGCCACTGCCGGCACCAAAGTTTGCCAATGATACCGCGACAGTGTCCCCATTTGATCAGGCGCCGAAACCGGAATCCTCTCACAAAGCTGACCCGTCAGCCAATCCATTCAGCGAAGACATGAAAGTCTCAGCTTTTGAAGAAAAAGAAAAAGAAGACCCCGGCAGTCCGCTGAAGGGGCGCGTGTATATCGGTTATGGCCTGGTGAGTTTTCCTTATGAAGATCCGGAAACCGGTAAAACGGAAATGTTCCAGATTGTCAAACCGGGTGATGATGTCAAAATCAGTACGGTATCCGCTGGTCAACCTCCGGAGCCGAGACACTTCAATGCCACGGTCGTTGATCTGTTCAAGAGTAACATGAGCGAACACGACAGCAGCCTGGTGTTCTGTAATCTCGAATATCTTCAGGAAATGCGTGGGATGATCGACCCTGTCAACGGGGAGAAATCGATCACATCGATCCAGATTAAACTGAAACATCCGGAAGATGCCGCCATGGTTGTCAGCAAGCTGGAAGAAGCTCTGCCTGCGGGTCGATTTCGCGTGCGGACCTGGGAAGATAAGCAGGGTCCCCTGCTGGCTGCAGTCGAAGTCGAATCTGCGATTCTGAACGTGCTGCTGTTTCTGATCATTGCGGTTGCCGGTTTTGGAATCCTGGCGATCTTTTTTATGATCACCATCGAAAAGACGCGTGATATCGGCGTGCTCAAAGCGCTGGGTGCCAGTTCAAACGGCATCATGTCCATCTTCCTGTCGTACGGGCTGGCGTTAGGGCTGGTGGGCAGTGGGGTCGGTGTGATTGTCGGTCTGCTGTTTGTGAGATACATCAACGAAATTGAAAAAGCGATTACCTGGATCACCGGGCGGAAGGTGTTCGATCAGCGTATTTATTACTTCCCTGAAATTTCGACTCATGTGAATCCGATGATGGTTTTCTGGGTCGCCCTTGGTGCGATGGTGATTGCTGTCCTTGCCAGTATTTTACCGGCACGTAAGGCCGCACGATTTCATCCTGTGGAATCACTGCGTTACGAATAACGATCAACCATTAATCAGCGTTGTGAAACACGGAACAGTAATCTTCACAGTTGTTTCCCGTTTATGTCGAGTATGAATTCATGACCGAGACCCTATCCATGCCTCATCCACAGTTAGCGGCGGTTGCCATCGAAAAGGCCTATCGAAAAGATAAACACAAAGTTCCCGTGCTGCGGGGCATTGATGTGGAAGTCCAGAAGGCCGAGTTCCTGTCGATCGTGGGGCAGTCCGGGTCCGGAAAAAGTACGCTGATGCATCTGTTTGGGCTCCTGGATTCTCCCGACATCGGAGAAATTCATCTGGAAGGTCAGCGGATCGATGATCTGCCCGACCATGCCCGCGATCAGATACGTAACCGGGTCTTCGGCTTTATTTTCCAGTTCTACCATCTGCTGCCTGAACTGAACCTGCTGGAAAACGTGCTTTCCCCGCTGATGATTCGTTACTCGACATGGGAATACTGGAAGAGGAAAAAGCAGTTTCGACAGGACGCTTTAGAGATTATCGAAAAAGTGGGCCTGTCGCACCGAATCAAGCATCGCCCGTCAGAAATGTCGGGTGGAGAAATGCAGCGGGCCGCTATTGCCCGGGCTTTAATTGCCAAGCCTCAGATCCTGCTGGCGGACGAACCTACCGGAAATCTGGATAGTAGTACCGGTAAAGAGATTATGGACCTGCTGACCAACTTGAATGAGCAGGAACAGCTGACTATCATCATGGTGACGCACGACAATTCGATTGCCGCCCAGGCGCATCGGACGGTTCGGCTGCTGGAAGGTCAGATTGAGGTTGTGGGGAAATCCCAAGCCACTTCCGTTCCCGCTTAGTGACAAACGATCAGCGTACCGCTGCTGGTTTGAACCACTGTCGCCTGCGTCGTGTCAATGGCGTACGCCGTTGTCCGTGATGCTTCTGACTGAAATGGATTTCACTGAATTCAACGTCGGATTAATCTTCCGTCAAAACCAGCCCGCCGTGCCTCGGCCTATTTTGAGAATGGTACCAGATTCCAATGTCGCTCCAAGTTTATATTGACGGAAAACTGCTTCCTAAGGAAGAAGCAAAAATCAGTGTATTCGATCATGGTCTGCTGTATGGTGACGGCGTCTTCGAAGGCATCCGCGTCTACAATAAAAAAGTGTTTCTGATCCAGGAACACATTGACCGTCTGTATGAGAGCGCGCTGGCGATTCGCCTGGAGATTCCTCTCTCTAAAGAGGAAATGGTAGAAGCGATCAATGAAACAGTGGCAGCGAACAAGATTGAGAATGGCTACATCCGACTGGTAATCACGCGTGGGGCCGGCTCTCTGGGACTGGATATCCGCCGTACCAGTAATCCACAGGTCATCATCATTGCGGACAATATCTCCCTCTATGATCCGCAATTGTACATCGATGGATTGAAAATCATCACCGCTGCCACCATTCGCAATCATCCGGCTGCATTGTCTTCCCGGGTGAAATCACTCAACTATCTGAATAACATCCTCGCGAAGATTGAAGGCACCGATGCCGGCTGTATTGAGGCATTGATGTTGAACCACAAAGGGGAAGTCGCCGAATGCACGGGCGACAATATTTTCATTGTGAAAAATGGTGTGTTGAAAACCCCCTCCGTGGATGCCGGGATTCTGGAAGGCATCACCCGTAATGCGGTGATCAGGCTGGCTGAGCAGTCAGGGATCACCGTCGATCAGTCGCCGTTTACACGACATGATATTTTTGTGGCTGACGAATGTTTCCTGACCGGGTCTGCTGCAGAAGTGATTCCCGTTGTGGAACTGGATGGCCGCCAGATCGGAACCGGCAAGCCTGGGCCGATGACGAAAGATCTCAACGAGAAATTCAAACAGTTGACGCGGGAATAACGGCAGCACTGTTGATGTTGAGATACGGGAATGCGGCCTGTGATCTGAATGCCTGTTGCATGAGGCTTTTCCTGTGATACGATAATAATTCACGAGTTAGCGCGACCGGTTTGCGCCGCTGGTGTGTTTATTCTCTCAGCGAAATGAATTTGATCTGTCCCGTTCGGAAAACTGCTCATGCGAATTTCAACTTCTGCTGCTGTCCGTATTCTGTGTGTTTCTCTGCTGCTGCTCTGCGCGGCTGGCGCTCAGGGAGAGCCGGCCAGTAAGGCGGCTCCCGAATCGCAAAAAGATGCTCAGACAGTCAAGCAGGCATTGGCGGAATTCAATTCGCTGATTGGCGGCTGGCGGGGGGTGGGAATGATCAAACGCAACTCCCGCAAAGGGGCCTGGTCCGAAAATGCAGAGTGGGTCTGGAAGTTTAAACCCGGATCTACCAGCATTGCCTATGAGATCACCGATGGGAAATTCCTGAAATCCGCGTCCCTCAGTTATGATCCGGAACAGAAACATTATCAGTTGGCTACCGTCCTGCCAGACGGGACAAGTCGCGATTATACGGGAAGCTTAAGCAAGGATACGCTGGTTCTGGAATCAACTCCCGATTCAGAAGGAGCCATCTATCGGATGTCCATTCGTCGCCTGAACGAGAAACGTACCCTGGTGCTGTTCGAACAGCGAAATAAAGGGCAATCATTTTATTATCGGCTGGCAGAAGTGGGCTACACCAGAGAAGGGACACGGCTGGCAGATCCGGGAAGCGGTGGACCCGAATGTATTGTGACCGGCGGTGCGGG
The DNA here is from genome assembly GCF_008298035.1 of Gimesia maris. Taxonomy (NCBI): domain Bacteria; kingdom Pseudomonadati; phylum Planctomycetota; class Planctomycetia; order Planctomycetales; family Planctomycetaceae; genus Gimesia; species Gimesia maris. The sequence goes on from NZ_CP042910.1 coordinate 335,580, forward strand.
AACGATTCAGGTCAGCTATCAGGGAAAGACGTATTTTGTCTGCTGCAGCGGCTGTAAGCAGGCTTTCGATGAAGACCCGGAAACTTATATAGCGGAAGCAAAACAGAAAGCCGAAGAACGCAGAAAACAGAAGTCGAACTGAATTCGACTGACGTCAGCGTGATTCCGCTTAGAAATTTTCCAGAGAAGAACCGAGTTCCCCCGAGTTTTTTTCTTCCGGCGCTTCTTCCAGAATGACTTCTGTTTCAGCCAGATCTGTGCGAGGCAGGGGGATTCGTTCTTCCGTTGCTGATTTTTTCGACATCGGATTCAGCCACTTGGGAAGTCGGGAAAAACGTGATGATTCTTCTGCTTTCGTTTGAAGAATCGCTGGCTCAAGCTCTACGGGCTGCTGCTGTGAGACATTTTGTAACGGCGTCGCCTGCTGATCTTTTTTCGTATAAAATTCCAGACCGAAAAAAGGTGAGCGGCTGTTACTGTCCATCTGGAACCACTTGTTCCCCAGACCCTGACATCCCGTTTGTGTACAAAGCAGAAGCGTCAAGACGCAGAATGCTCTGATTAATCTTAGCCCGTTCATTGGTTGACTTATTCCATCCTTGTCCAAGTCAAATACTCTTTACGCTATTGATGACCGAAATCCGAAGTACCGTTCTGATCGGTGGCTGAACTGGATTTCGTCCTCTATCGTCATCGGCTGATTCTGAAGTCAGAATTTCCGTTTTTCCCGTTTCTGTCTCACTTGAGAGGAAATAGCCTGTCACAGGTCGATTTATCTTAACAAATGACCGATTTATTCCTGTGCGCTTTCTTCCGAACGACGAGTTTCAATTTCTTCTTCTGATTCCACGGCTGGCTCACTCTGCTTTGGTACACCTCGAAATGCGAGTTTACTTGTGATCGGACCGTCATTTCCCATCTGACAGCCAGTCCAGGTCATGACGCACATTAGCGAACAGCAGACGGCAAGGTGTAATTGTTGACGCATTGGGATTCCTTTCCCAGTAAATAGTAACAATACCCCCTTCGGTTTTCGGGCACGTTTCATATCAGGATTCCGTTGTCAGGTGAAGAGCGTTTTTCAGATCCAGGACCTCCAATTCCTATTTTCAATTCGTTTTTCAGGGCTTTTACTCGACATGTTGCCGATTTCCCACGTGTTGCTTTCAGGCATCTTTGCACTAAGTGATTAAATATTAGCCGGTTACGTGTGATTGACAGCCGGTTGCTCTCGGCGTGTTGCTTTTTCGCCTCAAGTGGCAGACCTACGTTTCAGAGCGGTACCAAAAATATCCTGCTGAGTCTGGTTTTTTTATCTCCCTTTACAGTAACCACTTACGATTCCAGTTCTGAACAGTTTGTTAAAAAAGATTTACGGTTGGGCACCTTTGGTATTCAGCTTGCTTTACATCTCTTTATCAACTTTGAAACACAAACAACTCGATGCAAACCTTTCATACACTTTGGAGACCACCACGATGAAAAACATTATCAACCAACTGATCAACGACGAAGCCGGCTTCATTGTTTCTGCAGAACTCGTACTCATTTCCAGCATCGCCGTGCTGGCCATGATCGTCGGACTGTCTGAAGTCGCCAACAACGTCAACCAGGAACTGGAAGATGTCGGCAGTGCCTTCGCCAGTATCGATCAGTCTTACAAATTGAGCAACGCACATGGCCACAAAGCCTGCACCGATGGCAGCAGATTCAACGACTGCCCTGACTTCTGCTCCGGTCAGTGGGACGTGCAGTAATCCCCAGGCAGAACTCTTCAACTACCCGAAACGTGCTTTCTTTCCAACGACAACCGCCTGCAGGGCTTCACCACCCCTGCAGGCTTCGAAACACCCGAAACAAAAATGAACCCATTCTCTTTCCGGAGTCCATCACCATGAAAACTATGCTGATCCGTTTAATGAACGACGAGGCCGGCTTTATTGTCTCGTCCGAGCTGGTCCTGATTTCCACCATCGCCGTGCTGGCCATGATTGTCGGGCTGAGTGAAGTCGCCCATGGCGTCAACCAGGAGCTGGAAGATGTCGGGAGTGCCTTCGGGCGGATTAACCAGAGCTACTACGTTGCGGGAGCTCACGGCCATAAAGCCTGTACGGACGGCAGCAGCTTCCATGACCAGGTTGACTTCTGCGATGGCGAGAACGATATCGTCTGCGACCGTTCACCACGTAAAGAAGGTAACGGCTACTACAACTGATGGACGGCCTTGAATGGCTGATAGGAACGTCCGGCTTTCCGAGCGGGAAAGCAAGCTTGCATCGAGGCGGAGGTCTCCACCTCAGGCACTCTCATCGAACTGGTGAGAGTGCCTTTTTTAATGCGCTGCAGCTTATTGCTGATTGTTCGCAGGATCAAGTTAACCAGGAGCGGCTCTGATGAGGTTGGTCGGCCTGCTCAAGATGATGTGGTCGCTGTAAACTCTCCTGCGGGTGAATGATGCTGGTTTCATGAGGTGTTTCATCTTGAAGCTTCTCCATGAGTTCACACCAGCCTTCCCGATGAATCATCAGAACTTTGATCGCATTGTGTATATAGCTCACTTCCTGTTTCACGTCGGCGTGGTGCAGGTTTTCATAAACGAAAACGAACAGAGCTTTGAGTTGCTCAACCATTTCCGGTTGTTGAGAAGAGTCCAGCCCCCCGATCAGCTCCGCGACCAGATCACGACTTTTATCGAGTGCAAAGTGAGCCTGCTCAAAATGATTTTCTTCGGCGGCTTGTACTGCTTTTCTGGCAAAGCGTAAGGCTCCGTCTACAACCATAAGATGTAACTGGTGCGGTTTTGCTGTTAAAACCTGGTTCTCAATATAGTCTGCTCCGTTCATCTTTTTAGCGGCCCCTCTCACAAGTGCAAATTAATATGTTTATGTCTCAAACTGCTTAGCTACTGCTGGCTTTCTGCAGACCATCCAGGGCAGTCTGCTGTGAATTCAACTGGTTAACGATGGTTTCCTGTAGTGTGAACTGTCGAATAAGTCGTTCACGACGGGCTTCCAGAATCGTATTCAATTCATCGACGCGTGTATTCAAAGCCAGTGCCGAAGCCTGTAATGAATCGGTTTGCGCTTTAAGTGTCCCGGTAAAGGGATCTGTCATTGCGGTAATGACATCGTCCATGACGACGGCAAATCCGGTGTCCTCCTGCTGGAAAAATTCGGTGACAGCATCGGGGTCGTCAGCCAGCAGCGCGTCGAGCGTGGCGCTGTTTAATTCCAGTTTGCCATTCCCGTTAAACCGCACTCCCAGTTGGGCCATACTTTTGACAGAGCTGTTACTGATGGACAGCTTTTTCGTCAGCATTCCCTCCAGGCGGGAAACGGTTGTCTGCACCAGGCTGTTCCCGTTCAGAACGCCCCGCGCATTGGTTTCGGAATTGAAACCGGTGAGTGAGTTCTTGGCGTCAACAAAACTGTTGTACGCATTAATGAAGGTAGTGACTGTACTCTTAATTCCCGACGTATCGCGGGCCACATTAATGGTTGACGGTGACAACCCGGTAGACAGGAGATCGATTTCCAGTCCCGTGATCGCGTCGTCAAAGCTATTCGTCGAAGAAGTCAGCAGAAAGGATGTTTGAGGATTGCTTCCGATGCGGATCAAAGCATCATCTGCATCGACAGATGTGGAGAAACCGAAATTATAATCGCTTTCCAGAATCAATTCGCCCGCCGCGCCACTACGGGACGATGTAATCGATAGCCGGGCAGAATTAAAGGCCGTCCCATCGTCGATGATCGTGGCGGAAGCGACTCCAGTGGCATTAATTTTTTCTGTAATGTCCTGAAGTGTGTCTGTCGCTTCCACGGAAACTTCCGTAATCTGTCTGCTGGTGACGCCGGTTGCTCCTGCGCCTTTGATTCCCAGACTGGCTGCTACGGTGCCGCTTGAAACTTCTTCGACTTTGACATCAAACGAACTGCCTCCGGTGCTTTCCACGATAAATCCGTCGCCGAAATCATTCAGCCGCGCATTGATCTTTGCTCCAGCGGTGGCAGCCGCTTCATTGATTTTGGTGAGGACATCACCGACCGTTTTCGTGGTCTCCGAGTCTGATAAACTGACATTGAAGCTGACGCCATCCCGGTCGGTAATTCGAATACTGCCTGATGTGACCGCGGTTCCGTTTTTTCCATAAGTTGAAAGAGACGTATTTTCGTTAACGTAGCGTAAATCGAGTGAGCCGGAATCGACGGTGTGCTTTGAATCTGCCAGAACCGTGTCTATTTTCAGGAAGCCGGCGAGGTTTCCGGTCGTATCCTGGATTTCAATCGACGTTCCCGACGCAGCAGAGGTATCCTTGATCTGGATGCCCGTTTTGGTAGCGTTGAGACTCGCTTCGATTTGAATACTGCCGTTTGCGTTGATCGCATTGATGACTTCGTCCAGTGTTTCGACGCCGGAAAAATCAATCGTGGCATTTCCACCTGCGCCATCTTCAAAGTAAACCTGGCCGGCATTCAGGACAGTGCTGCTGGCGGACACGCCACCATTGAGATTTCGCAGTAAAACGGAATTCAGGCCTCCGGATAAGGTACCTGTAATCGTGCCTCCCAGACCGGTGGTCTGGATACCCAGTTCACGGGCAGCCAGAGAGTCGTTTAAGGCGGTCACTTCAAACGTTGTGGCGACTCCCCCGGTGTTATCCGTTAAGGTCAATTTTCCATCGCTGGTGATGGCTGCAGTAACCTTGCCTCCATTCGATGCGTTGTTGTTCACCAGGTCGACAACATCACCGATTGTCTGTGCAGAGTCAAGATCGACGTTAAAGGTAGAGGCATCGGAAGCGGTGATCTGAAAGTCTTCGGAACCGGAGACTGTGGTAATCCCATTCCCGTCATTGATCTGTGACAGATTAAAATCACTGGTGACGCGATAGACGGAATCTCCCGTCAAAGTGGAACCTGCAACAGACTGCAGTATGCCCAGGTCGGCTGCTGTTTTTCCTCCTGAGACTTCCGTGACTTTCAATGTACCGAGACCGGAACTGGTATCGGTAAGCACCAGATGGTCTTCCTCAATGCTGGCGACAATGGAAGTGGCTGAGCCATTTATTTCATCGACCACATCCTGGATATTGAGTGTTCGCGTCAGGTCGATGACTTCTGTCTGGCCATCCCGGTCGGTTATGCGAATGCTGCCCCGTTGGACTCCCAGTCCATTATTCAATTCTTCCAGCAGCTTGGAATCATCCAGTTTCCCGCCTCGAGAAAGCGTGATGGTGGTATCGGTGCCTATAGGTGTTGTATCGGAATCCGAAAATCCATTTGATACGACCTGGTGGTTCGAAGAGAGGCGCAAACCCTGTAGCTGATAAGAGGCTGCGGTCGCGGTGCTGTTCGCGGCAACACTGAACTGGCTGCTGTCAGAGCTGGTGGCCTTCAATGTTTCGAAGGTGCTTTTCAGGTTCAGCTTTTGAACACTTGTATTCAGAGTCAGCAGGTTTGCTTCGAGGGTTTTGATGCCCCCTTCGGTCGCCTCAAATGCGGCAGCACGGTCCGCAAGTTTCACCAGGGCGTTGCGTTGTACGCCGATGATGGCATCTACAATTTCTGTGATATTCAATCCGGTTGCCAGACCGACACCGGAACTGATGCCTGACATGTTACCAAGCCTGTTTCAAGATAAATAAGCTGAGAGTTCTCAAAATCAGTCCGCGCATGCAGGACTGCTTGATCTAAGTATTTATCGGTTAGTGAAAGGTTACCGCTTGAGCAGAGTATCTGATTGCACGTCATCACCCTGGCTGACAGTCAGGGTGTGCCGGTTGTAGCAATTGGGGTGTTGTGGTTTATTCGATCACCGCATAAGAAAGTGAGGTGGCAAACGGGAACCGCTTCAAACGCAGTTTGGGCAGCCCCAGGGTTTCCATGGCGGCCAGGGTTTCTCCAGGGAATAAATCCATATTGAGTTCATCGAAGGCAATGATGGCTCCTTTGGGCATCCGGGGTATCAGCAGTTCCAGCGCAACTTTGGTTGGTTCGTACAGATCTGCATCCAGATGCAGGAGCGAAACGATCAGGTGCTGATTCTTTTCCAGGTACTCGGGCAGTGTGACGCTGATGTCTCCCTTGACCAGTTCGACTTTGGAAATGTGATTCAGATAACGGGTGGAATTATAAACCTGGATCGCTTTTTCCAGGTCTTCCATGGCATTTTCTTCCGATTTAAATCCACCGACTTCCAAATGCTCGCTGGTACCTGTTGTGTCCTTCTCGCTCAATGAGGGAAAGCCTTCAAAAGTATCAAAGCCGATAATCTTGCGGAGATAATTAACCGGTTCGAGGATGGCGCTGAATTGTGCCCATGCCATCAGGCTGGCACCACGGTGTACGCCGAGTTCGACAACAGATCCGTTGACTTCCAGTTGCTGCTGGAAAATTTCATAGCGGGCCAGCAATTTAGTAATGGATTGCCGGGAGACGTACTTGGTAAACGCATCGAGTTTATTCAGATTCGAGCCGACGCTTGATTCCCAATATTCCTCGACCGCATTCAACGCATTCAGGTCACTGTTCGACTGGTTTTGTGACTCGCCTACGTTCCCCTTTAACAGCCCTTTTTTTTCTGCCATTTCAGTTACGCTTTTTAATGAAGTGAGAAGTGAAATCAGGTCTGAAACGTCCTGATGGTCTCAGGTTAAGACGCCGTTCGCGACATCGCCCGTCTGGCATGTGTAATATCCCTGATCCGCCAGCCCTCTTTTAGAAACTGAGGATCCCTGAGATCTCGATACCGCAGATTCAACACAAAGCGGACGTACTCTGATTGATTCTTGCAGGGAGTGTGGGGAGTCAGGCTGTGAAATAACAGTACGTCCCCCACTTCCAGTTCTGTTGGTACAACACGGTCATATTGATCAACCACATCGGGAGGCAGTGAATGCCATTTTGTGTTGATACCATGGTTGTGTTCATCATGGGCGACCGGTGCTTTCCGGTGTTCTCCCAGAGCGAGTGTCAGGCTCCCGTTATTCTGATCTGTTTTCTGCAAAGGCGCGTACAAGGTTATGGTAGAATAAGGTCCTTCGTTGTAATACCAGTCCTGATGCCAGGAAGCGAGATGCCATTCGGCATGGGGCATACTCATGAGAATGATATAACGATCATGGATGGAGATTTCCGGCGAGAGCAGTGTTTCCAGGATCGTCAGTAATTTCGGATGTGATCCCATTGAGTGTAATGCAGGCGCAGCATTCATGGAATCATATAAAATACTCTGCGCACCAGGATGGTTCGATTCCAACTCGCGCAGACGATCGCTGATCTGGGTGATTTCATCCGCATCTTGCGAGACCGTGGCACCAAAATGACTCTCCAGCAGAGCGAGTCTGCCTGCCAGACTGTTGCGGATGGGAAGAAACTCATCCGGTGAGAACAGGCCTTTAACCAGGATTGCCCCCTCTTCCGCATACTGATTTACGAGCGCGTCCGAAAGTTCAAAACCGTCCTGGTAACAGTTCAGAGTACATAATTGATTGAGGGGCAGCATTGTATTCCATCCCTGGTTTATTTTGCTGATAGAGAAAACTATTCGCCGTAACCAAACTGGGTCACAAGCGGTTTAAAAAACCGGGTGACCATGGCCTGTTCTGATTGCGAAAGACGATCACGCCATTTTCCAATCATCAATGGTTGAATGGGGTCAGAATCTGCCGTGTGTTCCCCATCGATGCGGACTGCTTGTGTAGTGCCGGCAGTACCGGAGACCGCTGCAGGCGCTGTCAGTAGAATATTCATTTCCTGTGCGATCGCCTCGACTTCATCCAGTTTCAGCAGGACACCCAGTTTGGTCGCCATCTGAAAGATCAGTCCTTCCGCATTTTTCAATAGATGTTCATAAGGAATTACCATGATGCCGGGCAGGCAGAGTGCATGATGGATTTCCTGGTATGCCGCGACAGTCTGATCGACGGCATCTGCAAACGACATGGCCTGAAGCTCCATTTCTGCACAAACGACATCCCGCGGATCTCGATAGTGATAAAAGGGGCGTACGGCATCATCCTGGGCAGCGGCAATGGCTTCCTCCGTCAGTAAATCGAACTGCAGAATCAACCGCTCATTCAGGTCCATGGTTCCGACGAGCTGATTCAGTTCTTGTACGGAATTCGCTTTTTCCGAACGAAACTCGAAGCTCTGATGCTGCCAGATTTTCTGGAATACAGCCTGCGACCAGTCAGTACCTGATTTGGGAATTCCGAAATTGAAAATGATCATAATTGTTCCTGTAGGAGATGAGACTCAGAAAAGCTGGCAGATTAGAACGCCTGCCGGACTTTTGAATTACTAATTGAGATCCAGTTCTTTTGATTCACGCTGACGCGTTTTCTGAGTGAGGAATTGCGGTCGAGGTACCGTTGTTTCCGCCTTTGAACTGCGGTAGGGATGCTGGTCCTGGAAATAATCAATGAGCTTTCCCTGGTATTCAATTAAGATCGTTTCAAAGTGGATCTGATTACGTTGAATTTCCAGCACGATATCTGCAGCCCGCCATTGTGTAGCAATCAGAATAATATCAACGGGATTTTCCACGAGTTTGTCACGGAAGAAAATCTCCTGGCCGGTACCCGGAACGAATGTGCCGACTTTATTCATGTCGGAATCGATCACGATCGGGAACCGTTGTTTGTCCAGCTTGTGCTGATTGATGAAGGCAGCCGCTTTCCCCGTGCCGCCCCAGATAGCAGTTCGTTTACCGGACTCCGTCAGTTCGTCAAACTGCACAGCAAGTTGCGTTGCTGACTGCAGCGCTTTTTCCTGGAAGGCGATCGCCTGCCGCGCCAGTTCGACCTGATGACTCTGGGGCTGGAAGCTGGCGATACCGTATATGACTTCGTCATTATAGCTGGTTTCAATCAGGTCCACGCTTGTGGCACAGCGTTTCAGTAAGCGTTCGAGTGATTGTGTGGTGAAATGAGAGTTATGTTCGTAGAAGAAATCCACGGTACGACCGGCTGCGAGTACACCATCGATACAGGGGACTTCGATAAACAGACTGGTTGCACATTCAGCCACATTGGCAGCAAATGCGACCTCCTGAGCAAACCCCAGAGGGTTCATCAGGTGTTCGAAAACATGCCGGCTGATAATCAGATCCGGCTTCAACTCAGCCAGATGCCGACCAGGTTCGAACAGCATCGCGCGGGCTTCGATCAACCCATCTTCGGTTTCGATCTCGGCATTGGGATCAAAGCCGATGAATTTTCCCCACGGTATTTTTTTGGCCAGGGAACGCAGTAAATGTCCCTCGCCGCAGCCAATCTCCACAACAATCGGATTTTCCGGCAGTCTGATGGCAATCAGATCACAGACATTCTGCAGGTGTTCGGACCAGATCGCACCTTTGTTGAACATCAGGTTGGGTTTGTCAGAATAAGGGACCTTGGCATAATCGAATGCAGCATTTGAAATATGTCCACAGTCCACACATCGCATAAAGTCGTGCGGCAGTCGTTCCATTGCCTGAGCTTCTTCACAGCTTTGAGGCCAGGCCAGTGTGGTTAATGGCAATAAGCCTCCATCGTAAAACTGGACTGCGATATGATAACCACAGGCGGGACAGGTGTAATTCTGCATGGCAGAATTCAGGATTTTGATGTGGTCAGCGTTTCCCGGCTGATTTAATGAAGCATCCATGCTAGGTTCCTTGCTGATGTTCGAGCTATTCAGACTGAAAGATGATTGATTGACAGGCTGCTGAGATTCACTGTGTTTCAATGCTGATTCAAAGAATGTTTCCAATTCCCGAATGGTGTTGACGTCTTCAAAAACCAGATGGCTTTTAGAGAGAATTTTGAGGCGAAGCTGATCGCGGAATGCTTCATCAGAACCGATGCGGCAGGCCAGATTGATATATTCTTCAATCGAAGAAACGACGCAGTCCTGCAGTCCCATTTTATTGTAGATCGCGAGCATACCCCTGCCGCGCATGTATTTTGCCGGTAGTGTGACAACCGGGGTTCCGATTGCCATCGACTGATAAGATGTATTTCCCCCTCCAAAGTGCAGGGGGTCGAGCAGTACATCTGAAATATAAATCAGATTCAAAAAGTCAGGAGTCGACAGGCTTCGCAGGAAGAGAATTCGGTCTACCAGGTCCGGGAATGATTTTTTAAACCGCGTGACCAGCAGGTCTTTCCACTTTGAGGTCTGATCACGAATCATCACGATTCGTGCCTTTGGATCCTGTTGGAGAATCCCTGCCAGGATCTGATCAAATTCGGGATGAATCTTAAACAGAGTCTGTGGGCAGGCGTAAACATGTTCGTCGTCGGACAGTCCGAACACAGCCCGGTTTTTGATTTTATCCGGCAGGGCAGGGCGGTAGTAATACGACGGCAGAGAGTCCAGTTGTACCAGTTGTTCTGTGTAGTGTTCCTGAGCGTCTTCCGGCTCGATCAGTTTACTGGAGATGAAATAGTCTATGGTTTTCAGACCAGTCGTAATGGGATGTCCCCAGGTTACGCACTGGATGGGAGCATGCCTGGTCGTTGCCAGCGAAAAGATAAACGGATCCATACCGATGTCTGCATAAAACAGAACGTCCAGTTCCAGGCTCTGCAGCACCTGGCTGGCCTGTTGTAATTCGATCCCCAGAAAGACGTATTCATCAGAATGGTGGCGAATTTCCCTGGCAATGTCATCGGTATGTTTCGTGGGAGAAATTGTGATCACGTGATATTTATCCCGGTCGAAATTCTGAATGATGCCTTTCATCAGGGAGCCAATAGTATGGTTGTAGAACAGGCTGGAAATAAACCCGATACGAATTTTTCCATCGCGGGCGACTGTCGGTTCCTGCGGATTCCAGCTGAGGGTATTTCTAAGCTGAAACAGCTCCGTCATCCGTTCGATAATGGGGCGGTCATTAAATCCCTGATAGGCCAGGTAGAAAGTTCCCGGAGTCAGTTTGATCGAAGTATCGATCTGCACTCCATCATCGTGCATCTCTTCGATTTTTTGCACGAAAGTATTCCGGACCTCCTGGATTTCATCCATGGAAGTCGGAATGGGCGGGAATAAACTAGCCAGGGCGAGTCGATATTCCGGCTGCGGAATCAGCTCATACGCTTTTTCGAGCGCCTGTTTTGCTTCCTGAAACATTCCCATGGACTGGTAAACAGTAGCCAGGTTGCAGTACACAGGAAGATAGCCATCGTCTAATTTGCGGGCACGCAGGAAACTCTTCAGTGCTTTCTTGAATTGTTTCTTCTGGTTTTGAATATGACCTTTGTAGTTCCAGAGAGCCGCGCACTCCGGATGTGCTTCCAAACCCTGATCTATATGGTGGGTTGCTTCCTTGACGCGCAATTGTGTTGAATAAAGTTCAATCAGTTTCAATCGGGACTGTAAGTGGTCGGGTTCCAGTGAAACGAGAGTCTCAAAATAACCAACGGCTGAACCGATTTTCCTCTGCTGGTGGCGCACGCAGCCCATTCCAAACAGTGAGGCGGTATTCGTAGAGTCACTTTGATACAGACGCTGGAAGATATCGTAGGCCTGCTCAAAATCCCCAAGTGCCGCCAGCATGGATCCCAAGTGAAAGGCGGCACCGGGATGGTTGGGTTGTTTTTTGAGAACTGCCCGGTAAGTGAGCATGGCATCTGTAGTCTGCTTTGACTCTTCCAGGGCTTTTCCCAGGTGGAAACGGATCTCGCAATTGTCCGGAGAATGGTTCAGAGCGTCGTGAAAACATTTGATGGCAGTGTCGAAATCTTCCTGTCTGGTATACACGATGCCGAGGTTATTGAGGATTTCCCAGTTGCCAGGCTCCAGAATGGCTGCTTTTCGGAGGATGGAAATGGCAGTCTCGTATTTCTCTTTTGCCGAAAGAAAAACGGCATAATTTTTCATGGTATCGAGATGATCGGGAGCCAGTTGTAATGCACGCTGGTAAGCTGCATCGGCTGATTCCGTGTCCTCTGCTTTCGCCAGTGCATTCGCCAGATTAAACTGCGCGGTATGCAGATCTGGTGCCAGCCGGACGACCTGCTTACAGATTTCGATGGCTTCTTCAACTTCATCTGTTTCCAGCAGCAGGTTCCCCAGGTTGATCAGAGCATCGGGATATCCCGGTTTAAGCTCCAGCGCTTTTCGATAAGCGTCTATCGCTCTTTGTTTTTCGCCAGAATTTGCCAGAGTAATCGCGAGGTTATAAATAAAAGCTGCGTTCCGGGGTTCCAGTTCAATCGCCCGTTCGTAATTCTGAATGGCATCCTGATACTTTCCCAGTCCTTTACACGCGGCACCGCGGTTGGAAAAGAACGAAGCGATCCCGTCGTTCCGGCAGATCGCCCGTGTAATGAAATCGATCGCTTTGTGATACTGCTTCAAATGCAGATAGACCACGCCCAGTAAATGCAGGGCATCGACCTGTCCGGGATCGTGTTGGAGAACTTCGCGATACAGCTCTTCTGCCAGAGGGAGATTACCCGCCTGATGCTGTTGAACCGCTGTTGCCAATAGTTCCTGAGGTGAAGGCATGAGATCTTCTTTGAATCACGTTCGTGATTGAAAAAAATTCAATTGAGTACTGAGCAAAACTGTCTGATGCGGAATATCCGGCAGACTTTTTCGGTTATTCTGTTTGTATCGGCTGCGGTGGGGGTCTAGATAAGCAGTTTCTTTGGTACGCAGCAAATCAGTCGTAAAGGGGGGAATTCACCCCAGACTGGCTGTTAAAATGGGGGGAAATAAAAGCCTAAATAAAAAAACACTACCCATCTTGTGATGGATAGTGTTTCAATAGTTTCAGTATTTCTCATTCAATGAATGAGGCCTTCGAGGATTATCTCAAGAGACTCAATACCTGTTGTGGGTTCTGGTTGGCAATCGAAAGAACCGAAATACCAGCCTGGTTCAGAATCTGGGCTTTCGTCAGATTCGCGGTTTCGACAGCGAAGTCGGTATCCACGATCTGGCTGCGTGCTTCAGAAATGTTTTCCAAGGCAACCCCCAGAGAAGAAACGTTGGTTTCGATCACGTTCTTCTGAATCGCACCCAGACGACCGCGAAGAGTGGAAACACGGTTTACCGCTTCTTCGATGATATTCACCAGGTCAGAACCGGGAACCGAAGGACCAACATCCAGCAGACTCTTTCCACCACCGGAACCGAGTTCGAACAGTTTACCGGAGACACCACCCAGACGGGCCGTATTGACCGCTTCAATTCCGATACCTACCTGACCAGCGGCTGACACGTCCTGTCCAATCTGGAACAGTGAACCACCGCCGGTAATGGTGATACTGGCAGTGTTGTCAACAGTGTTAGCGGCAGCTGTGAAGGAGAACGATGCATCCAACTGTTGTGACCGCAGGTTCGCTGACAGACCGGAACCCTGGGCAACCTGACCGTTGATTCGAGCAACGATGTCCGAACCAATGTCTCGTTTCAGAGAATTCCCGTCGGTAATATTATCGACCGTGTCGAATGTACCTGACAGCACGTTGACGTCCACGAATTCATCAGCACCGTAGTTGTTGGCGCTGAAGGTCAGGTAGGCGTCTGTACCACCACTTAAAGCAGCAGCTGCGGCGGCATCGACAACCCCGGAACCATCACCTTCCACGGCTGATGAGACCAGAGAGTTGGTGTCTGCATTACCGTCAAGTAACGCTTTGACTGATGTCGCAGTCGATGAAATATCACCGTTCGCAAGCGTTGCCAGACTGACCACAATCGTAATATCGGAGTTCGTATTACTGAAAGTAATATTGGCAGCCGCACTGTTGGCAGAGGGGTCAACAAACGAAATTCGAATGTTTTGGCCTGTGTCGCCTAAGACACTGTCTGATGAACGAGCGTCGGTAAAAGTCAAATCGGAGTTGGCAGCAGTACTGTCAACCGTCAGATTGCTGGCAACCTTATTGGTTTTGCTCGCTGTCACACCGGTAATGTCGGTCACGCCATTCACAGCATCCTTGACGTTGTCCAGCGTGCTGGAAGCACCCAGGAAGAGCACCTGTGAACCACTGGAACCACCTACTTCGATGGTGGTTGCCTCTGCCAGACCACCGTCGACAGCACTGTAATCCAGGCTGGCCTGAGTAGCCGCAGTGACGATAGTTGCGTCGAGTGTGATCGAACTGCTGCTACCAAATACGGCTTCGTTGACCTGGAAGTCGGAGAGTTTCGCAGAGTCCGCTGCTGAAGACTGTGTACGGAACGCTTTACTTCCGTCAATCAGTTTGTCACCAGCGAATGATGTATTGGCAGAAATTCGGTTGATCGCTGATAATGCGGTGTCGATCTGCAGCTGATTCGCTGCAATTTCGTCTTGAGACAAAGCACCTTCGTTCAAACCTTCCTGGACCAGACCACGAACCTGGTTCAACAGGTTTGTCACTTCGCCCAGAGCCGAGTCAGCAGTTGCGATTACGTTGCTGGCACGGTTACTGTTTTTGATTGATTGTTCAATAGCAGATACCTGAGATCGCAGAGTTTCACTGGCGATCAGACCTGATGGATTGTCTTTACCCGAGTTGATTTTCAAACCGGTTGACAGTCGTGTCAGCGAGGTATCCAGAAGATTTGTAGATTTGTTTAAACTACGCAGACCTCTCAGCGAGGCAACGTTAGTATTAATTCGTGTCATGGCAAACAGCCTTTCTCACTTGTAAATTGTGCTTCCCAAGGGATTAATGGGTTTTAGCTACTTATATGATTTAGGTTTCGAGTGATGCTGAAACCACCCGAAGACATTAGTTTCTGATCCTGTCAAATCCGATAAATGTGAAACAAAGCCATACATTCTGACAGGATTCCTCGAACTGATGTGGCTTATCTTTCCATAACAAAACCATTCCAGATTCAGACGACATGGTAAATGTGCAGAGGGAAGCTGCGCATTCACGTTCATATTCTATCGGAATGTTACTTTAGGCAATCTGAGTGTCTTTGGTGTTTTTTTGAAAATAAACCGATCTCTCCGGTATCGCACACGGGAAAGGACGAGTTGTAACTATTATCCGTTCCTTCATCAAAAGTTCGGCTGTGACTCTATTAGCGTGAGAGAGGAAAGTGGTGATCGTTTCATGCAAACGAATATTTATGTTAAATCGGGCTGCAGGATCGTTGCCGTTTGCCTAACTGGACCTCGCCTGTGTTGCTGGATGGATAGTCTTTGCCTAACCGTCAAACTCTGTCTTGAGGGAAATCACTCCTGTTATCACTGCACTTAGCGTCTGCTCAGTTTGCTGTATCTGCTTCCGACAGTTTGATATCGTGCATGGATAATCCCGGAAGAGGCGCTGGCAGACAGAATGTTTACGGATTCAATTATCGCACTGAAACACAGTCTGTTGATTGAAACTGATTGACGAAGGCAGTGATTCTTTTGCTTCGATCTTCTAAAATCATGTTTTCTATTCACAGAATTGAATTACCGAAGCCGGTTACCTTTGGTCTGGCTTTCCGGAAAAACTGGAAACGATTGATTCAAGAGGGGAGATATTCATTCGAGAACTGCGCAATGCACATTTACCAGGTCAACGAAATGATCCATTAGTTACTTTGCAGGCAGTTTAAAACAGAGTCTCTGCCCCGGTGATTCATCAAAGAGTATCCTGGAGTCAGCGTGTGATTCACATTGGTGATGCAGGGCAATTCCAAGAGGTGTGAATGAACGGGGGTAATTCAATAGGAATCAGGGCATGCTGTAGAATACTTACAAAACGCATCACAATTAAGCATAGCGCCTCTCGATCTATGATACCTGGTCCAGATGATTCTGGAGACGCGACAGTAAAACTGGATCCAGTCTGGAAATTGAAGAATCAACTGCCGTCTGAAATGCGCTTGATTGGCAGAAAAGCATCAGGTGCATTTTGTAACTGCTATTGCAGAGTTGTTGATTATGCGGGTTAATGATAATTGTTCTGATGAATGCTGGTCGTAACAAATGAACTTGGTCTTCTTGGACACTCATTCTTTTCATGCAAAAAGTCAACGCTTATTGCTCAAGATCACTGATCGGCAATGACGATCCATCTTTCATATCTTGCCAAAAGCGAACATGCCACAGCAGGTGGTTGAATAAGCAGACAAATGAAGTCTCTACAGTTGATGGAATAAATATTACAGATCATATTGCACCTGCGCTGAACTGATTCACTTTCAAGAAGTATTGATCCTAAGAAGACCAAATTCACGAATCGCATACCTTAGGGAGCAGCAACGCATGCCTTTGTGTCCCCAACACACTAGTCATCAGGTTAAGGAAGCCCACTCAAGATTAGGACGATCACTTGTAAAAATTCAAACAACCCGTCACGCCTCCACAGTCGCATCAGAGAATATCGCAACCATGTTCCAGGACTGGGAACAAAAGTGGTCGCACCGTCGCGAATTGATCGCCAGTCGCATCGAGTTGATCGAGACACAGCTCGAGGCGCTTGAGCAGTCAGACCTGCCGATGCCACAGTTTACCATTTTTGATGATCCGGGAGAGTAGCGCCTGCCCGGCCTGGAACACTGTCGATGATGAAACCAACGCGGTCTCTGGATCAGAGAGCGAAACAACAATACCTGACAAATAGTGAGACGAGTCTGTTTCAGGTCAGGACCGCTGTTGGTTGACTACTTTGCTGATTCGCAAAATGGCAGCATCAATTTCCTCTTTTGTATTGAGGAATGAGAGGCTTAATCGAACAGCAGAGCGATAGACGCGTTCCTCGCAGCCCATCGCCAGCAGCACGGGAGCCGGGTCTCGTGAACCGCTGGCACAGGCGCTGCCCAGTGAGCAGGAGATGCCCGCCAGGTCGAGTGAGATCAGCAGGGCTTCTCCGTCCAGGCCGGGAAACGAGATATTGAGGGTATTGGGAAGCCGATGCTGTCGATTGCCATTGATAACCGTTGGCGAGCAGAGTTCCTGCAATCCCTTCTGGAGACGATCTCTCAGCGCTGCCGTCTGGCTTGATCGTTGTTCCTGTTCTCGAACAGCAGTCGCCAATGCCTGCGCCATGCCAGCCGCCAGAGCCACCGGTTCGGTTCCCGCCCGTTTGCCTCGCTCCTGATGTCCTCCCGCGATTTGCGGCAGCAGGCGTGCGCCTTCTTTGACGATCAGGGCACCCACGCCCCGCGGGCCATGAAATTTGTGGGCAGCCAGACTGACGGCGGTGGCGCCTGAGTCATGAAAATGAAACGGAATCTTCCCGATGGCCTGTACGCAATCCAGGTGCAGGGGAATATGGTGTTTCTGACAGGCTTCCACGAGAGGTGCGATATCCTGGATCACGCCGGTCTCGTTATGAGCCAGGATGGCAGTGGCCAGTTGAACGTGTTCCCAGTTTTGTTCGAGAAGTCCTTCTGTCTGAATTCTGCCCCCGGCGTCCAGAGGCAGCTGAATCTGTTTCATTCCCCGTGGTGCCAGACGTCGAATGGTATTAAGGGTAGCGGGATGCTCGCCGGCCGGCAGGACAATCTCTCCGGGAGAACCAGACAAAAATCCCTGTATGGCCAGGTTGATCGATTCCGTACCGCCACTGGTAAAAATTACTTCCTGGGGATGGGCACCCAGGAGTGATGCCAGTTGTTCGCGGGCATCTTCAAGTACTCTGCGCGCCTGACGGCCATCTGCATGGGCGCTGCCGGGATTGGCATAGTGGGTTCGATACTGTTCTGCGACCAGGTCCACGACATCATCCAGGGGGCGTGTTGTGGAATTGTTATCCAGAAAGATCCGTTGTGAAGCTGGTATCGCCATGACAGGTCAGTATTTCAAAGTCGGTAACCCCCGTGGGGAAAACCGTTACCCTTTTGCGGCTTCTTTCGCCTGATTTTTAAGCTGATTCGGGACATGTTCAATCAGCATGTCAATAATGTCGTCGGGAGCAAGTCCTTTGCTGTCCGCCTGAAAAGTGGTGACAATGCGATGCCTGAGCACGGCATGGGCGACGGATTTGATATCCTCGGTTGAGACATGGAAACGCCCTTCCAGGATGGCCCGGGCTTTGGCTCCCAGAATCAGAAACTGTCCTGCCCGCGGCCCGGCACCCCATGACAGATATTCTTTAATGAATTTGGGAGCGGTCGCTTCTCCCGGACGCGTGGCCCGTACCAGATCCCGGGCATATACAAATACATGCTCGGCGACGGGAACTTTGCGAACGACTTCCTGCAGCGCCAGGATCTGGCGGCCTGTTAATGCAGCTTCCAGTTCCGGTTTCTGATTGCCGGTCGTCTGTTTGAGGATCATCAGTTCCTCGGCAGCAGTGGGATAATTCACGACTACATTAAACATAAAGCGGTCCAGCTGCGCTTCCGGCAGCGGGTAGGTGCCTTCCTGCTCAATCGGGTTTTGAGTTGCCAGTACAAAAAAGGGTTCCGGCAGGCGATAGGTATTCGAGCCGACGGTGACGTGCCGTTCCTGCATGGCTTCCAGGAGTGCAGCCTGAGTTTTGGGGGGCGTCCGGTTAATTTCATCTGCCAGCAGGACGTTGGTGAAGAGTGGTCCCTGCATAAACTGAAAGGATCGATGCCCGGTTTCCGGATCGTCCTGCAGAACATCGGTACCTGTAATATCGGAGGGCATCAGGTCCGGAGTAAACTGAATTCTTCGAAACGAAAGGTGCAGGATTTTGGCAATGGTACTGACCAGCAGCGTTTTGGCCAGTCCAGGTACACCGACCAGCAGGCAGTGGCCTCGGCTGAACAGAGAGATAAGGATTTCATCCACGACTTCCGACTGTCCGATGATGACTTTGCCAATTTCATCGCGCATCAGCAGGTAGGCGTTGGATAGACCACGGATGGCCTGTGCTTCCAGATCACGTTGTGCTTCTGCATCTTCCTGAACCATCAAATGTTCTTCATGGTCGGCCATAAACCCTGACTGCCTTTGCAACTAAAGACCAAACTACTCGAAACGCTTCTTATTGTTTATACTGGTCAGCAGAACCGAATGGAAGGGGCCATTTGCCGGGAGCGGAAATCCTGTCCGGGCTGGCTCTCTATCCTGTTCGTCAGTTAACATGTTTCAAGCTGATATTATCATCACTTCACCTCTAAAATGCGAGTCAGAACGTGTCTCAGCCCCCAGTATCGTATCTTGTATTTGATGTGGAAGCGATCGCCGATGGAGATCTGATTTCCCGTGTTCGCTATCCAGGGGAGGAATTATCCCCGGCAGACGCCCTGGCCCGTTATCAATCCGAACAGGTGGAAGCGACCGGCAGTGATTTTATACCGGCTACGTTTATGCTGCCGGTCTCGGTTGCGGTGGCCAAGCTTTCTGAAGATTATCGACTGCAGGACCTGACGGTACTCGATGCTCCCGATTTCCGGCCGCATATTATTACAAAGAAATTCTGGCAGGGCTGGGTACACTATGGCCAGCCGACGTTCGTCACCTTTAATGGTCGTGGATACGATCTGCCGGTTCTGGAACTGGCCGCATATCGTTATGGTATTTCATTACCGGAATGGTTCAATGTGAATGCCCGCAGTTTTGATCAGTCCCGTAACCGCTATAACACCGGCGCTCATCTCGATCTGATGGATCTGTTTTCCAATTTCGGTGCCGGCCGGGTCACGGGCGGTCTGAACCTGCTGGCTAATCTGATCGGCAAACCGGGTAAAACCGGTATCGATGGTTCGCAGGTGCAGTCGATGTATGATTCCGGCAAAGTGAATGAAATCAACGATTACTGCCGTTGTGATGTTCTGGATACCTATTTCGTGTTTCTTCGCTCCCGGGTTCTGGCGGGATTCCTCAGTATTGATACTGAGCAGGAGATCGTCACGGAAGCGTATCGGTACCTGGAGCGGGAAGCAAAATCCAACAAGGCGTATCAGCACTACCTTGAGCACTGGGGTGACTGGGAACCGCCGACCGAATAAGCTTCAGGCTTTACTCGGAATAATTAACGTCCATGCCTGACAGGAGAAACTGAATGACCTGCTGGTTTCTGGTCTCGCTGATTTTAACAGGCAGTGGCTGAGAGGTGTGGAATTCCAGTTCGACAGACTGCCAGCCTGATTGTGGCTGATCAGGGTGTGGCTTCAGTTTCAGTGTAATAAACTTTTCTGTCACCGGTCCCGGATCATCCGTTGATAATTCGATGGTAAACGATTCTACCTGGAATGTGCTCTGGTCAACGTTCATTAACCACGAGGACAGATTTTGCATGGCAGACAGGTAGATGGCTCTGTTCGAGAGATTCATGTCGTTTTGAGAAATCTCAGTCTCCAGTGATTTGCGCTGCCTGTTCCGGGGGTAGAGAGTAATTCCGTTTCCGAGTTTGACAGAATCAATTCTGCGGGAGACTGAAACCCAGCGTTCTACCAGCTTTTCAATTTCCTGCAGTTCTGTTTTGTTCCGGTATCCAGTGCTGGTTTGAGAAAAAGAAATGCGTCGAATCGGATCTCTCATTCCCGGTTTTGGCGGAGTCATCTCTTGTGGAAAGATCGCTTTTGCGACGGTTTGTGAAACGAATTTCGGTTCCGGCTGTCCGGCAATGATGGCGGACTTGCGCACTTCTTTTAACGCGGTTAACTCGACCGCCGCAAACCCGGATTGTGATTTTGTCTTACCGGGTAGAAAAGTTAACGATTCCGGCAGCATGGATCGTGTATCGATCTGCAGTTCAAACGGACGGCACAGATGCCGGGTTAAAAGATCTCTGGGGGCTCCCCTCAGGATGATCAGGGAGTCCGTTTTTCGGATCACCTGCCATTCATATTCGGTCAGTAAAGTCTGGACTGAAATGGGTTGCTGAAATTCGGAAATCAGCGTCAGTTCATGTCCGCTGAAGTAAGCCTGATTCTGCTTCTTGAATTTTTCGACAGTAGACTGGGGGCCGACGGGCGATAGAAAGCTGGAGGCAGCCGACCATTGTGACAATATTTGTCGCGGATCATTCAGCTTGTTCTCGACAGCAGCCTGGTCCGAGTTCCCCGTAGAGACTTTTGTTTTGATCTGAGTGGCAGGAGGATTGTCCGCGGGAAGCGTAGTGGCAGCCAGCAAAGCCAGCAGTATTGAATTAAGAATCAGGAAAGGATGACGACGCATCACAAAGCTCACTCTGAAATGGGGAGAAAAAACAGACCTCGCTCAAATACGGAATTTACCGATGAGAAGTCTGGATGAGGGGGATGGAAATGTAGCAGAAAGCAGATTTTGGGAAAACGGCAATCTACCGACAGATAAGCAGGAGAGATATCATCTGTCGTAAGTTTCTATTAAACTTATACCGAGCAGTGGTTTAGATCAAAGTCGGCGATTTCGGTCTGCAAACTATTGCAGTGAATTTGCTTTCTTTTGGAGAGTCTGCACCAGCGTTTTGAATGCTGAAAGCGACTGTATTTCACTGAGATCCGGGTCTTTTTGCATCCACTCCACATCTTGAAATCCAAGTTCGGATGCCTTGTGCAGATGCTGGATTGCTGTTTCCTGATAACCTTCTACGGTTTTCTGGACGCCAGGTGTTTTTTTCTGATCCTTCAGATTGATTAACGCCCGTCCGTAAACGCAGGCGACATTATAGTGAAACAGCCCATCTTCTTCGAAGTTTTTTAACTGTTCGTTGACGAAGGAAATGGCTTTCTCTTCCTGGTGATTATAGACCATGCAGATCGCCAGACCGGTAATTGCCTGTGAACTTTTGTTGTCAATCTCAAAAGCCCGCTGAAAATCCTTCTGAGCAGCCTGCCAGTCCATGCGTTGTAAATTCATATGCCCGCGGCCGGTAAAGGCGTCTATCAGACGATTGTCTTTCTGGATCGTGGGATCCTGAATCATCTGATCATATACGTGCAATGCTTTTTCCCATTGCTCTGCTTCGGTATAAATATGAGCTTTGGTGAGGTAGGGCTGCATTTCCCCGGGGCTGATTTTAATCGCAGCGTCACAGGCGGCGATCGCCTCCTCCAGCTGAGAGAGTTGCTGATAGGTATTGGCTTTTGTCAGGTATGCGTATTTCAGGTAATCGCTGTTTCTCTTCAGGCTGTTTTCATTCAGAATATCATCACAAACGGCGATGACCTGGTGATAGCGTTTGAGTTTACGGAGCAGGGTAATCTTGCTGAAATAGGCTTTGATCTGGCTGGGATTGATTTGTATCGCCTGATCATAAGTTTTGAGAGCATCGTCGGGGCGTTTGAGCGAGAGCTGGAGATCGGCTTTGAAATCGTACAGATTCATATATCGCGGGTTGGCCTGGATCGCGTCATCATAGGCTTCCAGTGCTTTATCGTTTTGATTGTGTTTGGAATAATGCGATGCCAGCATTACATAGGCAAAATGATCGAGCGGAGCAATTTCAATTGCTTTATGAAACTGCTGCAGTGCTGCTTCAGATTGAGACTGATTGCTGTAGATCATCCCTTTCGAGACATACAATCGCGCGTTCATGCCGTCGATTTCCAGTCCCTGATCTGCAGTCTTGAGAGCCTCTTCATATTTCTGCAGCGCATTTTGAACATTCACGATACCCAGGTAGGCCGGTACGAGCAGTGAATCGATGCTGAGGGCAGTCTGGTATTCTTGCAGAGCTTCCTCGTATTGTTTATTACCCTGTTCCCTGTCACCATTTTTCACGTACTGGTAGCCAGGCGAACGCATGTAAATATTATTGAGTGCCGTTGCAGCGGCCCGCTTTTTCTCATTGAGATTTCCTTCAAACCGGGCATCCATGATGATCTGTCGTGCCTCGGGCGTGCCGATCGAAAACAGAGATGAAAATATCGCATTCCAGGTAGAGGCCTGATCTGTTTTACGTAATGTTTTCTGTAAAATTTTGACTGCTTCGAGGGAACCGGAGGCGCGAAGGCTCTTGATCGCGCCACTCACAACCTGTAAGTTGCTGTCATTCAATGCCTGCTCCGCCAGTTCAAAATACTGCGGTGAATCGATCTTCTGCAGAGAGGTGACGATCAGCTGTTTTTCGTTGGAATTCGCCTGGGGATAAACTTTCAGGAAACCGGCTTCCACAGTCTGGTCACCGATAGAAGCCAGTGTATTAATAATGGCAACCCGCAGTCCGGCATCGAGTTTCAGATTTTCCAGATGATGAAACAGAAACGGGATGGCACGCGGATCTTTCATTCGATCAAGAAACGAAAGCATAGCCCGGGTTGGTGCCGTCTGTTCCAGCTGTGACAGCACATAATTCAAGGCCAGTACTTCACTTTCATTGTCTTTCTGCTGAATCAGTTCCTGGAAGGCAACTTCACGGATTTCCGGATTGGGCGACTGCAGTGCGTTTGTCAAAATTTCGAAGAGTCGCGGATGGCCATTCAGGACCAGTGCCTTGATCGCTGCTTTTCGGAGTTCCAGATCGTCACTGGAAATGAATTCATAGATGGCGTCTCCCCACTGCGGTCGCGGGCTCTGTGCGATAATCCCAATCATTGTTTTTTGAGAAGCCGGGGGGCTTTCTTTTAACAGTTTCAAGAGAACCTTCTGGCCCTGGGAAAACCGGGACTCTGCCAGGCTGGCAATAGCGACTTCAGACTGCGGACCGACTGTACTGGCAACCTGAGCCAACCGTTCATAGCCGCGAGGATCCCCGAGGTAACGTAACGCAAATAGCGCGGCCTGTTGCACAAGCGGGTCGGGATCTGATGTGAGTTCCAGAATCAGTGGCAGCTCTTCATTTGTCAGCTGTCGGCCGCCACTGATGAGAGCTGCGATTTTCACAGCCGGTGATCCCGTCCGGATCTGTTCAGCCACTTTTTCCCTGGTGAGGACACTCATGGCACTGTCGAGTGCAGCGTGAATCGCCTCAGATTCTTTTTCATGAATAACTTGGCCTTTATTGATTCCGAGATAAGGAACTCTGGAATCCTTTATGACTTCCCCGGAGAGATGCAATTCCGTGATCATGCTGGGAAAGACAGGTAGCGTGGGATTCACCATTGCATTCGTACCTACCTGATTTGCTGCACGAGGCAGCCAGTTTTTCACAGAGGTGTCGATCTGAGTATTCTGATCGGGGAAATGTATGACGAAGCGTTTGATGTTCTGAGTCGTCAATTGGTCTATTACCTGAATCAGGCTTCCGTAATTGATCGAATTTAATTCGCCGCTGACAATAAGTTCTGCCAGACACTGACTGGGCCCCAGCAATTTGACGGCGTATTTCAGTTTGCCGAGTTCGAAGCGATTCACATTCAGTTTCAGCGTCTGATCAATGACAGAGACTTGAAATTCGATTTCAGGAATATGGGGCGCCCCCGGTAAGTCGGTGAGTAATATCCACAGACTGTCCTGTTCACCCGGAGGGACAGTGATCTGATCTTGAAAATTTAAACTATTCAGTCGCAGGTTGCGTTTTCCCAACTGGACATTATGGTTTGCCAGATTGGAAGGCAAAGTACGGATGGGAACTTCCTGGCCATCTACTACTGCTTTAATCTGGCTGCGGACCAGTTTGAGGGGTTGCGGGCTCTGGTTTATCAGAATCAGACGCGTCAGGAAAAAATACAACCCATTGGGCGCCCTGTTGTGGGTGACTCCCCTGACAGTATCGTCAACGATGATAAAAGCTGAAGTCTGCGCGCTCACGGGAGGCTGGTGGGCGGTCGGCTGATTCACGGACTTGAGCCGCGCTTCTATGTCATTGAGTAACTGCAGGCTTTGCGCCTTTGTCTGTGGACCTTCCGTTGAAACCTGCTGCTTTCGCCGGCTTTCCGCCTGGGAGTAAACTTGTGTGGGAAGCAGGGTAGAGAGTGTCAGACACAGCAGCAGACAGATTCGATTTGTCATCCTGTTTCTCCCGACGTTTTATCAGACAATAACTTTACCGGCCCGAATTTCAATCCAGGTTTTGATCTCCGATTCCGGAGGCAGTACCCGGAGCCCGGTTTCCACATCAGCGTTGAGCAGATTAATGGCGTTTGTCACGCACGTGTATGGCTCCAGGCAGACACAATCCCGGTCGGGGGGCGTGAACACAACCAGCTCGGTGAAGATCGCATCATAGTCCTGGGTGACGACCAGTCCTGCCTGCTCATCCATGATCAGGCACTCGTATTGATCGATATCTTCAGGCATGCCAGTGAGAATATCGTCTGCCTGCAGCTGATCCAGCCAGGCACCTTCCCGCAGGTCGTGTGATTTTCCAATCGACTTCTTGACGCCGACGGGAAGACAGTCTTCGAGCACCCATTCCTCGCTGGCTGGTGACTCCACCAGGCAGTTTTTGAGATGGCCGGATTCTGACAGGGGCACCTTAAAGTAAGGATGTGTTCCCAGCCCCCAGGGAATCGAACCGGAACCGGGGTTACCGACGCGGATGTCTGCCCGTAAGGTGGTCCCTTTGACTTCGTATCGAACTTCAATGAAGATGTCGCCGGGCCAGTATTTCAGTCGGTGTTTCCCGTCGATACTCAATTGAAACTGGCCTGTCACAGCAGACTCTTCCTGCGAAATGACCCGCCAGGGAAGGTCCAGACAGAAACCATGAATCGCGTTGCCGGTTTTGTCATGATAGGTTTTGTCAGGGGGGAGTTCATAAGGGGTTCCATCCCACTGAAAGTGCGCGTTGGCGATGCGGTTCGGGAAAGGGAACAGAATGGGAATGCCACCACTGCTGGGACGCTGATTTCCTGATGCGAAATCAGGATGTGCGTCAATGACGTCAATCGGCTGACCATCGACCATTGCCTGGAATTCATAACAGTTGAATCCTAACTCTGGTAGTATGTTGGCGTAGGAACCGGTTTCCGGGTCTTTAATCTGAATGGGCGTCATGCGAGAGGATACTTTTCATCAGGTGGATTATAGAGATCGTTCAAAGATCAGTTTGTCAGCAGCGTTCATCAGTTCCACTCGGGGTGTGCCGTTTCCTGAGGCAAAAAGCGTCGTTCTGCCATGGCACGATCCAGCAGGGTGTCCCAGATATCATAGGGGTCAATTTCAAAGATGTCTTCCGTGGTCGCAGGGGTATTGAGCCAGTCCATCCGATTTATTTCGGATTCCAGCTGCAAAGGTGCCCAGCCGGCACAACCGAAAAAGATCCGAAAATCCAGATGCGGGTCTCCCTCGGAGATGCGCCAGATGACCTGTTCAAAGATCTCAGGGCTGCTGCCCATGAACAAGTCCGGGACAATTGCCTCAGTTGATTTTTCGAGATCCCCGGCGTTATGCAGGGCAAACATCCCGTTTGGCTCGACCGGTCCGCCCATAAATACCATGTCCTCAAGTTTGGGCATGTCAAAATAACGCGACAATGCGTTCGTAATCGAAAAGGAGGAAGGGCGATTGACAATCAGACCGGTAGCTCCCTGTTCGTTATGTTCCACGATCAGCACAACAGATCGATAAAAATTGAGATCGTTCAGCTTACGGGACGCGACTAAAAAATGCCCCTTCAAAGATTTCAGCATAAAGCGAATCACTCTCCTTCGATTGGATATTCTACTGAGTAAAAACGGGTTAAAAAAACGGTATAACTGCACAAAATGTATTATAACTGCCTAAAAGCGGAAAAAACAGAGTCAGGTTTTCAGATCAGGATCACCTTTTCATCAGGACCTGTTACAGGGATTTGATGGATCAACTGAAATCGGGAAGTGGCCTGACCGTGAATCCGAAAATATTCAATGTTCAGTATTTCAACTTGAACGGATGTGGGCTATTCTGGTATTTATTGTCTGGTGTCAAATTCAAGGTTTTCTTAAGCGCCCGAATCCTCATTTTATAACATGGGCTGGTTCCAATGAAGACGTCAAAAACGCAATTTGCTGTTTTGTGCGCGATGCTTTACTCATTAGTTCTCTCTCAGACGTTGTCTGCTGAAGAAAGTTACGAACGTTTTACCGTGCGTAACTGGACCTATCGCGATGGAACTGAGGCGACCGGGAAGCTGATTACCATCACCGGCCCCACAGCGACACTTAAACTGGAGGGAGAGGGGACGGTGCGTGTTCCCCTGGAAAAATTAAGTGTGAAAGATCTGAACTGGATCTACGAATATCACAAGCGGAAAAAACTGTTAAGCTTGCTGCCACCCGAATATCGAAAACCCCAGAAAGAAGCAGTGACGTCGACCAGTCCGGATCCGTCCCCACCTGTGGAATCGACGCCTTCTCAACCTGCCTCAGAGCCGTCTCCTGCGAAACCGGCTGCAGAATCGATGCCTGCTGAAACTGCGCAGCCTGCTGCTGAGAAAGATTCATTCAAACCATTTACCGTCCGAGAATTCACATTGAAAGATGGGACGCGACATAAAGCCAAACTGCTGTCTGTGAGTTCGCAAGAGAAAGTCACGCTGCTAAAAGACGCAGGTGGTTCGATCCAGGTGCCCCTGGATGAGCTCAGTGAAAAAGACATCGAGTGGATCATTGGTTATCATCAGCACAATAATCTGGTGGCACTTCTTCCAGAAGCCCTGAAGGCCAGGGCAACTGATCCGGGATCGATGGTCGGTCCTGCTGCTGCGCCCGCGAAAGTCGAGGCAGGTGCAGAAATGAGTGAAGCAGCGAAAGCAGACGAAGATCCGGATGTGGAAAAAGCAAATACGGAAATCGATCCCAAACTGGTTGCAGTCATGAATGATTATCGTGTCTGGACTGATAAGCAGGGGAAGAAATCGGAAGCGAAATTTACGCGTATCAATGGCCGCGAAGTGATGTTTTTAGGCAATCCGGTTGGTTTTATCAACGTACATATCGGAACGCTCATCCCCGAAGATTTGCAACTGTTGCGGGATGCTTTGAAAATGCATGGCCGGTTGGATGAAATTCCTCTGGCCTATCGTGAAGATCCCGATCGCAATCTGTCACCGACTCGACTGAAACAGTTCATGCGACTCAATTTTCAACGTAAATGGACCGATTTGTCGGGCAATTCGGTTGCCGCCTCTTATGTCAAAATGGAGGACGGCAATGTCACCCTGTTAATTACACAAACAGGAATGGAGCAGGAGTTCCCCTATCAGAACTTCAGTGCTGAAGACCAGGTTTACGTGCAGGAGCGCCTGAAAAAAGAAGTTCCAGGGAACTTTTTCCCGGAAACAACCGAGGTGACGCTCACGCCGGAAGAGCGGGAAAAAGAGTTTCATGTATTCACCGATTTAAATAAGCGAAAGCTGAAAGGAAAATTTGTCCGTCTGGCTTATGGCGAATCAGTGGCTGTTCTGAATACCGGCAAGAAAGAAGAACTGTTCATTACAGAATTCTTCAGCGACTCTGATCTAAGTCTGATCAAGCCGCGTAAGCAGAAACAGACCGATCAACTGGCCATGAATGAGGGGGGCAATCCAGGAGTTCCCGGCGGGATTCCTGGCCGCATGGGAATACCCGGAGGAATTCCGGGACGGATGGGGATGCCGGGGGGGAACCCGGGCATGGGGGGCAGAAATATGACTGGTGGTCCCCAGAGTTCCGCCCTGCAGGAGGCCCAGCAGAAAGTACGTGAAATGCAGCAGAGAGACAGGAACCAGATGGCAGCAAATTCTGGTATGAATGCACGGAATTCACCAGATGATTCGTTCCCTGATTTTAATCCCAATCCTGCTCCAGCAGTTCCTGACTTCCAATTATCAAAGTATGAACATCAATGCCCGATCTGCAATGAATCTCATACTTCGAGTTCCATCCTGTTTACAAGCTGTCCGCACTGTGGTGTCAAAGCAGGCGACAAAGTTTACCAATGCATGGATTGCGACCGCAAATTTACAGCGGAGGGGCAGGGTGCAAGAGCTCCCTGTCCTCACTGCAATTCAGGGATTTCGAATATCAATGGTTTTCGCCTGGGAAAAAGTATACGCGGAATCGTGACTCTGGTGCTGGTCGTCTGTGGCTTTATTGCCGGCGGACTAAAGCTGAGAGGTTGAAAAAAAGCGAGCCTCGCCTGGTAGGAGAGACTCGCGTTTTTGTTTCACGCGGTTAAAATTCTGTGAAGACTCAGGGGCGTTCATTCAAAACAGGCAGCTGTTTCGAGGTCTGCATCTGTTGTGCTTCTTCAGGGGCCACATAATCACTGTGGCAGGATGCTTTATCCTGTTCGCCCACCATTTCTTTTTTGACTTTTGAAGCCAGCTTGTGAATTTCATCCGGGCTGAGCACGCCGCGCTTCTCCAGAATTTCCTGTTGCTCGGCTGTTAATGGCAGAGACTTTTTCGCTTTATCCCAGGCATAATCTTCCGATTTACCTGACATGAATTCCTGGATCTCCTTGGAGATACGCACGCTGCACCAGTCGTGACCGCACATGGCACAGAAATCGGTATCCACATCCAGGTCTTCGTCGTGTAACGCACGTGCGGTATCGGGGTCGAAGCTCAGTTCAAAGTGCTTTTCCCAGTTGAGGGCGGCCCGGGCTTCGGTAAGATCATCGTCCCGGTCGCGGGTTCCGGGAATTCCCAGCGCCACATCTGCTGCATGAGCGGCAATCTTGTAAGCGATACACCCCTGTTTGACGTCGTCTTTTTTAGGCAGCCCCAGATGTTCTTTCGGAGTCACGTAGCAGAGCATGCTGGCACCGTGATAGCCTGCGGCGGTGGCACCGATACAGCTGGTGATATGGTCGTAACCAGGGAAGATGTCGGTGACCAGGGGGCCCAGTACATAGAATGGTGCCCCATGACAGAGTGTCCGCTGGAGTTTCATGTTGAACTCGATCTGGTCGAAGGAGATATGTCCTGGTCCTTCGATCATGACCTGCACCCCTTTTTTCCAAGCACGTTCTGTCAATTCACCCAGCACGCACAGTTCTGCCAGCTGGGCACGGTCTGAGCCATCTGCCAGTCCGCCAGGACGCAAGCCGTCACCGATGGAAAAGCTGACGTCGTATTCCCGCATGATTTCGCAGATTTCATCCCAGAGTTCGTACATGGGGTTCTGCTGTTTATTGTGGAGCATCCATTTTGCCAGCAGAGAACCGCCGCGGCTGACGATGCCGATCAGACGCTGGGCGACGAGCGAAAGGTGTTCCTGAAGTACGCCAGCGTGAATCGTGAAATAGTCGACACCCTGTTTGGCCTGATGTTCGAGCATCTGCAGAATGCTGGCATGATCCAGATCTTCCAGGCGACGGGCAATGATCATGGAATAAATGGGAACCGTACCAATGGGAACCGAGCTGTTCTGAATGATCGCCTGCCGACAGCCGTCAATATCGCCACCGGTGGAGAGGTCCATTACTGTGTCGGCACCCCATTGCTCGGCCCATTTGAGTTTTTCAATTTCTTCATCCGTCCCGGAAGAAACGGGCGAGGCGCCCATGTTGGCGTTGACCTTGGTCTTGGAAGCACGACCAATGGCCATCGGGTCGAGTTGATATCCCAGGTGCACTTTGTTGGCAGGAATAATCATGCGGCCGGCTGCGACTTCATCGCGGATCTGTTCGGCAAGCAGATGTGGTTCCCGTTCGGCGATCCGTTCCATTTCCGGCGTGATGGTTCCACAACGGGCGAATTCCAGTTGGGTGACCGGCAGGAAGTCAGCCGGGGGGGTCCAGGCGTCGGCGGTTTCATAGTTTTCTTCACAGCCTGGTTTCAGTTCCCAGCCTGCTGGCATGAAGTCCCAGGCGGTTTTTTCTGAAGGAGCGGGCATGCCCGGCGTATCGGGAGACGAGAACGTCAACGCTCCTTTTGCTCCGGGAGCGATCTGTGGCGGATTTGCGAAGCTCCCCGGATTGGTCTGGTTCGGACGTGTCGAGGGGTTTCCACCAATGGGTGGCAGTGAGTACAGCAAGTCGTTCGCAGAGGAGGAGTTAGTCATGTGTAGAAGCATCCTTGTAAAGTGTGATGCGGTGAATCGAGTCGATTAGTCGCCGTGTTGGGTTTTTAAGAATCCGGTTCCGGGAAGTCTCTCAGAGACAGTAACAGGGCCTGGAAGAGAATTCTTGCCTATATAGTAGTGACCTGACTGCTTTTTTCAAACTCAATAGATGCTTACTCTCTGTGGTTTCCCATTGAATGTCGCATTAGTTATGATCTGCACATCATCAAAAAAGTCGATGCGGGCTACCTCTTTGACACAAAAGAGGAATTGAAAAAATTCGGAATTGATCAGGTTAAGGGAATCCATGCAGTACGATGTTTATGGCGTTGGCAACGCATTAGTTGATATTCAGGCACGCGTCTCCGACGCCACACTTCAGAAACTCGGTTTTGCCAAGGGAATCATGACCCTGGTGGATGAAGAAATCCAACAGAAGGTCCTGGGAGAACTGGATGGCGCCCCCATTTCGCAGTGTGCCGGCGGTTCGGCTGCCAACACGATTCTGGGAATCGCCGATTTCGGAGGCAAAGCAGCCTACGCCGGTAAAGTGGGCAGTGACATGCTGGGGGAATTTGACCTGGCTGATATGCGTAAGCTGGGCGTGACGATTGAGGTTCCACCGGCGGCCGAGGGGCAGACCGGAACGTGTGTGGTGCTCATTACGGATGACGCACAACGGACGATGCTTACGAATCTGGGTGTCTCAGCCACGTTGAGTGTGGATGACATTAACGAAGAACATATCAAACAGTCAAAATATGTGTATGTTGAAGGCTACCTGTTTACCGGAGAAACACAGAAACGTGCAGCCTACCGCGCCATCGAGCTGGCAAAAAAACATGGTGTCAAAGTCGCTTTTACGGTCTCCGATCCCTTTCTGATCAATCTGTTCCGGGATGAATTCCAGGAATTAATCGAAGGCCCCGTGGATCTGTTGTTCTGCAATCTGGAAGAAGCCCGCAGCCTGACGGGTAAACATGATGCCGTCGATTGTGCCCATGTGATTCACAATCATGTCCCCAACCTGGCATTGACGCTGGGCGGTGATGGTTCGATTCTGATGCATGAAGGTCGCGTGATTCCCATTGAAGGCGTTGATGTGGAAGCCATAGATACAACCGGTGCCGGCGATATGTACGCTGCCGGGATTCTGTATGGAATCACCAACGGGTTGACCTGGCACCAGGCGGGGCACCTGGCTTCGCATGCCGCTGCCCGTATTGTCTCGCAGCTGGGCGCCCGCTTGAAAAAGCCGTTTACTCAGGATGAAATTCAGGAACTGTTGAACTGAAATGAAGCACAGCAATTACCCCCTCTTCGTACGACGCGACCTGGACGGTTTTTTCGCTTTAATGATCGATAACCTGGTCCAGCTTCTGCTTATCGTCGCGTTGTGCGGCCTGTGTGGGATCTCTGCTGATTCAGAATTGTTGCTGCAGTATATTTTGCCTGGCGCGGCGCTGAGTATTCTGTTTGGGAATATCTTCTACGCCTGGCAGGCGCATCAGCTGGCGAAGCGGGAAAATCGGAGTGATGTCTGCGCCTTGCCTTACGGTATCAATACGCCTTCCCTGCTGGTGTATATATTTTTTGTGATGGTACCCGTCTATCAGCGGACCCAAAGCGCGGAAGCCGCCTGGCAGATGGGGCTGCTGGCCTGCTTCGGCAGTGGTGTCATTGAGTTCGCCGGGGCGTTTATTGCCGACCGCGTTCGCCAAGTCACACCACGTGCCGCTCTGCTCTCAACACTGGCCGGGATCGCCATTGGTTTTATTTCAATGACGTTTGTCCTGAAGATTTATCAACGGCCGATGATTGCCATGCTGCCCGCTGCGGTTGTGCTGCTGACGCTGTTTTCGCATAAGAAATTACCCGTGCCGATTCCCGGTGGACTACTGGCGATTATCGTCGGGACGATTTGTGCCTGGGTGTTACCGGAAGTGATTCCTCAAATGCTGCAGGGATCACCGATGAGTGCAGAGTCAATCAAAACTGCCTGGGAACAATCGGGCTGGTATCGTCCCCACTTTGCTGGGGGAGCCTTATGGGAGCTGTTGAAAGAGCCGGGCGAATGGGCCGGGTATATGTCGGTAATCTTTCCGATGGGACTGTTCAATGTGATCGGCAGCATGCAGAACATCGAATCGGCTGAAGCCGCCGGTGACAGCTACCCTGCCAGGCCGGCGATGATGGCCAATGGCGTGGGAACGATCATGGCTTCATTACTGGGCAGTTGTTTTCCCACAACCATATATATTGGACATCCGGGCTGGAAAGAAATGGGATCACGGGCCGGCTATTCCACACTGAACGGGATCTTCTTTCTGCTGATCTGTCTGACGGGAACGACGGGGGTCATCAGCAGGATCATTCCTCTGGAAGCCGGTGTGGCGATTGTGCTCTGGATTGGTATGGTGATTACGGCGCAGGCGTTTACCGCCTCTCCCGGCAGGCACGCACCGGCTGTGGCGCTGGGATTATTCCCGGCGATCGCTGCCTGGGGCGCGACGATCATGCAAGGCACGTTCCTGGTTGGTGGGGGCAAAACACTTCAGGATGTTTTATCGACCAGTCTGTTTACTGAAGTGAACGGCTTTCTGGTACATGGGCTGGTCGTGATGGAGCGCGGCTTTATTTTTACCTGCATGATTCTGGCTGCCATCTGCGCCTGCCTGATCGACGGTAAATATCGTTCAGCGGCAATCTGGTCCGGAATCGCTGCCCTGTTCGCTTTTCTGGGCCTGACGAATGCGTATGAAGTCATTAATAATGACATTCATTTTCGCCTGGCGTTTCTTTCGGCCGAAAAAGTCGACGGATTGACATTTCATGCGACGGGCATTGCGATCGGCTATCTTTTGTTCGCCGCCACATTTCTGATTCTGGGTGGCTGCAAAGACGAACCTGCCATTCAGGAAACAGAAGAACCGAACCCCAAACCGGATCTCAGTCGCTGAGTTCACCCGTTACTGTTTTGTCGGCGCTTCATAAATCCGCACATTACGAAACTGGCTTTCTGCCCGGGCGATTACATCTTCATCTGCAATGAAGTGCAGGTAACGATATTTCCCGGTCAGGTACCGACCCACACGAATGCGGAATCGTTTCCAGCCTGTTCCCGTGTAGGTGTTGAACTGCTGCCCGATATGAGACCAGGCTTCATAGCCGTAAATCTGGAAGACCTGGTTCCCTTTGTTGTACTTCTTGTCTTTGTCAAAGCCGAAACCATGAATCTGGCCTTGATGTAAGGAGCGGAAGTCAAATTCGATCACTGTGTTGGGGGTGATTTCTGCGTTGACCTCCAGCGTTTTCCAGGCATTCCCCCACAGGCGAATTCCTTTTCCCTGTTCTATCAGCTGGTAATTAGTGGGTAGTTCATATTGCCCGTCCTGAAAACTGTAAGGTTCGATTTTGTGTGCTGCAAAATTGATGGCGGGGATATCTCCTGGAGGATCCGCAACGGAAAACTGATCACGTGCCGGGAAGGCGCCCTGATCGGCCGGTTGCCGAGTTACTTCCGATCCGGTGCTGTCAAACACAATCGCCTGTCCAGCGGTCACAACCCGCTCATCGATGGTTTCCGGTGTCTGATCCTGATTGATCTCGGCATCCGGTTTTTCCTGTGAATGCGTGATCGAGACGCTGCCTGTAAACACGTGAAGTTCTGTCTGTTCGTCGGCATTGACTGCCAGGCCAAAGTTTGCAGATTGAGACAGCAGTGTGAGATTCGCTGTCGTCAGTGTAAACACATGATCGCGTGAGCTGCCGACGACTGCCAGGCGTCCGGACTTCAGGTGTGCGCGGTTGTCAGAATTGATTCCGAGTTCTGCGGGCCCCTCCAGGGCGATGGTCGTACCACTCAAAAAGTCGATGAGTGTGCGTCCTGATTTGAGTTTCAACCAGCCGGGAACCAGTGGCTTACTCACATCCTGAGTCCACTCGGTCCGTTCCCAGACCGGTTGGTGTTCTTCGATAATCATTGCCGCGGGGACGCCATCACTGGAATCGAGCCGTGTGACGGCGCGGGCCGGAGTGCTGTCCATCATGAGTAGAACCGTCAGAAACAGACAGGCAACGAGAGTTGTTGCCAGCGCATACCGCATCACAGTGAGCTGCTTCCGTGCTGATGCCACGCCGGGATCGATACGGGGAGTACCTGTTTCTCTTTCAGGAGACAGACAGAACAAATCGAGGAGCGGCTCGGTGTGCCCCTGTTCCCACTGCAGGAGGGAATCGGTATTCATCATTTCCAGATAGAGTTCGCGGGCTGCTTCATCGGTTTCCAGACGTTTCAGGAAATTCTGGTTTTCCTCATCCGTCAATACACCATCCAGGAAGGCGGAAATGATTTCCTGAGTGTTGTTCTGTGTTTCTTCAGGATTTGGTTTCTGATTCATGACTCACAATTCTCCCTGCTCACTGGCAAGTGTTTTCTGAACGCACTCTTGTAATAGCTGCCGGATGCGATAGAGGGTCTGTGACACGGCTCCAACAGAGCGCCCCTGCGCCTCTGCGATCGCTTGTACCGAGCCACCTGAGGTATACCTCTGCTGAATCAGGTTTCGGCTCTGTTCTGGCAGCTTGGAAACACAACGGGCAAGTACCCGCTGCAGGTCCTGATCGCCCGCCAGTTTCTCTTCATTCTGTTTCGCCAGCATCTCTACCAGCTCTACATTAAACACCATTGAATCACGCTTATTGTCGCGATAATAAGCCAGGACCTGAAAGTAGGCGACCTTACAGGCCCAGGCGATAAAATTGCTGTCTGCCTCAAATTCTTCCGAACGGCGCCAGAGAACGAGATTCGTTTCCTGCAGCACATCCTGAACAGCCTGGGAATCAGGCAGCAGTGAGCGAATATAAGCATAAAGCCTGCTCTGGTGAGCAGTTAGAAGTTGGACAAATTTTTCAATCTCTTCGGGTTTCAAGACGGTGCTGATCCTTACGGTCCCTACTGCCGACCAGTCGGCAGCGTCATGATTCTCTGATCCAGAGTGCATCACTTTTAACCATAGCGTCTCTCAATCGAATGTATTCGGCCCAACTGGCCTGGGAGACGTTAAAGTAAAACTGGACACAGTCTAATATACCAGAATTTCTCAAATCTCACACAATGAGGAGTTTTCAGGCAAAAAAACTCAAATCGATGAATCTCGATATGAATTTGTGTGAGATTCGGCTTCCCTCCGGTATAGTTTAATACATCATGATTTACACTCATGTGACGTTCCTGAAGACAATGTTGTTTGTCAGATCAGGAATCCCTGAATTTCGCAAAACTCGCCTGTTGTGAACTTTCTTTTCAGACTGTGTCCGGTTTTGCAGTAGCGTCTCCCGGTCCATTTGGGACCGAGTCTGATCGATTGAGAGACACTATTGTAAAATCCGATGCGATCTGGAAACTGATATCGGAATTGCCTGCTGTGAAACAGAACCGTGTAACTCAAAGTGCTCATTCTCTATTTCTGGTTACATTAACCTTGTCTCTGTTCACGAGCCTTGCATCGGCAGATCAGCAGCCGTCGGCAATTGAAGCGGAAAAACCAAAATCTTCCGTCAGTTACCGCGATCTGATTCTTTCCCATAAACCAGTGGCTTACTGGAGTTTCGAGCGGTACGAGCAAAACGGTTTCAACAGCCAGGCAGTGCGCAGCCCGGATAAGTCAAAGGCGGGAAAACCCGTCCCGGCACTGGTGAGCGGCCAGCCGATGAATCTCCTCGCCGGTCCTCGACCTGCTGAATTTCCTTTGTTTGATGCTCAGAATCAGGCGGCTGCCTTTCAGCCTGGCAAGGGCTTCCTGCGGGTTGTCGATCCCGGTGAGAAAAGCATTTTTGATTTTACTGCAGGCGATGCGATCACCCTGGAAGCATGGATCAATCCCAACTCCACGAAATCCGGACAGTTCTACTATATCATCGGGAAAGGTCGCACAAACCGGAAAGGAGTTGCCCGGGACAATCAGAATTATAGTTTGAGGCTGACCGGCTCGGAAATCAGCTTTCTGTTTTGCACCCAGCCTGAAAAAAAAGGTGAGAAACCCACATACCACCGCTGGACTTCTTCCGGGGGGGGAATCAGTACCCATAACTGGCATCATGTCGCAGTCACTTACAGCTTCGGCAAAAAGAAAAGTCTGAACGCGTATGTCGACGGCCAGCCTGTTTCCGGGAAATGGGATGTAGGCGGCGATACCTCGCGGACACCTGTGGTTGACAATGATGAAGTCTGGATTGGTTCTTCGATGGGCGGGTCAGCAAACAGTTCCTTTAATGGACAGCTGGATGAAGTGGCCGTTTATCGGAAGGCCCTGTCTGCAAAACAGGTGGCGTCACACTTTGAATATGCGGCTTTCGATTCACAGATGGACTGGACTACGATTCCGGAAGATCGCCTCAGAGTCGATATTCTGGAAGGGATTCCCAATAAAAAATCCTGGAAGTTTCGGCCGCCTCGCCTGGCGGAAACATTCACACAACCACACTTCGCTTTCATTGAAATTCCCAACCGTTATTCCGAGCGTGGCGTGAAAGTGGATCGGCCGGATCCCTTCATGGTGCGGGCAATGTCGCGCATGACGCTCCCCCAAGGGAAAAAGCGGATTCTGTTGCGTGCCCGCAATGCTGCGCGGCTCTATATTGATGACAAACTGGTAGCAAAAACCGATTTCCACAGAATTACCAATAGCGGACACGACATCGTCTACGACGTCGATCTGAGCCTGGCGCCAAATATTCGTCCATTACACCGGGGTGATACGGAACAGGTTGTCGATTATACCGGCGATGGTAAACCGCACCGCATTCGCTTCGAGATGATCGTTGGCGGTTCCCGGCATCGTCCTGATTTCGGAGAGACAGCGGTTTTTATCGGTAATCCCGGTGAAGATTTTCAACTTCTGACTCCGTCTGATCAGGTGGTCATGCTGACCGACAAGGACTGGCTGCCTTTCGAACGCGAATATCGTTACAGCCTGATCGCGGTGAATGCAGCACGCCGCCGGGAAGCTTCCGCGAAGGAAGATCAGTACTGGGAATCGCGGCATCAACTTGCGAAAGCAGAGATACTCAAGCAGCCTCAAGTAAAAGTGCCATCTGCAGTCAAGGGACTGCGGGCGAATAACGCCATCGATCATTTTATCAATCTGCGACTGGCGAAAGAGCAGATTGCTCAGACACCGCTACTTGGGGATCTGGCTTTTCTAAGACGACTTTCCCTGGACACAACGGGAACTGTGCCGTCCCCAGGGCAAATTAATGCGTATCTGGCTGACGATCCGGAAACGCGGCGTGCGAAAGCGATTCAGCGTCTGATCAACGATCCCGCCTGGGCAGACAGCTGGGTTGGTTACTGGCAGGATGTGCTGGCGGAGAACCCGAATATCCTCAACCCGACATTGAATAACACCGGGCCCTTCCGCTGGTGGATTCACGAATCGTTTTATGATAACAAACCTTTCGACCGCTTCCTGACCGAACTGGTCCTGATGGAAGGCAGCAAGTATTTTGGTGGACCGGCCGGTTTTGAAATGGCTTCGCAGAACGATGCCCCGATGGCGGCCAAAGCGCATATCATTGGCCAGGCCTTCCTTGGTCTGAATATGCAGTGTGCCCGCTGTCACGATGCCCCGTTCCATGATTTCAAACAACGCGATCTGTTCAGCCTGGCGGCCATGCTGAAGCGTTCTTCGCAAGGCGTCCCCAAAACCAGCTCGATTCCCGGTTTTGATCCCAAGTCGAATTCCATGCTCGTGTCCGTGACACTACTGCCGGGCGAGAAAGTAACACCCCAATGGACGTTCGAAGAACTGGTCAAGCCTGGCAAGTTCCCGGAAAATTACCTGCGTTCTCCCCAGGATACGCGTCAGCAGCTGGCGGCTACGATTACCTCACCTCAAAACGAACGTTTTGTGAATGTGATTGTGAATCGTGTCTGGAAGCGGTATCTCGGGCATGGGCTGGTGGAACCGGTGGATGACTGGGATGGCCAGGAACCTTCCCACCCGGAACTGCTGAAGTATCTGTCGCAGCAGTTTGTGATTCACGGTTATGATCTGAAATATCTGTCCCAGTTGATTTTTGAGTCGGATCTGTACCAGCGCGAGGCTGCGATCGACAGTTCAAAAGTCGAAGGTTTTACCGAAACACCTTATCATTTTTCTTCACCGGTCCTGCGTCGCATGGAAGCAGAACAGATTGTCGATTCGCTGTTTTTGATCTGCGGGAAACCCCTGGACGCCGGTCCGATGTGTATCGATATCGATGGTGCCCGCGATTATCACAGTTCACTCGATCTGGGAACGCCACGTCGCGCCTGGCAGTTTACATCCCCGTCTAATGAACGGGATCGTCCCAGTCTGGCGCTCCCGTTCGGTCAGCCTTTTATTACTCTGCTGAAAACATTCGGCTGGCGGGACACACGTCAAAGCCCCCAAACGGTTCGCGAATCGACGTCGACCCCTCTCCAGCCGGCTCTCCTTGCCAATGGAATTTTAGGGCAGCGATTCACCCGTCTTTCTGATGACAGTGATTTCACGGAGCTGGCATTACAGGATGTAACTCTCCAGGCTTTGATTAAAACGACTGTCATGAAAACATTAACGCGTGAGCCAACCACTGAAGAGCTCAACATGTTTACAGAACTGCTGCAGCCCGGTTTTGCTGAGCGGGTGAATCCGCAGGCCGAACTTGTCAGCCGCGAGCGATTACCGCGAAATCTGGTCAGCTGGTCTAACCATGTGAATTCCCGCGCAAACGAAATTAAAGTGGAACTCGAAGGGGCAGTGAAAAAAGGAGATCCACCCACCAAACGACTCAACAATGACTGGCGGAACCGCTACGAGGATATGCTCTGGTCTTTGTTGAATTCTCCTGAATTTCTCTTTGTGCCTTAATTGATCGATGATTCGAACCGTGGATCTACTGTTCTTTTGTTATTCAGAGGTTTTCTCTCTTCCGTAAAGGAAGAGGCGGAAAGTCATGGTTAGAACGGGATTATCACAAAAATTTCATAAACTGGACAATCCGAGTATAATTTGCCGTGAGATCAGCGTGAGTCCCGGTATATTAGAGCAGGTCACGATTTATGACATAAATACATTCTTGTGTACAGTAATGTTTGTCAGATCTGGAACGTCTGGATTCTGACAAAACTCGCCTGCTGTGACGTCTCTACTGAGAACCTGATTTTCTGGAATGGCCCGCTATGAACTACCTGGCATTCGTTAAGCGTTCCCTGTGCCTGCTGAGTCTCTTACTCGCCCTGCCTCTGTCAGTGAGCCCCTCCTATGCTCAAAAAGAGAAAAGTACCGAAGTAGAGAAAAGTCCCAAAGTTGCTGTACCTGCCAGCTATCGGGAGCTGATTCTGGCAGACCAGCCGACACTCTACTGGAATTTTGAGACACCCGCTTCAGAGGGTTACAACAGCGTCGTGACTGTGAAGGAAAAGACCGAACCAGTCAAAGCCCTCATCAGCGGCAAGTTAGCAAAGCCCGCGGCTGGTCCCCGTCCTTCTGAGTTTCCTTTATTTACCACGGAGAATCAGGCAGCAGCGTTTCAGCCTGGCGAAGGTTTTCTGCGGGTGGTAGATCCGGGTGAGAAGAGTATTCTCGATTTTACTGCCGGAGATGCGATCACCTTGGAAGCATGGGTGAATCTGAATTCCACAAAAGCGGGTCGTCATTATTACATCATTGGAAAAGGACGGACGAACCGCAAAGGGGTTGCCCGGGACAATCAGAACTATGGCTTCCGAATTACGGGTTCTGAAATCAGTTTTCTGTTTCGGGGGCAACCTGAGAAGAAAGATCAGAAAGCCGATTTCCATCGCTGGACGTCGAGTGGAGCCGGGATCAGTGCTCACAACTGGCATCATGTTGCTGTGACTTACACCTTCGGTAAAAAGAAGAGCCTGAAGGCGTATGTCGACGGTCAGCCTGTTTCCGGGAAATGGGATATGGGCGGCGATACGACGCTGGCACCCGTGGTTGACAACGACGAAGTCTGGATCGGTTCTTCCATGGGAGGATCCGCTGGCAGCTCGTTTGACGGTCAGCTGGATGAACTGGCCGTTTATCGGAAGGCCCTGTCTGCAAAACAGGTGGCGTCACATTTCAAATATCATGCTCCTGATCCACAGATCGACTGGACGGCAATTCCGGAAGATCGGGTCAAAGTGGATATTCTGGAAGGGATTCCCAATAAGAAATCCTGGACGTTCCGGCCTCCGCGTCTGGCGGAATCGTTCACGCAACCGCATTTTGCGTTAATTGAGATTCCGAATCGCTATTCCGAACGGGGTGTGAAAGTGGATCGCCCCGATCCTTATCTGGTGCGTGCCATGTCGAATGTTGTGATTCCGAAAGGGAAAAAGCGGATTCTGATTCGTGCCCGCAATGCTTCGCGACTGTATATCGATGACAAACTGGTTGCTGAGACCGGCTTCCATAAGATTTCCGGTTCGGCTCACGGTCACGTATTTAAAGTGGATCGCAGCCTGGCGCCGAATATTCGCCCTCTGCATCGAGGTGATCAGGAAAAAGTCATTGAATTTACCGGTGATGGAAAACCACATCACGTTCGCTTCGAAATGATTGTCGGCGGATCTCGGCATCGTCCCGATTTCGGAGAGACAGCGGTTTTTATCGGTAATCCCGGTGAAGATTTTCAACTTCTGACTCCGTCTGATCAGCTGGTCATGCTGACCGACAAGGACTGGCTGCCTTTCGAGCGCGAATATCGTTACAGCCTGATCGCGGTGAATGCAGCACGCCGCCGGGAAGCTTCCGCGAAGGAAGATCAGTACTGGGAATCGCGGCATCAACTTGCAAAAGCAGAGATTCTCAAGCAGCCTCAGGTGAATGTGCCATCTGCAGTCAAGGGACTGCGGGCGAATAACGCCATCGATCATTTTATCAATCAGCGACTGGCGAAAGAGCAGATTGCCCAGGCACCGCTACTTGGGGATCTGGCTTTTCTAAGACGACTTTCCCTGGACACAACGGGAACCGTACCCACCACAGAGCAGATCAGCGCATACCTCGCCGACGATCCAAAAACACGACGTGCGAAAGCAATTCAACGATTCATCCATGATCCCGCCTGGGCAGACAGTTGGGTTGGATACTGGCAGGACGTGCTCGCAGAAAACCCGAACATCGTGAACCCGACATTGAATAATACCGGACCTTTCCGCTGGTGGATTCACGAATCGTTTTATGATAACAAACCTTTCGACCGCTTCCTGACTGAACTGGTCATGATGGAAGGCAGCAAGTATTTTGGTGGACCGGCCGGTTTTGAAATGGCTTCGCAGAACGATGCCCCGATGGCGGCCAAAGCACATATTATCGGTCAGACTTTCCTGGGACTGAATATGCAGTGTGCCCGTTGTCACGATGCACCCTTCCATGATTTCAAACAACGCGATCTGTTCAGCCTGGCGGCCATGCTGAAGCGTTCTTCGCAAGGCGTCCCCAAAACCAGCTCTGTTCCCGGCTTTGATTTCAACTCGAATTCCATGTTGATTTCGGTCACGCTGCTGCCTGGCGAGAAAGTGACGCCCCAATGGACATTCGAAGAACTGGTCAAACCGGGCGCCTATCCCCAAAATTACCTGCGTTCTCCCCAGGATACGCGTCAGCAACTGGCGGCTACGATTACTTCACCTCAAAACGAACGTTTTGCCAACGTGATTGTGAATCGTGTCTGGAAACGGTATCTCGGGCATGGTCTGGTGGAACCGGTGGATGACTGGGATGGCCAGGAACCTTCCCACCCGGAACTGCTGAAGTATCTGTCGCAGCAGTTTGTGATTCACGGTTATGATCTGAAATATCTGTCCCAGTTGATTTTTGAGTCGGATCTGTACCAGCGCGAGGCTGCGATCGACAGTTCAAAAGTCGAAGGTTTTACCGAAACACCTTATCATTTTTCTTCACCGGTCCTGCGTCGCATGGAAGCAGAACAGATTGTCGATTCGCTGTTTTTGATCTGCGGGAAACCCCTGGACGCCGGTCCGATGTGTATCGATATCGATGGTGCCCGCGATTACCACAGTTCACTCGATCTGGGAACGCCACGTCGCGCCTGGCAGTTTACATCCCCGTCCAATGAGCGGGATCGTCCCAGTCTGGCACTGCCTTTCGGACAGCCCTTTATTACCTTGCTGAAAACGTTCGGCTGGCGGGACACACGTCAAAGTCCTTTGACGGTTCGCGAATATGCCGCAACGGCTCTGCAGCCTGCCATTCTCGCAAATGGTGTTGTCGGCAAACGGTTCACCCGACTTTCTGATGACAGCGATTTTACGGCTCTCGCTTTAGAGAAACAGTCTGTAGCGGACTTGGTCAAGTCTACGTTTCTGAAGACACTCACGCGTGAACCGACGCAGAGTGAGTTGAAAATGTTTGTCGAACTGCTGCAGCCTGGTTATACAGAACGTGTTAACGAGAAGGCAGAAATCGTTACACGAGAACCACTGCCACGCAATCTGGTCGCCTGGTCAAACCATTTGAGTCCCGAGGCCAATGAAATCAAAGTGTCTCTGGAATCATCTGTCAAAGAAGGGGACCTTCCTACGCAACGTTTGAACGCGGATTGGCGAAATCGCTATGAAGATATGCTCTGGACGTTGTTGAACTCTCCGGAGTTCCTGTTTGTACCATAATGAAATTTGAATCCGACAGAGAAACCATCCTGCAACATTAAATATAAGAGTTAATCATGAATGCATTTGAATCTACTCGTCGTGACTTTTTAAGACAGGCGTCACTCACCGGTCTGGCTGCGTCTGCTCTGGGAACTCCCTGGCAGCAGTTACTGGCGTCTGAACAACACGCTGATAAAAAACATGGTGCGAAAAAACTCCCAATGCCGGTGGGTAAAGCCGAGCATTGTATCATGATCTGGCTGGGCGGCGGTTCCTGCCACATCGATACCTGGGACCCGAAACGCAAGGGAGATCCCAAGGCCAAAAAGGCCGGTTCCTATTACGATTCGATTCCGACTGCAATTAAAGGCACCGAAGTCTGTGAGCATCTTTCTAAATGCGCACCGATACTCGACCGGTTCAACATTGTGAGATCGGTGCATCACGAAGTGATCGACGAGCATGCGGCTGCCACAAACCGTATGCATACCGGACGACCGACAACCGGAACGATTACCTACCCCTCAGTCGGTTCCGTAGTGGCGCATCAACGGGGATCTGCCAGTGAGCATGCTCCCGCCTATGTTTTGATCGGATATCCTAACGTAACACGTGGTCCCGGGTTCCTGGGCAGTCAGGCGGGTTACATCTATCTGACCGATACCAGTGCCGGACCGAGTGGCTTCACACGGTCTTCCCGCGT
The DNA here is from genome assembly GCF_008298035.1 of Gimesia maris. Taxonomy (NCBI): domain Bacteria; kingdom Pseudomonadati; phylum Planctomycetota; class Planctomycetia; order Planctomycetales; family Planctomycetaceae; genus Gimesia; species Gimesia maris. The sequence goes on from NZ_CP042910.1 coordinate 379,615, forward strand.
GAATCAGAGTCGTCAGGATCGTCGCGAACGTCTGCTGACGAAGATGCGGGCTGAGTTCCGCCAGAAAAGTGTGGGGGGGCAGACGATTCAGGATTATGACCAGTCGGTAGCGGAAGCGCTGCGTCTGTCGGGTCCTGAATTCATGAAAGTGTTCCAGCTGGACAATGAGAAAAGCGATCTTCGCAATTCTTATGGTGGTGAGTTCGGCCAGCGCTGTCTGCTGTCGCGCCGACTGATTCAGTCAGGTGTACGGTTCATTGAAGTGTCACATAATCTGAACTTTGTAAATGGTACCGGCTGGGATACGCACAATGACGGCCAGCTCAATCAGCATCTGTTGATCAAAGAGCTGGATTCTGCGCTGTCGACGCTGGTGCTCGATCTGGAGAAAAATAAGCTATTGGATAAAACGTTGATCGTCGTCGCTTCCGAATTTGGCCGTCCCGCAAAATTTGATTCCGGCGGAGGACGCGGCCATCAGTCCAAGGCTTTCAGTGTGGTCCTGGCAGGCGGCGGACTGCAGAATGGAAAAACCATTGGTGTGACGAATGAACTGGGTGAAGCAATTGTTTCCCGCCCGGTCTCCGTTCCCGATCTGCACGCCACGATCTACGCTTCACTGGGCATTGACCCCAGTGAAGAACTCTTTGCCGGCGATCGTCCTGTGCCGATTACGGATATGGGCGATCCCGTGCGGGAACTGTTTTCCTGAGCAGCCTGGGCATATAAATCGAATTCCGGAAAATCGGGATGGCTTGAAAAAGGCCATCCCGATTTTGTTTCCGGAGCGTTCTGGCGGGAAAGCGATCCTGACTTGGCTGACATCTGCACGCAGGCCGTGTATTCTTAACGGATCAGGATTCCAGTCGTTGACTGTGTCCAGTTTTACTGTAGCGTCTCCGGGGCCATTCGGACCGAGTATCATAGATCGAGGACGCTATGGTAAAATGTGATGCGTTCCAGATGTTCCAGCTTAGAGGTTTATTTTATGCCGTTCCGGTCTTCGCATTTCGCCATCATTGCAGCAGTGGTCCTGTTTCTGGGGATGCTGGCGTTGTTTCTGACGCTCAAAGCACCGCCTGAGTTAAAGAATGTGCCCGGTGAGCTAAAGCCCATCAGCTATGAACGGGCCAGCAAACTGCTGAAACTGAAAAATGAAGGCGTCGCTTACCTGGAGAATGAAAAGTATGCCGACGCAGATCGTCAGCTGGAACAATTGGCAGCAGAACTGCCCACAGACGAGATCGGCTTTCGCAATTTAACGATTTGTCGCCTGCTGCAACTGACGCCGGAAAAATTAGCTCAACAGCCGGCAGGGGAGAAGCTGGAGGAGCTGACTCTCAAAGCCTTGAGCCAGCTGATTCAAATTTCCCCCGAGTCTGCAGTCAACTCGATCCTCTCGGCTCGTATTTATGCCGCTTTGGGGAAACCACTCCAGTCACAGGCAGACCTGATCCATGCCACAGAACTGAAGCCGAAAGATGCTGCCATCTGGTTTGAACTGTCACAGATACAAAAACAGATTCCAGCAGAGAATGAAGCATCGCTGGCGCATGAATCACTGGCGAAAGCATGGGAGTTACAATCCGATAATCTGTTTCTGACTCTGGAGTATCTGCAGGTCACAGCAGAACAGCAGTCCGAGCAGGCGGCTATTGTGTTTGAGAAAGCCAAAACGCTGTCAGCGCCACTGGCGGCCAGCGTCAAGGACCACACCCGCCTGGATTTGAATCAACTGATTGAGGATTCACTGACTGCGATCAGGGATCGGAAATGGAATGTGGTACTCCGCAATGCACGTATCATGAGAAATGTGCTGATTGCGGAAGACCTCGTCAAAAGTGATCGTCGTCGCGTGGAACAGAACTCGCTGGAGTTTGTCATTCATGATTTTCCACCCGCGTTCTATCAGGCGGTCGAATGGCCCACCCAGCAGCAACCACGTACGGTTGAATTTGCTAAAGCACGTCCGCTTGTTTTTTCGCCAGTACTCACGTCTGCAATCAAAGATCTGCAGGTTGCCGATTTTGATCTGGACGGCAAACCAGACCTGGTTGTGCTGACCGCGAAACAGGTTGTTATCTATTCTCAAAATGGTGAGCTCTGGAATTTGGTCACACAGCAGGACCTGGATGGTGATTTTGCAGAGGTCAGACTTGTTGATCTTGACGCCGATGTGCAACAGAAGACACAACCGCAGGCGACTGAAAAAAAAGAGCCGACCTTGTTTCCCATTTCGCCGGCACGCGACGCCGATCTGGATCTGGTCGTCAGCGGTAAACCGGGGATCAGGATATTCGAAAATCAGGCTGACGCGAAAACCGGTAAACGTTCGCTGGAAATGAAAGCCCAGTCAGAAACGCTGGATACACTTTCTGATCTGATGGCAGTCAATTTCTCAGACCTGGATCATGACGGCGATCTGGATCTGGTGGCGTCTACAGAGCAGGGCCTTTCACTCTGGTCGAATCGCGGCGATTTTTCGTTTCGAGATATCAGCAGTCAAAGCCACCTGCCTCCTGCAGATCTGGCTGCGACTTCGCTGGTGCGCGTCGACTGGGACCGGGATGTGGATCTCGATCTGATCTTATGCAGCCGTCAGTCGAAGCAGGCCGGCTATCTGGAAAATTTGCGGCATGGTCGATTTCGCTGGCGTCCTTTTACTCAAGTCAAAACGGAGGACGGGCCGACAGCAAATCAGTTTGAAGAATGCGTATTGGCAGACTTTGACCGTAATGGTTCCTGGGATCTGATCGGAGTGCGTCAAACAGAGCTGATGCTGGCTGAAACCCGGCGGCCGGAACCGGGCAGTGTCCAGATTGCTTCCGTGCAACCTGTCAATGGAGGGGAGATTGTCGGAGCACACGGTACAGTGTTGCAGACTGGTGATCTGAATAATGATGGCGTACTGGATGTGGTGGCATTGAGTTCAACCGGGTTACAACTGTTATTGGGAACCGCGGAACAGAGCACGGAGCAGACCGCGTACGTGAAAGATCAGGAACTCACCTCAGCGCAGTCGATTCAGATGTACCGCCTTTCCGATCTGAATCTGGATGGCAGCCTGGATGTGATCACGGTGGCCGGCGATCAAATTGTCTATCAGCAGAACAGGGGGAACGACTATCACTGGATTGATGTGTCACTGCGGGCCGAGCAGATCAAAGGGGAAGTCAAATCTGCCAGCGGGCGCGTGAATCATTATGGCATCGGCAGTCTGCTGGAATTGCGCAGCGGTACGATTTATCAACCGCAGATCGTCGCCGGGCAGTCGACTCACTTTGGACTGGGCAACCAGAGTGTCGCCGAAGCAATTCGCGTCCTGTGGACCAATGGAATTCCTGTCAATATTATTAACGCCAAAACCGATCAGCGGATTTATGAGAAGCAAACGTTGATGGGGTCCTGTCCTTATCTTTATACATGGGATGGGGAGCAGTTTTCATTCTACACGGACCTGCTCTGGGCAGCTCCCATTGGCCTGCAGTTTGCGCAGGGGGTTGTGGCGCCCAGTCGCGACTGGGAGTATCTCAAGATTGAAGGAGACCGGCTCAAGCCGAAAGACGGTGTTTATGAACTGCGGATCACCGAAGAACTGTGGGAAGCAGGCTACTTCGATCTGGTCGAACTGATGGCCATTGATCACCCGGCGGATGTGGATCTGTATTCGAATGAAAAAGTTGGTCCCCCCGATCTGGCGGCGTTCAAAATCCATACGGTTCAGCATCCACTGTCACCCCGCGCGGCCGTGAATCACAAGGGCCGCGATGTACTGCCTGAAATTAAAGACGGGGACAATGTGTATGCGAAGACATTCGATGAAAAATATCGACAGGGGCTGACAGAAGATCATGCGCTGGAACTGGATTTGAATGCAGAGGCCGTTCAGAACGCGAAAACAGCGCCCCGGATCAAGCTGTTTCTGACAGGATGGATCTATCCGACGGATACCGGGATCAATCTTGCATTATCCGAGAATCCCTCGATGCCTTCGCCGCGTCCGCCTGCGCTGTCAGTGCCAGACAAAAATGGTGCGTGGATAGCGATTCAGCCCTTTATGGGTTTTCCGGGTGGGAAAACGAAAACGATTGTCGTTGATCTGACCGACCAGTTTCTGACAGACGACTATCGCGTGCGGATCGAAACGAATATGGAGTTCTACTGGGACCAGGTCTTCTTTACAGTGGATGAAACGCCGGCTGAATTTGTGACGCAACCGGTGCCACTCGAATCTGCGACGTTGCGGTACCGGGGGTTTTCCACGCCTCTGATCCATCCGGGTAACGGGCCGGAACGTTATGATTATCAGAGTCTCACGACCGGAATTCAGTGGCCGCCGATGCAGGGGAATTTTACACGTTATGGCGATGTGAAAGCGCTGGTGGAAGCGGCTGACAATCGCCTGGTGATCATGGGTTCCGGGGATGAGATGCGACTGCTTTTCAAAGTTCCTGAAGAGCCCATTAAACCAGGTTGGAAGCGTGATTTTATTCTGCATAATGTGGGTTGGGACAAGGACGCGAACCTGCATACGATTCTGGGGCAGTCGGTCGAGCCGCTGCCATTTCGTGAGATGCAGAGCTATCCTTATCCGACGGAAGTTTATCCAGACGAGGAGGTGCTGCAGCAGGATCGGGAACGCTATCATACCCGTCGTCAAAGCAGTGCCCGTTTCTGGAATTCTCTGCTGAAACCCTGAGTGAGAATTCATGAGTGCAATTGCCGCTGTGTTTCGATAAAATGCGGTCTGACTGATACGCTTTGAACTTTATTCAGGTTTTCCATAATGCGATTTCTTTATCCTTATTGTGTTGTAGTGCTGATTCTCAGTACCACTCAATTGTTACAGGCTGCGGAGATGTTGTACCCGCTCTCCGTAGCAGCAACTGATAAAGGTCCCTTGTATGTAGCGGATCGAAAACTGCCGGGCATCTGGAGTGTCGAGCAGGGGAAAGCCGCCAGCTATTTCACGGGATCAAAAGTGTTCCGCACCCCGTTGAATGCCGTGCGTTGTGTGGCAATTGATAACGAGGGACGAGTATTGGCCGGCGATTCATCGACACGCGATGTTTATCGGTTTGAAAAAGCGGGCGCGCAGCCCCAGCCGCTGACCAACGGAGGAATTGGAATTCCCATGGATGTGGTGGTGCTGAAGAATGGCGATCTGCTGGTATCGGATCTGGAACTGCATCAGATTTGGAAAGTCCCCGCCGCCGGAGGTAAACCAACCCTGTTTGCCAAAGTTGAAGCACCTCGAGGACTGGCGCTGGACCAGGCAGAAAATCTGTGGGTCGTTTCCGGAACGGCAGACCAGCTGTTGAAAGTCAGTCCGGACGGGAAAGTCTCCGTCGTTGTGAAAGGCCGACCCTTCAATTTTCCACATGATGTCGTAGTGCTTGACGATGGTTCGGCGATTGTCAGTGATGGCTATGAAAAGGCACTCTGGAAAGTCGCTGCCGACGGAACCACGGAAAAATGGGTGTCCGGTGAACCCTTCATCAATCCGGTGGGAATCACCCGCCAGGGACAGAATATCCTGGTCGCCGACCCGCATGCGAAAACGGTATTTTCCGTTGATCCGGAGAAAAACGTCAGTGATCTGTTGAAGCCATAACGTAAATGATCGACGTTATTCTGGTTTTTCTATTCGCTCGTTCCACCAGATTGAGAACCATTCTGTTTTGTTCCGCTGGTCTGTTTCCCGTCCTTCGAAATTGCCGACAGCCAGATCGGGATCGCCATCGCCATCGAAGTCTCCGGCGGTGATGACAGGGTGCTGGCCCATGGTGTAATCGAGGGGATGGGCACGGAACTGGCCGGGTGAGAGTTGTTCGTACCAGACGATTGTGTTCCGTGGTTCATTATAATCCCAGGTCATGGTACAGGCGGCGAGATCGATGTCGCCGTCGCCGTCAAAGTCGCCGTGCGTGGCGCAGTAGGCACCCGTCAGCGGGGCAATCGAATGATGGGTAAAGGGATACTCGCCTTTGTTTTCCAGCCATTGCAGTGAATGGCTCGGGCGGAGTTCGAAACTGTCCATGGTGTCGCCGTTGGTAAAGAGCAGATCGAGGTCGTCATCCTGATCCAGATCCACCAGTGCGATGCTGGAGGAACCGTAAGCGGGATCGGGGGCCTGGTAAATGGTCTCTTTACGAAACTGACCGTGACCTTCATTCAAAAAGACAACGATGATTTCATGCTCCTGTGAGAACAGCGTGACGAAATCGGGGCGTCCATCCTGGTTCCAGTCAGTGATCAGGATATGGCTGACGCCATGTCGGTTGTCGAGGATGCGCTGTTCGAATTTCAGTTCTGTCTTTGAGGGAGATACATTTTCCAGGTACAACAGTTGTCCGGTTTTGTGCCAGCCAAATTCGGCGACGATCAGATCCAGATCGCCATCATTGTCAAAGTCGGCTGCCCTGGCATCAGCGACACGTCCCAGGTGGTCCTGCAGGGTCTGTGTCTGCCAGGAATGAGTTTTGTCATTGAATGTCAGCAGGCTCACCGACCCCCGGTCGTGATCCTCGGGCCCGAAACTGCCCAGGTCTGCGATGAGATAATCGTGCTGCTGATCCTGATTCAGGTCGACGCGTTCGATGTGAGCGGGGTGTTTGAGTTTTGCCAGCGGCTCGTATCCAGGCTGTCCTGCATTAAATCGAATGCGGCCTGTCTCGCCGGATCCCATGTCGGTTAAGAGGAGTTCCTTTGGAGAGTGGTCGCTGACCCAGTTCAGATGGGCTGTTGCCGGGAGAGTTTTTAGATCAGTCCGTGAAACTATCTGTTTACGGAAGCGGACAGGTCCGGAATCAGGGGGGGCCACCTGTTGCGGCAGACTGTGTACTTCCGGTGCCTGTGAAACGAAATAATGTATGACTTCTGATTGGGGAGGGACCCGCAGACTGGTATCCGGGTTCTGTTTGAAGTGAGCGTACTCGCGCGGGATCTGCATCCGCCAGGCTTCTTTTGTCAGAACACCAGGATCCGGGTAGAGATGACAGTGGCTGCAGAAGTTTTGAATCTCGGCGTGAAATTCCTGAAAGTGTGCCTCTGCGGGTAACTCAACAGCGTTTGAATCTTCCGCCTGCGGTTCCTGCTTCCCGCACGCAAGCAGCATTACGAGAAACAGGAAAAGGCAGATGGAGACTGGTTTCACTTGGATTGCTGTTCCAGAATGGGGCGGAGGACTTTCTCGAACGCATCTGCCTGTCTGAAGAAACCGAGGTCAGTCGGGTGAGAGCTGTCAACGGTGTCTTCGCTGTCGTCTCCCAACAGGGTTTCGCCATCCAGGTAATACAGGTTTTTCACACCTTCCTGTTTGAGCTTGTCATAGGCTTTTTTGAGGGCTTCGCGGCTGGTGCGGTGACGATCCTGGCTGCTCTTTTTGAGATACGCATTGGAATAGGTCCGGTCTTCTACCAGCAGAATGGGAGTCTCGGGGTGAGCTGCCCTGAGCGTTTTCACGAGTGGTTCTGTTTCGCGGGCAACGGTTTCGGCGGTGACGTTGGGGAGACAGTCCATGATGAATACGCTGGCATCCAGTTCGGCGACCAGTTTGGCGACTTCGGGTTCCATGCGCCCATTCCCGGAAAATCCGAGGTTGATGACCGGTCGATCCAGACGACGACCCAGGATGGCGGTATGGACCATGCCGGTCCGTGAGGCACAGCCTCCCTGTGTGATGGAAGTGCCCCAGAAGACGAGGGGCTTGTCTTTGCCTGTTTCACGGGGCGGAGCTTTCCAGAGGTGACTGGTTTCGGGAACGCCGATTTCAACGGATTCGACGCCGTTATAAAGTGGCAGGTAGAGCATGTATTCGCGTTTGCCGGGAATCAGGCCTGAAATCAGGGTTTGGTTATTTTCCTGCTTTGATGGTTTGCCGACCGCCAGCCAGCGCCATTTCCCTGATTCCGTTTTGACGTACAGGTCCAGACCACTGACGCCGGTCGCCGCCATATGATTCATCGCGATGTTGGCAGAAGTGAGTTTCCATTTGGCTTTGATGGTCGTGGCATCAGTAACGAAGCGGACAGCCAGGCCCGCGGAATGTTTGCTGAGTGACCAGACGGGAGGCCTTACCACCCCTTTGGCTTTGGCGGGGAGGCGATTATAGAAGGACTCCGTGTCGGTCCAGCCTTTGCCTTCGACGCCCAGGTTTTTGATGTCAAACCAGTGTGTCTTATCTTTTTGATCCACGGAGAAATCGGTGAGAGGTTTGGACTCGGCAGATTTCAATTCATTCAGAGAGCATACGCAAAGCAGGGCTGAAAGAATCAGCCCGATTGCTGTTTGTTTCAATGTCATGATGTTTCCTGTTCTCAACTCAAAAGTAGTTTATTACCTGTCACAGAGGTTTGTTTTCTTTGTTCATCTTAACAGCAGTGATTCAGAAAAAGAAAGTTGAGAGCAGAAATGCAGGCAAAAAAAAGAGTGGAACCGAAATCGGATCCACTCTGTCGCAGATTGAATTGTCGTTGCGAGAAAGGTTAAAACTCCCCGAGGACTTCACCATTGTCGCGGGTGCCCAGTGCGCGCCAGATATCGAGTGAGATATTTTCGCTGATGGTTCTGACGGAACCATCGACGAGAACTGCATTGACCACGCCGGTGTGATAGCTGCGCGAGGTGATGATCGCGTAGGTGGGAGATCCTGCGCTGCCGTTTTTTCCTTCCTGCCAGGAATTGTAGTCGGCATTGTACTCAGTCCCGCCGCTGGTATAAGGCACATAGGTATTGGGGTTCAGTGTGACTGTAAAACCGGTGTGATGGACGCGTCCATCGGGCCATTCGGTATGACCAGTATCGGTTTTAAAGTCGGCTCCTGAAGCAACGATGGTGGCAGCAGCCGCAGCGGTTCCGGGAATGGTGGTTGTCGAAGGGCCGCCATTACGCGTGTAAGGCTGCCAGCCTTTGACTTCGGAAGCCAGCAGAGTATTACTGGTGCCATCTAAAAATGAGGCCATGCCCAGACTGGCGTTCGGATAAAAGGCACCATTACCGCTGCTGCCATTGGTGGGATCATACACGAACCAGGTTCCATAATTGAATCCGTAGTTGGTGGGGTAGAGTTTGACTTTTCCGCCACCCGGATCGCGGACGCGGTCGCTGTTGGGATCGCTGGGGCAGGCATAGACGGGGATTTTGAGACCATCGATGGCAGTTTGAAAATCCCAGGCGATGGAAAGATCAACGTTGTTATAAAGATTCCCCTGTTCGAGCAGAGGGAGGATGCGGCCATGTACGCCCCAGGAACCATTATTGCCTGTCGAAGAAACAGAAAGGTCTACGCTGGCACCGGGAGGGAGGTATCGATAGCTGCTGGCATAATTATGTACGGCAAGTCCCAGCTGTTTGAGATGGTTTTTACATTGGGTGCGGCGGGCGGCTTCCCGAGCCTGCTGGACGGCGGGGAGCAACAGAGCGATCAGAATGGCAATGATGGCGATCACCACCAGCAATTCGATCAGGGTGAAACCTCGTCTGGTGCGCATTTTATAAATTCCTGATTACTTTGAGGGCGGGTAGTTTAGAGTCCTGTATTATAGCTGCAAAGAATGTTCCAAAGTAGCTATATTCTATAAATTAAGTAGTCTGTCCATGATGCTCTGCAAGATATCAGTCTGGATGAATGTCACTCGATCAGCAATTGGAACAGGCGTGTCGATTGATTCGACAGGCGTGGCGAATATAGCGACATTCTGTAGTGGTGTTTCAGTATTGAAACCTGTGATAGAGGGGGGCTGATTCAAAAATCCCGTCTGAACTGTCTGGATGAATGTGTTTAATGGTCTGTAATTATCGTAAAATGGATTATTCCTCGTGTGCTTTCTCAACTATTGTCTGATTGATTGAATTTACGTTCTCCCATAGAAAGTGAAACTTCTCGATGCGCTGGCCTTTGCGGTACCAGATTCTGATTCCGATGGTGAGCATTATGGTCTGTGCCATTGTGGCGGTGACGTTATTGCATGCCTGGCTGGCCACCAATCAGATTAAACTGCAGATCAGGGATCAGTTTCGTCAAATTGCTTATACTCTGAATGAGGCGACGTTTCCGTTAACCGATGCCGTACTGAACCAGACCAAAGGCTTATCGGGAGCTGACTTTGTACTGGTGGATCAGAACGACGCGGTGCTCTCTTCAACGCGACCTGATTTTGTGCCTGCGGCTGTGAATCAGAATCCGCCTGACTGGAACCAGTTACAGATCTCGGATGTGATGGAAACCGGGGATGCCGGTTTTTTTCATGCAGTCGTCCAGGTTCAGCAGCGGTCGCGGACGGATGTTGTACGATATTTACACATTTACTACCCGGTCAAAGCGTATCGGGAAGCATTGTCGAATGCCATTTACCCTTCTTTACTGGCAGGCAGTATTGCGCTGATTGTGGTGGCAATGCTGGCGACAGTGATTGCCGGTCGAGTTACGCGGCCTTTGCAGCGGCTTGATCGCAAGGTCGCACAGATTGCCCGTGGTGATTTTAATCCCATGGTCCTGCCAGCACGAAACGATGAAATTCGTGATCTGAGTATATCCATTAATCAGATGGCGGAACTTCTGGGTGATTATGAAGACGAAGTCAAGCGGAGTGAGCGGCTGAAAACACTGGGGCAGTTGCGGGGGGCGATTGCGCATCAACTGCGGAATGCGGTGACCGGCTGCCGGATCGCGCTGGATCTGTATCTGCGTAAATGTGCCGACAGTGAGCAGGATGAAACATTACAGGTCGCCAATCGTCAACTCTGTATGATCGAACAATACCTGCAGAGTTTTCTGGAAAACAAAGCCGGACATTTTTCCAGTTTTGCACCAGTGTGTCTGAATGAGATTGTTGAGAAGCTGATGAGTCTGCTGGAACCAACGGCACGTCATGGAGGAGTCAGGCTCATTAATGAATCAGTTGAAGAATCATTGACTGTCGAGGGGGATGCGGAATCGCTGGAGCAGTTGGTGTCCAACCTGGTACTGAATGCCATCGAAGCAACATTGGCCGTTAAAACAGGGTCTGATTCCCAAAGTCCCTCAGAAGCAGAAGTCAGGTTGAAGCTGTTCCCAAGTGGTTCGGAGTCTGTTACTTTGGAGGTGACAGATACCGGACCGGGGCCTGAGTCTGCAGTTGTTAATAAAATGTTTGAACCTCTGGTGACAGCAAAAAAGGACGGGACCGGGCTGGGCCTGTTTGTCGCCCGGGAAATCGTGCAGAATCATCACGGGCGGCTGCGCTGGGAGCGTCGAGGTCAACATACCTGTTTTATCGTAGAGTTACCTGTCCATCAGGTGGAGAACGCGCGTGTCGAAATTACTAATTGTTGATGATGAAGAGTCGATCTGCTGGGGGCTGAGCCAACTGGGTGAGAGCCTTGGTCATCAGGTGCGAATGGCTTCGTCAGCAGAACAGGCGTTGACCTTTGCAGAAGAGGAACGTCCGGATGTGGTGGTGATGGACGTGCGGCTGCCTGGGATCGACGGGTTAACGGCAATGCAGGGGCTCTATGATCGTATCGGAACTGTTCCGGTGATTGTGATTACCGCTTATGGTGATTTACAGACCGCAGTGGAAGCAGTTCGTAAAGGAGCATTTGACTATATCGTCAAGCCATTCGATCTGAATCAGATGGAGCGCGTGTTAGAGAAAGCCATTGATGAGTCGCAGCGTGATGTTCTGATGCCCGGCGAACCGAAGCAGGTGGAGGGGCTGGTGGGTTCGACACCGGAGATGCAGAACGTCTTCAAGTCGATTGCGCTGGTGGCGGGCTCGGAAGCAAGCGTGTTACTGTCAGGGGAAAGTGGAACCGGAAAAGAGCTGGCGGCACAGGCCATTCATCGTTTCAGTGACCGCTCAGAAGGGCCATTCGTTGCGGTCAATATTGCATCCCTGAGTGAAGGCCTGGCGGAGAGCGAACTGTTTGGCCATGCGCAAGGGGCATTCACGAGTGCGGATTCAGCGCGGGTCGGTTTTCTGGAGCAGGCAGATCAGGGGACGTTGTTCCTGGATGAAGTCGCCGACATCCCACTGGCGATTCAGATTAAACTGTTGCGTGCACTGGAAGAGGGAGAGGTCTTACCCGTCGGTTCGAATCAGCGTGTGAAGACAAGTTTTCGAGTGATTGCTGCCACGCATCGTAATCTGGAGTCATTGATCAAACAGGGGAAGTTCCGGCACGATCTCTATTTTCGTCTGTGCACATTTCAGATTGATATTCCACCGCTGCGAAAGCGTGTGACCGACATTCGCGTGCTGGCGGAATTTTTTCTGGAGCGGTTTGTCGATCGACAGACGGGCATGCAGCATCGTCTGACTGCAGAAACCGTTGCGGAGCTGGAGCGGCGTCCCTGGTATGGTAACGTGCGCGAGCTGCGGAACGCGATTGAGCATGCTGCCTTGCGGGCACGCGGGGGGACGATACTTCCGGAAGATCTGCCGGCTGCTGTGTCACAGTCGTTTCTGGGAATGGGTGAGGCTCCCGCCGGATCGGAAGCGGAGATCAGTATGCTGTTGAAGCAGTGGGCAGAAGCACAACTGACGGACCCGGAGCAGGCGGCAAATGTTTATGAACAGCTGCTGGCACTGATTGAGCCTCCCGTGATGGAAGTGGCTTTGGAAAAATTTCATGGACAATGTGCCCCCGCGGCGCGGTGTCTGGGCTTGCATCGGACCACCTTGAGTAAGAAACTGAAACAATACGGAATTGAAAACAGCTGAAACACTTCTTCCGAGGAATTTCAACATGCAACTGATGTCGCGCTGCACGTTAATGTTGATGCTCGCCTTCTCTGTTCTGGCAGACAGGTCACTGTCTGCTGCGGAGAAACCTAAGCAGAACAAACCGTTGAACTTTGTGTTTATTCTGGTGGATGATCTGGGTTATATGGATGTGGGTTGTAATAATCCACAGACTTTTTATGAGACGCCCCATATCAACCAACTGGCGAAAACCGGCATGCGGTTTACCAACGGCTACGCGGCCAACCCGGTCTGCAGCCCGACACGCTACAGTATAATGACGGGAAAATACCCGACCCGCGTCGATGCGACGAATTTCTTTTCCGGGAAACGGGCCGGGAAATTTCTGCCCGCCCCACTGAATGACAAGATGCCTTTAAGCGAGACAACGATCGCGGAGGCTCTCAAAGAACATGGGTATTCCACATTTTTCGCGGGTAAGTGGCACCTGGGGCCAACACAAGAGTTCTGGCCTGAAAAACAGGGTTTTGATATTAACCGTGGCGGCTGGCATCGTGGCGGTCCGTATGGCGGGGGAAAATATTTCTCACCCTATGGAAATCCCCGGTTGACGGACGGGCTGAAGGGAGAGCATCTGCCCGATCGCCTGGCGAGTGAGACGGCCCAGTTTATTGACGCGCATCGCGATGAACCATTCTTCGCTTACCTCGCCTTTTATTCGGTACATACTCCGTTGATGGGACCCGGTCCGCTGGTGACCAAATACAAAGAGAAAGCAAAACGACTGGGACTGACCGGGAAGGAAGAGTTCGCAGACGAAGAGCAGGTGTTTCCCGTCGATGAGAAGCGACGTGTGCGGATCCTGCAGAATCATGCCGTGTATGCGGCGATGGTGGAGTCGATGGACAAAGCGGTTGGCAAGGTGCTGCAACAGTTGGAAGAGTCGGGCGTGGCTGAGAATACCGTGGTGATGCTGACTGCTGACAATGGCGGGCTCAGTACATCGGAGGGTTCGCCCACATCCAACCTGCCTTTGCGCGGCGGGAAAGGCTGGCTGTATGAAGGGGGGATCCGGGAAGTCTTTCTGATTCGCTGGCCAGGTGGAACAGAGCCGGGCAGCGTTTGCGACGAGCCTGTTATTACAACCGATTTTTACCCCACGATCCTGGATCTGGCAGGACTGCCTTTGAAACCGCAACAACATCTGGATGGGGTGAGCCTCAAACCGTTTCTGCAGGGGGAAGCACCGTTCAAACGGGATGCGTTGTACTGGCATTACCCGCATTATTCCAATCAGGGAGGCATTCCCGGCGGAGCGATTCGTGTGGGTGACTGGAAACTGATCGAACGCTTCGAGGACGGCCAGGTGCACCTGTATCACCTGAAAGAAGATTTGGGTGAGAAACAGGATCTGGCAGAGAAATATCCGGAGCGTGTCGCTGCGATGCGCAAGCAGCTTCACAAATGGTACCAGGAGACCGATGCGAAGTTCCTGCAGGCAAAACCAGGTGGACCGGAACCCTGGCGACCGGGCACATGATCAGCAGTGTCTTCATGGAATATTCAAAATTGATTTTGAATCAAGGGAAATATTTTTGTGAGAGTGCTTTCATTTTGCTGTGATCTGCTATAATCCGATAGATCCCTTGCCTTTGTGATGGAACATACGAATCGAAGATGCGATTTGAATCTGCATTTCCCTGATCAAACAGAATAAATGGTTGAGAAGTCGAATGGCGCAATCCACGTTGCCGGAGCAAAGCGAAAAATACGTTCAGAAACTGAGCCTGTTAAGGAAGAATCTGAGCAGCGTGATACGTGGTAAATCAGAGAGCATCGACATGATGATGGTGGCGTTGCTCTCGAACGGTTCAGTCCTGATGGAAGACGTGCCTGGCACGGGTAAAACCACTCTGGCGAAAGCACTGGCCCGCTCCCTGGACGTCCCTTTCAACCGGGTGCAGTTTACGCCTGATCTGCTGCCGACCGATATTCTTGGTTCTTCGATTTATAATCCCGTAGATGGCACGTTTCATTTCCGGGAAGGCCCGATTTTCTGTAATATCCTGCTGGCAGATGAAATCAATCGTGCTTCGCCGCGGACGCAGTCTGCGTTGCTGGAAGCAATGAGTGAAGCGCAGGCGACGATTGAAGGCGTGCGTTATCTGTTGCCTTCTCCTTTCTTCGTGCTGGCGACGCAGAATCCGGTGGACTTTCACGGCACGTATCCACTGCCGGAAGCACAGCTGGACCGCTTTCTGATTCACCTGCAACTGGGTTATCCCGATGCGGAAAATGAAATTGATATTTTATTTTCGCAGTCAACGGAACATCCGGTGGATCATCTGGAACGGGTGTTGAATCACGAAGAAGTGGTTCAGATGCAGGATCAGGTCAAAACGGTGCACGTTGATCAGAGTGTAGCCCGCTACATGATCGACCTGGTGAATACGACTCGCAATGATCCTCGATTAAAATTAGGCGTCAGCCCCCGTGGTTCGCTGATGCTGTTTCGGGCATCCCAGGCGATCGCGTTTCTGAAAGGTCGAAATTATGTATTGCCCGATGATGTGCAGCATATGGCTGAGTATGTATTGGCGCACCGGCTGATATTAACTTCAAAAGCAAAATACAGCAGTATTACCAAGTTGGATGTCGTGAAGGATATCGTAAATAAAGTAAAAGTGCCTACGTAGACTGATCAGGGATGATCAGCGTGAAGGTGATTCGTACGGGGGCAGTCCGGATCTATCAAAGTGAAACGTTGATTCTGTTATGCATGTCTCGGAATACGATCCATATTCATCTAAGATCAGAAAAAAAGATTCGTTTACCAACCGCCTGCTGCTCGTGCGGATGCACAAGCATTACTGGTATTACCGCATGACCTATCCGGGAAAGATCCTGCTGTTTGGATTTTTTCTGTCTGGTATCGGCACAATTTCTGTTTCCGTTCCGATTTACAACCTGTTCAGCGTGCTGATGGCGTTGATTCTGGTAGACGGAATTGCTTCCTGGATCTTTCGTCCCCGCTGTGATCTGCAGGGAGATTTTCCTGCCCAGACGACGGCCGGCCAGCCTGCTGTCGGACATTTCACTGTGACGAACCGGGGCTGGTTACCCATTTATGATATGGCTGTTGCATTTCGCTGGCTGGAACGACCACTCTCACAGGCAGATCGGGACGACACACTGGGATGTCTGTCGCGAGGAGAATCGGTCGACGTTACGGTCACCATTGATGCACCGCAGCGCGGATTTTATGCGCTGCCAAAGCTGGGCGTTCATACGCTGTTCCCGTTTCATCTCAACCGTTCGGGAAACGCGGCATTGCCCGGAAAATCATTGCTGGTACTGCCTGCTTTTCATCAGTTGACCAGCGTCGATCTGCCAGTAGGCAGTAAGTTTCAACCGGGGGGGATCGCGTTGACGTCCAACGTGGGTGAATCACCTGAGTATATTGGTAACCGGGAATATGTTCCGGGTGAGCCTGCCCGCCGTCTTGATTTTCGGTCGTGGGCGCGGCTGGGCAAGCCTGTGGTGCGAGAGTATCAGGAAGAATATTACTGCCGGATCGCTTTGATTCTGGATACTTATATGCCTCCCGAACCCTGGTTGATCGAGAAGCTGAAATCGATTGGTGAGCGTTATCAGCCGATTTCTTCTGTAAAACCGCCGATGAATGTTCTTGAAGCCGGAATCAGCCTGACCGCATCTATTGCCGATGCGCTGTCGCGAGGAGAATATCTGATCGACCTGTTCGCTGCAGGGCCGGAGTTATATGTATTTCGTGCCGGCCGGCATACCGCACACTTTGACAATGTGCTGGAAATTCTGTCGTGTGTTGACCGTTGCCTGGATGATCCGTTCGAGACGATTGGCCCGGCTGTGTTTGAAGAGTTATCCAATGTCTCGACCGCGGTCTGTATTTTCCTGGACTGGGACGAACAGCGGGAGCAGATGGCACGTGCCGTGCTGGATTCCGGCTCGAGTCTGAAGACGATCATTATCCATGAAGGTGAAACGACGCTGCCTTATAATGCGGATGAGTTTGGACCCGCTTACCAGTTCACTCCGGACGAGATCGCGAAGGGCAAGGTGGAATCGCTATGAATGCGCAACGTACCATCGCGTTCACAATGATCAGCCTGGAATGTGCTACGTTTGGGGTTCTGTCTGAGACGCTGTTCTTTCCTTTCAGTATCATTGTACTGGCCGCATTGTCCTATGTGCCTCTGCTGCGCTACCCGTTTTCGCGACGTCAGGTATTCTGGACGACCAGTATGCTGGCCATTCTGTTTATGGCCAAATACATGATGTATCAGCATGAATTCGGTCTGGACCGACTGGCAATCCGCACTCCCCTGGCTTATGCCGCAGCTCAGTTTGTCATCACCGTGCAGCTACGACAGATGTTCGACCGTCATTTTGATCGTTTTCTACCGAATTCGTTTCCTCTGTTTGGAATCGTAGCATATATTCTGATCGGCGATATTCTGGTGTATGGATCGAAGGGACGATACTATCAGGTTCTTGTTTTTGGCTACATCCTGTTGACCGGGATGTTCTATCAATGGGGGCATCCTGTCCGGAAGCCAGTTAAGCCGGAAAAGAAACGCTGGTCTGTCTATGTGTTTCGTTCAGGAATTTTCGTTGTGATCTGTCTGATGGGCTGGTTGACGGCGACGGGCCTGGATCGGTACGAACGCGAACTGGATCAGTTGTATTACCGGTTGATCGAGCCGCGTGCGGGAGGGCTGACGTCGCGTGCCGGGTTCTCAACGATTTCACGCCTCGGGAGCCTGAGCAAACAGTTTGATGCGGGTGCGGAACAGATCAAACTGCGTGTGCAGTCAACCGATGAACCAGGCTATTTTCGCGGGCGCGCGTTTGTGCAGTTTTTCAATTCTGAGTGGCATTCAGAAATCGGAAATCATAATGCTGCCATCATCGCAGTTCCTCCCGCCGGTGTGCAGGCCAGTGTGCCTCAGGACGGAACCTGGTTTCAGATCGGGCAGGCTCAGTCATCCAACTGGATCGAATATCAGGTCTGGTCTGAGGAGGCCGGGCATATTTTTGCTCCTCTGAATACGCCACTGGTTTATGCCGTTGCTCATAGCGTGCAGTATGACAGCCAGGATATTCTGACGTCGCGTTCAATGGAAAGCGGCTTTCCCTACTCGCTTTATTTTCCGCGTCGCCAGTTACCGCATCGTCCTGAACCGGAGCCGGCTTTAAAGCGGTTGTTGCAGTTACCATACAATATTTCACCAGAGATTCAAAAACTGTCACATGAGGTATTTGCCGGCTGTCATACACCGGCTGCAAAGATCGAACGGGTTCAGGCTTATTTTCAAAATGGTTATGAATATGAACTGGGGATTTCGATACCCCCGGGAGTCGATCCGATTACGTACTTTCTGCTGGAGAAACCCAAAGCTCACTGTGAGTATTTTGCTTCCGGGACCGCACTGCTGTTGCGGCTGGCTGGTGTCCCGTGTCGATACGTGACAGGTTATGTGGTGCGGGAACGGAACCATTACGATCAGTACTGGGTGGCCCGAAATCGACATGCACATGCCTGGGTAGAAGCCTGGGATCCGGAGCGTGGCTGGGTGACCGTAGAATCGACACCCTCTGCGGGACAACCTGAATATTATGCACCCAGTGGAACACGCCAGTACTGGGAATCTTTTATAGGCCAGTTCGCCCGTCTCAAGACAGCGTTGCAGCAGGGGCAATGGACCCTGGCGCTTGCGGAAGCACAACTTCCTCTGATGCTGCTGGTCCTGGGAGTGGTTCTCTGGTTTGTACTTCGCTGGGTGTTTTATTTCATATTGAAAATAGTACAGGAGCGTGCCGCCTTTAAGAAATACCCCGTTCATATTCAGGAACTGCACCTGCTGCTGGCGCAAATGGATCGCCTGCTGGCAAAACAGAAACTGGTGCGAAAGCCGGGGGAAACTCTGATGCAGTTTTCCCGGCGGATTCAAAATCAGGCTGTCTCTCAGTGGTATGAGACGTATGCCCGCAGCCGATTTATGGCTGAAAATGAATCAGCAACGGTACTTGTGATTCAGCTCAGGCAGCAGTTACAGGAATGTCGCGGTCAAAAAAAGCTGTGAGAACACGTCGACCGGCAGATTTTGCATGTAAATCGGTCTTGGCAGGCTGGTGGCGTCTGACTAGAATCCGTCCCTCATCTCTCACTTCTCAATCCAAACAGTTTCCCCTTGAAATTCACTTTTATGAAAGACGAGCAACAGGTTCGCTTTTTTGCCTGCGCGCGAGTGGATCGAATCTGCGCCTGTTCAGGCGGGTTCCCACTCTGTAGAGTGCGTCCGGATTGAGTGGAATAGGCGAGAAAGTGAATTGAACGAACTCTAGAAAATTTAAACGGGATTCTCTCAATGAAAGTTCTCTCAAAAGCACTCATCATAGTGATCATTCCCAGCCTGTCCTTTTTTGCCTCCGGTTGTGAAATGTTGCCGCATGCGCTCCAGCCCAGTCAGTGGCATAAGCTGAACCGTGGTCCGGCACCTCGCCAGGATACTTACTTTTCCGTTCCCGATCATATTCCGGAACGCGATTTGAATTCGCATACGGAATCGCAGGATTGAAGTATTGCTGATGGACAATCGAATAAATTTGCCCATGGAAAGGTCAAAATGAAGGTTCTGATTCGAGTGTGTCTGGTGCTGGTTCTTTCCGGTCTGTCACTGCATTTGACCGGCTGTTCGCTGATGCCGCATGCGCTGCAACCCGATCAGCTGCACAAACTGAGTCGACAGGAAAAAGGAAGGGACGACATGTACTTTTCCGTTCCCGATGAGATTCCTGAACTGAGCAATCAGGAATCTTCCAGTGTTGAAAAGTAATCTGGTTCCGTCCCAGTCGTATCTGGACAGCACTGTTGCGAAAAAGTTGCGTCTGCAGGCAGGCTTATTATTTTGAACGTGGTGAAAAACGCTGGCGGTCCAGCACTTCATTTTTCAGACTTTTCAATTCCACGGTCAGCACCCCCGAATTTCGATCACAGGTCAACAGCAGGTAACTGTCTTTGCCGGCCAGGAACTTTGAATGCGGGTCGGCGTACTGTGTCCCTGTGCCACTGAGTGACGAATTGTAATACGTGATACCGCCAACTTCGGCCCTTTCGGCAAAATAACCGAACCCGGTCACGCAGAGTGTTCCCCGCTGAAACAGCTTCTGCCACTCACCCTGCAGTTGACCGCGCATGGTGGCATTGCGTTCGTTGTAGAGTGTCACCAGATGCCCGGGAGGATTTTGCGTTATGGATTCGTACCAGCGGAACTGTTCCGAATTTCGATCCAGGGGGTGACAGGTCTGCCAGGTCGTGCCTATATCAGAGATGTGATTGAAATCAAGTCCGACGAACCGGATGTTAAAATTCGGGATATCAAATTTCCACTTCCATTCTTCATCAGGTAGTGCAAAAAAGCGGCGAAATGCGGTCGCGTCCACATCGTAGACAGCATGTTCCGGCGGTTTTTTGCCCCGTGGATAAACTTCCCGATCATGATTTCCCAGGACAGGCATAAAAGGCGTTGATCGAAACAGTTCGGGATAGGCGGCAATCAGTTTGAGGTAAGGTTGAATGCAGTCCGGCTTTCCGGGACCGCAGGTCTGCCAGAGATTGCTGATGTTATCTCCGGCGGTCAGCAGCAGGTGGACATCGTCTTTCAGCAGGCTCGATAGATCAGGACGTGACTGCCAGTCAGCAACGATGGCGACGCGGAGCGAATCGGTGGGACAGGCTTTAAAGGTTGCCATGTAGGAATGCTGCTTTCCCGTCTGGACCCGATAGTGGTAGAGCACATCACTGGCGGTGAGCGGGATTTCCACATGATGCAGGGTTGTCGATTCTTCTACTTTCACGGTTGCCATTGACTTTTGATTCAGTCCGTAATGGACGATTGAATTACCAGGCAATGGGCTCGACCAGTTGACTACCATTTTGTCAGGCTGCTGGGATTGATGGGTCAGCCAGACGCGTTGGATTTCAGCGGCAGAAACGTATGTCGGTACAAAGTAGACAAAGAATAAAATCGAAAACAATTTCATGGGTAATCATTCTCAGGTTTCAGCTTGAGTGTTGAGGAGTGGCCGGTGCTGTTGAGCTTTGATTGAATCAGGATCAAACAGTCAGCCTGATTGTAATGTGATTCGCTTTAGATGCGCGCTTGTCTATAAATTCTGAAAATTGATATTTCGTAATGCGGCGCATTAAAAAAGGGAGTCGATTCAGGACCGACTCCCTTGCATATCATTTGTTGCCGGTAACTTAGACCTTGGGTTCCCAGCCTGGTTCGTATTCGCGGGTCCAGAGGGTCATGGCTTCTTCGTCATTCTGAATATGACCGTTGGCAGGATCACAGTTCAGCGTACGACCGGTACGATGTGCGATGTTCCCGACGTGGCAGAGCAGTGTGCTCTTATGGCCAATTTCGATTTCTGCATTCAGATTCAGAGGTTCATTGTTGCGGATGGCATCAATGAAGTTCTGAGCATGTTCACGCAAGCCCTGGTTGCCGTCGACTTTTTCAATTTCTTTGTCCTTGGCGTCCAGGATGCGGTAACCACCGGAAATGCCGAGGATCAAAGTTCCCTTGCTGCCAAAGAAGGTGACAAAGTCATTTTTGTGACGATTGCAACTGGTACCCTGCCAGGTGATCTGCTTTTTATCGCCGAATTCGTATCCGACGACATGGGTGTCGGGGGTCTGCTGATCATCGTCGTAGGCATAGCGACCACCACTGGAGACGACGCGGGTTGGATAGTCGACATCCAGTCCCCAGCGACAGAGGTCCAGAGAATGTACGCCGTTGTTACCCAGTTCACCGTTACCATACTTCCAGAACCAGTGCCAGTTATAATGAATCAGGTTGTCCACATATTTCTGACGGGGAGCAGGTCCCTGCCAGAGATCGTAGTTGAGTTCGCCGGGGACCGCAGCTGGCTTGCCTGTGCCGATAGAACCACGGGCACTTTCGTAAAAAGCACGAGCGAGATAGACATCGCCGATGGCTCCCTCTTTGACTTTTTGAATCCCTTCCTGGATGGAGGCACTACTGCGGCGCTGGCTGCCCATCTGAACCGCTTTTTTGTTCTTGCGGGCGGCGGCGACCATCATTTCCCCTTCTTTGGGGTTATGGCTGCAGGGCTTTTCGACATACACGTTTTTGCCGGCTGAACAACCCAGGATGGTGGCGGGGGAATGCCAGTGGTTCGGGGGGGCAACGATCAGGGCGTCGACTTCTTTGTCGTCCAGAATTTTGCGGAAGTCCCCGATCGCCTGTGGTGCTTTTGTCGTCGCTTTTTCGACTGTTTTGGCAGCGTTAGTCAGGCGGGTATCGTCGGTATCACAGACATATTTGATTTCGACACCATCCAGGGCGCCAAAGATTTTAGCGAGTGCAAGGCCGCGCTGCATCCCCATGATGCCAATGGTGACTTTTTTACTGGGGGCATTATTGGCGGCTGAGAGGATGGCCGGTGCTGCGAAGCTGGCAGCAGTGGCTGCTGCCGCCGTTTGACCGAGAAAAGTACGACGATTAACCGAATCGGACATAGTCTGGTTCTCCGTTGATACGGGAGTGAATATATAGCGGAATAATTTGAAAACAAGCTCTATTCTAATGAGTATGGCAGGCAATGAACACGGTAAAACCAGCTTAGCGGGTATTTAATTAAAAAAACTAACAATATCCGATTCCCCACAATCAAAGGAAATTTATCGCAGAACCGATCAGGCTTTTCTGATGTAATGGGCTGCATAACTGCGGATATTTTGACCGTTGAGGACGTGGAACATCCTCAACTGCTGGATGGTTTCCTGGCTGAAGCGGCCCAGGGGAACATGGATCAATTTTTTTTGATAGCGTTTGGCCAGTCTGCGCCAGCCGATTCCCGGGGGAGCTTCACTCAGCAGGGCAATATGCGGTTCCTGGCTGTAGTGACAGGCGGCGACCAGCAGGCGTTCTTCGAGAGTATCGACGAAGTCGAACTGGAAGTCGTTCCAGATATCCTGCACGGGACGTGGCGGAAAGAGAAACAGGGCACCGCCGTAGTTGGCCATTCCGATGCCTGGTCCGACCATATCTTTGCGATAGTCAGTCGCGAAGAAAGCGAGGGTTGATTCGTCCTGATGCTCAGCATGCCAGGTGAGCCGATAGGGGTAGTCGCGAGGATCAGCGGGAGAGTCAAACAGCATGATCACACAATCCAGTTTCCCGCGACTGGGGGGCAGTACTTTGACGTGAAGTTCGCCGGTGTGCCAGTTGCGGAGGGTTTCGCGGAGGTCGAGTCCGTCTTTCATGCTGGTGGTGAACTTTTCGGTTCGGGCCAGGTCGACGCCAAGCAGATTCAATGCGTGATCTTTGACACTCGTGCGAAACTTTTCAATGGCGACATCTTCGGGAGGCCAGCTGCATTGCTTGAATGGATCCCATTTCATTTCCCATTCATCCTGTTGGGGTTTGGGAGGTTTGGGTGTGAGTTCACAGTTCCGCCATGAGATCGGATTGCCGGGCAGGCGATTGCTCATTTCCAGCATGGTTCCGTTGGGAAGCTGGGCCTGTTCGATACCGAAGCTGAGTTTTTCAAACGGCAGCAGATGCACAAACGGGTATTCCCGGGAGGTTTCCGCGATCTGAATGGCAAACTGATCACCGGCCACCTGCTGTGCGGCTTTGACCAGTGTGTAGAGATCGGGTGTCATGCGTCGTTCGATGAGCGAGAGGTTGCGCACATAACGAAAGTAGACGGACAGCAGCTTAGGCGTGATCTTGCGACCTTTGGATTTCAATTCGAGTCGATAGCGGTCGCGTGCTGTCAGCACCAGCTCTTTGATGCCGTCCACGGAGAGATTTTCATCATCTTCCAGTTCAGAGCGGGCGGCTTCATACAGTCCGGTGATATAAGGGAGTTCGCCGAGCATGAACAGCAGGGTTTCCGAGTCAGCTGAATAGATGCTGGTTTCGTTGACTTCTTCGTCTTCGACCAGCGGCTGCTGCTGATCGATGTAGGCATCATGAATCCAGGGCCAGTCGGAAAGCGAGCAGACCAGCAGGATCGACTTGTATTTCTTTTCCAGTTCCCGCAAGCGATGTGCCATCATCGTACAGCGATTGAGCGGCTGTCCCTCCGGAAGTTTATTCAGAGCCGGTAAGACCGCGGCGGCAAACTTTTCCAGGGGCACTTTTTTTAACGCATAGGGATCGGGCAGCGAGGCAGAGATGCTTTCGAACCGTTGCGTTTCGAGGTCAATAAAGTGTCGATCAATGTGTTCCATCATCGCGATGCGGAGCGCAGCGATGACACCCTGGCAGGGATCGATGGGCACGTAACTGCAGAGTCGTTGCGCATCGTCGTCGTCATCATCTTCTTCCCAGGGAGCGGAGCCTGAGATCGGGGGTTCTTCCTGTACGACAGCAGTAATGCTGGGCAGAAAAGTGATGGCGCGTTCCACGTTCTCCTGAAATGAAGGGGGGAGCGGGACGGCCAGGCAGTCAAACTCATTATTGAGCATCACGCGTCGGACTTCGATCGCGAAATCACCACTGCCATGGATTAATGGTAAGACAGAAATGTGAGGACTGATTTTCAAAAAACTGGAGTGAGGAGATGTCATAATGGAGTCGTCCAGTTTTTTTCAGTAAAGCTGTGTACGTGATGGACCGTGCTACAAATAGAAGATTGTTCAGAATGTTTGTGTTGTGTCCGGTCGGGCAGTCGAAAAAATCAGGACCATTTCCAGCCGGTCGTCTCTTTCAGGTTCATCACACACTCAACCGGCCATTCACCCTGATGCAGTTTGACGATATTCTGAGCCGCCATCGCATAGGCGTCCCGATGCGATTCCTGATCGAGTCCGCCGGTATGGCAGCTTAACAGTACATTTTCCAGTTTGATCAGTGGACTTTCAACAGGCAATGGTTCTTTTTTGAAAACATCGAGTCCTGCGCCCCGCAAGTGCCCCGATTCAAGTGCTTCCACCAATGCATTTTCATCAATCAGTCCCCCACGGGCCGTATTGATCAGTACGGATCCCGGTTTCATGAGGGCGAGTGTATCCCGGTTGATGATGTCGATGGTCTCGGGGGTGACAGGCAGATGCAGAGTGACGTAGTCTGATTGTTTCAACAGTTCTTCGAGGCTGAGCAATTTAATCTGATGCGTTTTGGCAAATTCTTCATTGGGGAACGGATCGTAGGCCAGCACGTGCATGCCCATGCCGATGGCGCGGGTGGCGACGGCCTGACCGATGCGACCCAGGCCGACGATGCCGATCGTACTTCCCCAGACGCGTGGTGTTAATTCCCGCTCCCATTCGCCGCTGCGAACGGCACGGTCCTGTGTGCGTGTCATGCGGGCGATGCCCATGAGCAAAGCGAAGGCCTGTTCCGCGACGGAGTGATGATTCACGCCGGGTGTGATGGTCACCACAATATTTTGTG
The DNA here is from genome assembly GCF_008298035.1 of Gimesia maris. Lineage (NCBI taxonomy): Bacteria > Pseudomonadati > Planctomycetota > Planctomycetia > Planctomycetales > Planctomycetaceae > Gimesia > Gimesia maris. The sequence continues at coordinate 404,780 of NZ_CP042910.1, forward strand.
CATCCGCGGCTGCCAGGTCGACGGCGTCAAAGCCGACCCCGTAGCGTGAGATCACTTTCAGGTCAGGCAGCTGTTGCAGTACTTCACGGGAATAGATTTCGGCACCGGCGAGGACGGCATCATATCCCTGAACCTGTTCGACCACGCGATGTGGTTCTTTGCGGAGATCGACTTCCGTGGGAACCGTGTCGACTTCAAAACCGGCGGCCTGCAGGATTTCGAAATGCGGGCCGAATTCACACATTTTGGCAGTACAGATGACACGAGGCATGATCGGTATTCTTCTCTAAAAACAGTGCACAGATACGGTGAAACAGGTACTGTTACTCTAGCGGAAGAGGATATCTGCTGACAACGTTCCCACGACGAAAAAACGAAATGCCTGCTAATCACCGGGGAGGCTGAAAGAAACGTTCTGCACTCTGGACGGTCTGAGGGTCCGTCAGCCGCAACAGTTCGAGAAACTGCTTGGCTTTCTGTGATGTTTCAACATCATTGCCACCAGCGTTTGTTGGCGGGACCAGCGATGCCACCAGGAAATAGCGGATGATGGCTTTTTTAATCGAACGTACATCGTAGTCTTTGGCAGCGTACAGTTCGGCCAGGCGATCCATGACAGTCCAGTCTTCCCACCGCGCCAAGTTCGCGATGACCAGGTCGGCCAGTTCGGGACGTTCCAGCAGCAGGCGCATGGACTGGTTCAGGCGGCGTTTCTCAATCTTTTCCTCTCCAAAAGTCCAGATGAAAGAGAGCGCCTGCATTGCGGCAAACGTTTCACTGAAGGCAGCTGTTTTATCCCGGAATTTGGTTTGGTCGATTTTGTCCAGACCGCCAGAACCTGTCAGCAGCAGATAGCCGGACATCAGGCCGCCGATACCCATGCGGATTTCCTGTGCGGGCAACTGGATCTTTGCTTCCATGAACTGGATATCCGACTCCTGACCACATAGCCCGAGCAGCAGTCCGTACAGGCCGAGACGGGGAACGGGCGTGTTCTCGTTTTCCAGCCAGCTGCGCAGTTTTTCGCGAGGCAGGTCCTTTGCGAGGGGGGTGATGGCTTCGAAAGGGGCATTGGCGAATTCAGCAAAGGCGTCGTTGGCAATGATCTGGTCGGGGTGTTCCAGATAGTTCAGGAAATAGCGGAGACGTAGACTCGTCTCCTTTTTTTGCGCAGGGGCCTGTTTTAAGTAGTGAATGCTGGCGCTGGTGACGGTGACCGGTTCGTTCCAGTGCAGGCTGATCCCGCGGGCTCCTGTCAGCAGGAACACATCACCCGGATTGCCTGAATAATGACGCGACAGAGTAATCTGGTCCCCGATTTTCAAATTACTCTTCAGCGGTTGATGCAGGACCTCTGAGATGATGAAGCTGGTCTGTCCCGTTTTTTGTAACGATCCCTCCCTGGCACTCGACCATTGTCCGAGGATAGCGACATCTGCTTGTGCCAGCTGTTCGGAAAGCGTGGTGGAGGGGCCCGGACAGAACGGGCAGGCTGCCAGTCGTGTGCTTATTGTCATCAGCAAAAGGCTGCAGAGGACGAAAATACTGCAGCATCTGATTCCGGTTCGTTTTCGCACGTGCATCACCGATCCTTCGGTTTGTAAGAGAAATTAAACGACTTCCAGCTGTCATCCCTCGAAATACGAATCTCTCATTCTTATTTAAGGAAGAAGAACCGTTCTGCGCTCTGGACCGTTTTCGGATCTTCTTTGCGTAATTTATCGAGCAGTTTTTTGGCTTTTTCGGTGGTAGCTGCATCGGGACCGCCACCCTTTTTGTTTTTACCTTTCGATGCCACCAGCAGGTAGCGAACGATGGCCCGTTTGATTGACGGGATGTCGTAGTCCCCCGTGCCATACATGTCCATCAGGCGGTCGAGAACGGACCAGTCATCCCAGCGGGCCAGGTCGGCGACGACCAGGTCGGTCAGTTCAGGGCGGTCCAGCAGCAGTCGCATGGATTTTCGCAGACGTTCTTTATCGATACGACCATCGCCGTAAGTCCACATGAATCGCAGTGCCTGCATGGCGGCGTAGGTTTCACTGAACGCGACATCTTTAGGAACGAATTTGGTTTCATCAATCTTATCCAGTCCGTCGGAACCGGTCAGCAGCAGATATCCGGAAATGACGCCATCGATGCCCAACCGAAATTCTTTGGTGGGCTCATTGATTTTCTTTTCCATGAAGGAGACATCTTCCCCGGTGCCACAGAGACCGAGCAACAGCCCGTACAGACCGATGCGTGTGACTGGTGTATCCGGGTCAAGGAGCCACTTCCGGATTTTTTCGCGGGGCATTTCTTTGGAGAGGGGCGTGATATCTTCGTAGGGGGCATTTGCAAATTCCGCATAAGCGTCGTTGGAGATCATCTGGTCGGGGTATTCGAGAAACTTCAGAAAGTATTTGAGTCGCTTGGATGTTTTCTCTTCAGGAGCAGGTGCCTGTGAAATGTAGTGAAAGCTGGTTTCGGTGACTTCGATGGGATCGCCCCAGTCGACTTCAGTCCCCTTGGTTCCCAGCAGCAGAAACAGGTTTCCTTTTTTGCCGGGGCGATGACGGTTAATGGTGATCTGATCGCCGACTTTGAGTTTGTCTTTGTCTGCCTGCCTCACGATTTCTTTGACTTCGAAGACGGTCTTGCCTGCTTTTTCCAGCGTTCCTTTTTCCGCTTCTTTCCATTGTGCGAGCACGGCGACATCGGACTGCGAAAGCTGTTCGGTCAATGTCAGTGACGGTGCAGAGCAGAAGGGGCAGGCGGTGAGAACCGGTGTTTGTGCGAATACGATCAGGCCACAAATGAGCGCCAGGAATACGCGATTATTAAAATACTTTGTCAAACCAGTCATGTGCCGAACCTCGTGGCGGTAGATTTCAATTATTGGTGAAACGAAAGGCGTTCGTTATTTGTAATGCAGTTCTTCATTATTTATCAATGACGATAGCGTCGTCAATCGTGTAGATGCGTTCGAGTTCTCCGTCAAAGCTTTCTGCATTGATGTGGAATACACCGACAACGTCAAACGGGCGATTGAGAATATAGTCAGCGGTCACCCCTTCCCGCATGATAACCGGAAACAGATCATAGATTTTGGGGTTCTTGCCGAAGCAGCAGATCTGGTTGTCCCGTGCGAGCAGAAAATATTCGTTGCCTGTCTGCTGAAAGGGAGGATACATGAACCCGCGAATGCGAATGCGTTTACCGTCCAGGTTTTTCAGCCATTCCGGCATGAGATCCGGGGCCTGGGGCGTAACCGGTTCCATGTTCATGACTTTCAGTAAATCGAGATCGTCGTAATTGACGAGCAGTGCATTCTCGGGAGAGGTCCTGCGGAAGGAGCGTTCTTTGACCAGAATTTTGACCTCGCGAGGTTCACTGGCTTTCTTTTCCTGCGCGACTTCCTCTTCTGTCAACGAGCGTTTTTTGGGATCGGGTCGTTGCGCCTCAACGGGCAAAGAAGTATCGCCGGAGAGTTTCGCATCGGGTTGCTCAGTGCCTGCATCCGGTTTGGCAGCGACAGCGGTTGCCTGTTCTGACGGGGAGGCAGGTACTTCCGGTTTCACAGCTGCAGAAGTCGAAGTTTCCATCTGCAGCGCCGGTGCGACTGGTTTTTCCTCAGGCGTTGTTTCAGCTACTGGCGTGGTTGAACCGGTTTCAGGTTGGGGGCGTTCGTCATCAATCTTCTCGCTGAACTGCCTGTAATCGGTCGAGTCAGATGAGGAACATCCGCTGACAAAGACAGACAGGCTGCCGAGAATCAATAGTATGAGCGTGAATTTAAAAGGTCGGGTAGGATTCAGGTGGGCCTGCACGTGATCAATCTCCTGATGATCGGGTGGTTCACCAACTTCCTGACAAAGTTGATAATGGCTCAGACTGAAGATCAACCTGAGCCATTCAGTTACACAGTTAACGCTAAATTGGTTTTCTTTTCCAGGTTTCAGGATCGAGGTTGAACGGGCTGCACTCTTGATCAATAAGAAGTCCGGGCCTGCTCAAAGTGGGTTCCCTTTATCTGGTATACGGGACGTAAATCTCCTGCAGCGGTGGGGGCTTCTGCCAGGAACTCTCCGGCGACAGAGACCAGACCTGCATAAAAATCAGCCCGTTTGTCTCCCTGCATTTCAACGAGGATCATGTCTTTCACGTCAGGCTGTCCGCCGAAGCAGCATTGGCCGTTGTCTTTGACCAGGATGAAGCTCTTCAGGTTTTGGGTACTACCGGTGGGATACATGTAGCCTTTGAGGAAGATATTCTGCTTGTCCAGTTTGAGCACGTCCGGGTTCACACCCTGGACGCCATCTTTGGTGACGAAACCTTTGGCAGAGATGTCGCTGCTGAAGTTCAGACGGTGATAGCCTTCCGGAACTTCATTGGCATAGACAAAAGACTGATAGGCGATGCCACTGACCAGAAAAAAGACCGAGAGCGCCACACCTGAAGATGCCACTGTTTTACCCCCCAGTTCACCGGCGGAGCGTTTAATACTCCAGAGGCTGATCAGGGAAACAACAATACCAGTGACGGCAATTCCCAGACCGATAATGCCAAACAGGGCAATGAAGGAAAGCAGCCCGAACGCCAACCCCACGACTGCGGTCGGAGGGACTGGTTTGTACGAAAATTCGTCCTGGAAGTCAGCAGGATTTTGCAGCGATTGATTGGAACCATCAAGAACTTGCGACATCTTGCAAGGCCTTTCAAAATATCAGCAGAAATCAGATAATAAAAAACAACAAAAATCAGCAGCTATCATACAGGAACGGCTCCCTTCCCGGGTATAAGGCGTTCCTTTGACTATCATATCATGCAACAGGGGTGAGGGCACCCCTGAAATCGCTGTGAAAACCAGAGAAATTACGCAGTCTCACGCAGGGCAGGGTACCCGCATGCGTTCCGACTTAACGATCCCTGGTCTGGTCTGGTACCGATAATAAGTACGCACCGACCCCATCAGTATATACGTAATCAGGCTGTTTTTTGTTGAATTTTTATCAATCTTAAGAATCTCAACAGAGTGTGAGGGAGCTTTCGTGTCATAAGGCTCATAATCATAATAGTTTATGAGAAAATACGATTGCCCCGATATCGCCGCCACTTCTGTACAGGATTTTCAATTCTCCTGCGGGAACGCGGGGTCAGGAATGTTCCAGGCAACTTTCCACTTCTGTGTGGTATTCCTGCAAGTCTGGTACCTTCAGCCCTTTGACTTTGGCTCCATCGTCCCAGCGTCTGAGTAAAACGGCGGTGTGATGAAACGGGTTCTGTTCGAATTCTGCGATTTCAGCGTCTGTCATCAGCCCCCCCTGAAGTTCATAACTCCGCTGAGAGGCCCGGGAGAGACCGTTGAAATAGTCTGCATTGACTGAGCAGAGATAGCGTTTGGCGGGAACATGCAGAAAGATGGGTTCGGTGACCGCTTTGCCGAAGAAGGGAGCCAGCTGCTGTGCGCCGACAGTTTCGTGCTGCCAGTCTTCCGCGAGGAAGTGATTCTGTTCGTCGTGTTCGTCCATCAGAAAATGGCCGATGTCATGCAGCAGAGCCGCGGTGATCTGTTCCATCGTCGCGTGACTTGTTTTCGCGAGATGGGCCGCCTGCAGTGCGTGTTCCAGCTGTGTAACGGATTCATCGTAAAAGCTCTGTCCGTGATCCTGCATCAACTCGAAGAGTGAGGTTACTCGTTCGCCGGGTGTTTTACTGAGTGATAAGACATCACAGAGTGAGAGTTCGATTTTTTCATTCATGTTTGCTGCGCTGGCTTTCCATCAAAATGACCAATTTTGCTGATTTTCAGTTTCTCGCCTCCGGTTGTATCAACCTGTGCGAACGAACGTCGTTTGTCGGCGTAATATTCTTCCCTCAGGTCGCCTTCCGCGAGAGCGTTGTAAGTGAGGTAGAGCGTCCGACGCGGTTGCTGCGTTTCGTTGGGCGGACTTTTATGCGGCGCATAAGAACTGAAGAACAATGCGTCGCCGGGTTGCATGGGCACAGGTTCCCAGTCCAGCGTGTCAGCGTATTCACGGTCGATACAGCCATTTTTATCCAGATGCAGCAGTCCCCGCTGATGCAGTTCGGGTGTAAAGAAAAGACAGCCGTTTTCGGGAGTTGCGGCATCGACGGCGATGGAGCAGGTGATATGATTGCGGATGAATTCATACGCGGGAGCATCCTGATGTGCGGCATAGCCGCCGCCCCCCGGGTATTTGTAGTTGATTTTTTCCTTATACAGAATTGCAGGCTCTCCCATTAACGCGCCGGCACAGTCAGGGATTTTTCCCTGAGTGAGTAGCTGTCGAATGCCAGCATGAAAGGCCAGAATGTATTCCGTGCGTGCGGGTCTCACGCCAGATGGTGTCTGTTCGAAGTGATGCATCCACTTTTCGTCGTCGGCAGGCCAGGCGCTGATTTCTTCGACCCATTCACGCAGGTTCTGTGTTTCAGCTTCCGAGAGAAATTCCGGGAGCTTGATATAGCCGGTTTGATTCCAGCGGTCGAGTTGTGAGTCAGTCAGAGTTGTGTTCATGATACGGCACCTGTATTGGGAGTCAGGCTGGTTTCGGGTTCCAGTTCCAGTAGGTGTGCGGTTTCACTGACGGTCTGTTTCTGGCGAAAGTACCAGATGACGACCAGTGTCCCTGCGATGGAGACAGGCGAAATAATCAGTGCCAGCCAGAACAGGAGGGCTACGAAATCCAGATTCTTCTGAAAGATGAGATTGACGATGACCATCAGGATCACCGTGCTGATGTAGCCTGCAAAATCTCCAAGATAGAGCAGGTATCCGACGTTGCTTTTGTCGCGGATCATGGCGATGACCCGTTCATAGATGGTGGTATGAAACAGGACATAAGGCACATACAGACTGATGCCGATCAGCACCATGAACTGGAACGCCGCGGCTTCGGTCCAGACAGTGGTTCCCCAGTAGTAGAGGGTAGTTGCCAGCGCACATCCGAAGCCGAGCCCGACCATGATCATGCCTGTCAGAAAGGCGCGATAGTTGGCGCCAATGAAGACGACGACCGCGCTCAAAGCAATGACTACAATGGCGACCAGGAATTCTGACTGAGCAAAAATCTGCGGTTTTTCAACGCCGAATCCCGACCAGATTTCGGCAGCATAGTCATCGCGCACACTGCGAAAGATGGTGAGCAAGACCATGAGTAAAATCAATACGGTTAATCCCAGCGCATTGCGGGAGTAAAACTGTCTGCGTTCGATTCCATTAAAGGGGGAGCGTTTGGAGCGGGCGGTTACATCCAGTTCGCTGGGCGGGGGGATTTGCTCCAGCATCCAGACTCCCGCTAAGAGCGGGAGCCAGAACAGGGCACCGGTGAGAAAAGGCATCCAGAATTCGGAGACGCCATAGGACTGCATCAGAATGGCACCCGCGGATTTAACCGTTCCGGAAGCCATGATAAAACTGGCGCACAAGCCGGCGGCCATCGCTTCGGTGACACGCCGTCCTTCGAGGAAAGCAAAGACGCAGCCAAAGACCATGCCCAGCGGTAAGCCATTACAGAACAGAAATACAGGCTTCAGCCAGTAAGGGGCAATCGCATACGGCAGCAGTGCCAGGTGAGCGACAGCGATCAGCGACAGAATCATGGCAGCCCGGCGGTGTGGCGTCATTTCGGAGATGACCTTGACGCCGATCAGTTTGGAGAGGGCATAACCGCTGACCTGGGCAAACAGCAGAATGACTTTATAGCCGACTCCCCAGAATACCAGGTCTTCATATTGCGCGACGGTAAAAGGCTTCCGAAACGCATACATGCAGAAGTAAGTGGTAAATGCTGCGACCACAGACCAGGCGGTCAGGACACCTCGATTGCTCTGTTCCAGGCGCGTCGAGATATACTCTGATTGAAATCGCATGCGGCGTCAGTACGAAAGAGGCTGTCATTTCCGGTGTTTGTAATGACAGGTAGTCTAAAGACACTGCATGAAGTGCGAGTGAGGCAGGTGTGAATTATGGATGAAGAACGCCCTGCATGGGAGGCAGGGCGTTCATAACAGTCTCCAGAATGATGGTTTCCAGTTAGAAATCTCCGTCAGTCGCTTAAGGTACTGGCGACGTCGGTACGGTAGGCGGTCATGGCGGGGATGAATCCGACCAGGGACGCCAGGACCACGAGGATCGGCAGCAGGAACAGTTCTGTGGAACTGAAAGCAAACGGGTTGATCAACAGACCGCTGCGGGCTTCGATAATCGGCGCGGCGACGAAGACCAGTCCGTGGCCGAGGATGATTCCCAGAATGCCCCCGCCCAGACAGAGCAGAACGGATTCTGAGAGTATGATGCCGAAGACCGTTGTGCGGCCTGCACCCAGGGCGCGTATGATGGCGATTTCCCGCTTGCGGTCGGACATCGAGTTATAAATGCTCACAAAAATACCGACTCCGGAAACGACGATGATCAGAGAGGTCAAGATGATCAGCATGGTCCGGATATTGCCCACGATGTTCTCCATCAGCCAGCTGATCTGCTGGATCGGGTTGACGGCCTGTGCCTGGTTGCCTTCTTTGAGTTCCGATTGAAACTTGATGGAAGAGAAGCCACGCAGGCGGTCCCCTTTCATCTGCACGAGGATCGCGGTGACTTCCTTCTGGGCATCGGGCACTTCATGGCCGTGGTCATGACCATGATCGTGGCCGCTGTGATCATGGTGATCGTGTTCTGCGCTTTCTTTGAGTTGAGCTTTCAGTTTTTCTTCATCCACTTTTTCGCCGAAGAAGGCGGCTTCGCGGCGGATGGCTTCTTCCAGCGGTTTTTCATGACCGGAGACCTGGTAAAAGCCGCGCAGGTTGACGAAGACGGTCCGGTCGTTGGGCGTTCCCGTCGGTGCCAGGATGCCGACAATTTTGAATTTCTCATCATGCACGTGCCCACTTTCAGCGGAACCATGAATCAGTTTGAACTCGTCTCCCATCTTCCAGTTATTCTGTTTGGCCACGGCAGAACCGATGACCGAATCCCAGGTGCCCGGCAGAAACTTTCCTTCCTTGTTGATGCGGAAATGCCGACCGGGAATGTATTCCAGCGCGAAGTAACGAGGGATGGTGCCGACGATCGGGAAGCCCCCTTTCTGGGTGACATCGCCAATGGCGAACGGAATGGCTTCTTTGACGCGCGAATCGTTTTTCAATTCGGTGTAGTAACGATAAGGCAGATTTTCAATCGGGGCTCCCACCCGGAAAACCGTATTCAACACGAGTTGCAGTGCACTCCCCTTGGGTCCGACAATCAGGTCGTAACCACTGGCGGTCTGATTAAACATGCGATCAATGACGCCGTTGATCACCAGGACAGAAATCATCAGGGTGACACCCAGGGCAACGCTCAAAGCGGTCAGGAGAGAAGCGACGCGGCGCTGTCGGATACTTTTCCAGGCAATGGTCAGGGTATTCATAGGGGAGATTACTTTGTTCGCAAAAGAAGGTTTATGAATGATTCCATCAACTTACAGCTGGCATCAGGCGCGGGCATGCACCTTATTGAATTCTGTCAGTGTTTCAACGCGTTCAAACTGCTTCGCGACTTCCTGCGAGTGGGTGACCAGCAGCATGGCAATTTGATTTTGACTGCAGGCATCGCGAAGTAACTCGAGGATTGTCTGCTGATTGGCAATGTCGACGTTCGCCGTGGGTTCATCTGCGAGCAGCAGACGGGGCTGATTGGCCAGAGCACGGGCGACAGCGACGCGCTGCTGTTCTCCCACTGACATCTGTTTGGGGTGGTGATACAGGCGGTGTTCCAGGCCGACGAGCGTCAGCAGTTCTTTGGCGCGGTCGCGGCTCGGTTTTTTCCGGGAAAAGCTCATGCCCAGCAGGACATTTTCCAGCGCGGAAAAAGCGGGCAGCAAATTGAAGGTCTGGAAGACAAAGCCGATGCGTTCAGCCCGGAAGCGATCGCGAACGACTTCAGCCATTGAGGCGATCTCAGTGCCGGCGATGGTGATTTTTCCGCTGTCGACAGAAGTGATGCCGGAAATGACATTCAGGAGGGTCGATTTACCGGAGCCACTTTCGCCGATCAGGACCACCTGTTCTTTGTCTTTGATCTCAAAGCGTTCGATATCCAGAATCGGGAGCGTGGCGCCATCAGGTTCGCGGTAACTCTTTTTCACTTTTTCCAGCAGCAGAGACATACTGACCTCGATTGGTGGGCTGAGAAGGCAACCTGAATTGTCAGGCAGCGCAGTGGGTGTTTGTTTTTGCAAATGTTATGCAATAAGGGTGCTGTTGACTAGGGTTGTTTTGTCGAAAGTTTGCAATTCCCGCTGATCGGCGGCGCGAGCTGATTCTATCTTAAACAATTATTAATATATAACTTACGTCTATGGATACTCAAGTCGAATTTCATAAGATCGCCGTAGGCCTGATCGGGCGGATTTGCTATAGTTCCGCCACTCTGATTGTAACCAATACACGGATGGATTGTGAATCAAGGAAGAAGACAAGATGCGAAGTCGTAACCGGGGCCGATTGATTACTCCTTTTCGTTTTATCATGCTTGCCGGTCTGGGGATTCTGGGAACCGCCGCCTGGCAGTATGATCTGCTGCCTTTTCAGGTGAGTAGTGCCCCTACCGGAGCTCTGCATGAAGAGGAGCAGGCTGCCACTCAAACAGAGCCAGAGACCGACGAAGTGGAGCCGGTTCTGTCCACGGAAACGATCATTGCACAATCCGAGCCACCAGCAGAAGCATTGCCCGATGGAAATGATAATCAACGTTCCTACAAAACCCGTGATATCGAACCCCCGCGGATTTATAAACGTACAGTGAGCGGGCAGATCGTCGAAGCGGAAACCGTCGTTGATTCCCCCGTGAATGAATCATTGGAGCTTCAGCAGTTTAAGGCACCGCAGCAGTTTAAAGGGTCGGCACAGCCTTTACCGCAGGAACCGTCGGCGCTGTCTGCACGGCAGACGGTAGATCCGGGGGCTCCCCGTCAGCTGCAACCGCCGGAAGGCATTAAACGCGCCAGCAATCCAGTGATCAAAAACACAGAACATGCGAGCTTTAAAGAAGAGTTTGGTGCCAGCCCGGCGGAGCAGGAAGTTCCTGATCTGATTGCCATTGATGAACTGATTCAACAGCGGAAGATTCTCGAAGCGCATAAAAGACTTTCCAAAATCTACTGGGCTCAACCGGAGCTCTTTCCCGTGATCAAATCACGGATCGAAGAGACGGCGCGGATGATCTACTTTTCACCCCAGCCTCATTTTATGACGCCTTATGAAATTCAACCCGGTGACCAACTTCGTAAAGTCTCGAAAGATTATAAGATCAACTGGGAATACCTGGCGAAACTGAACCAGATTGATCCCGTGAAGATCAGGCCGGGGCAGAAGTTGAAAGTCATCAAAGGCCCCTTCAATGCATTTGTGGACCTGAGTGATTTCACTTTAACCATACACGCTCACGGTTACTTTGTTCGCAGGTATTCGATTGGAACTGGAAAAGATCACTCGACGCCCACCGGCAAGTTTCTGGTGAAAGAAAAGCTGGTTGATCCGACCTATTACGGTCCCGATGGTGTGATTGCCAATGACGATCCGACCAACCCGCTGGGGGAACGCTGGATTGATATCGGCGACAGCTATGGCATTCATGGTACGATTGATCCGGCTTCCATCGGCAAAGCGGAATCGAAAGGCTGTGTGCGGATGTTGAATGAACACGTCGCGGAAGTCTATGACCTGCTGGGTATTGGTTCGGAAGTTGTCATCCGTCCCTGAGGGAGCGGGTGCATCGGACCCCGGAACAGTGCCCCGTCATCTGTTTGCTACATGCAGCAATGTAATAAACACGAATTCGGGTATTCTTGCCCTGTGGTCCGTTTGAATGTTGAATTCAAGCCTGTAGAATACGTGTGGCGAATCCGGAATTGAGCGCAGGCATGAGACGTGCGCTGGCTGGTTTTGCATTCGAGAACGTCACACATTCAGGTTAGGGGCAGAGCATTCATGTATGATCGGGAAAAACTGGTCGAGTTGTTTCGAGAGCGGGCTTTAAAGTTCGGCGATTTCACACTGGCTTCAGGCAAGAAGAGTACTTATTACCTGGACGGCAAACAGGTTGTCCTGCATTCGCATGGATTGCGGCAGGTATCTGCCGGTCTGCTGGAGTTGCTGGGTGATACCGAATTTGATGCGATCGGCGGTATGTCGATTGGAGCCGACCCGATTGTTGCCGGCGTGCTGGCGATTGCTGCCGAGCAGGGGAGAGCCTTGAATGGTTTCATGGTTCGAAAAGAAGCCAAGGGGCATGGCACGAATAAATATGTCGAAGGTCCCGTCAAGCCCGGCGACAAAGTTGTGATTGTGGATGATGTGATCACGACTGCAGGCAGTGCCCTGCTGTCGGTGGACCGTGCCGAAGAGTTCGGCTGTCAGGTGATCAAAGCACTGGGCGTTGTTGACCGTCTGCAGGGCGGCGCTGCGAATTTTGCGAAACGCAATATCCCGTTCGAAGCATTGCTGTCGATTGTCGATTTCGGCATTGAGCCTCCTGCCGAAGATGAATAATCAAAGTCAGTTTCAACTGCTTTAATGATTCAGCGGTGTAATGTTTTATCGACGTTGAATGGTGAGAAGCGCCCGACCCGATCTGAGGTTGGCTTGTATTAAATCGCTGAACACCCAGGCTCGTTCTGAAACGGGCCTGGGGAGATCAGCAATGTTTGAATCAGGTTCAGGCTTTGCCGGGAATTTCCTGGTTCTTGTCAATCGGCACGCCAATCATCTGGCCGCTGAAGACCATGCTGTCGCCGACCAGCCCCTGAAAGTTGAATTCAGCGCGTTTTCCGGCACGAATCCGTGCGAGCTGCGCCATGATGACTAATCGCTGATTCGGGAAGACGGGACTGCGGAAGCGGACGTCGTTCATACCGCCGAACCCGAGAAAATCTCCGCCCAGAAGTTTGTACTTGCGTGCATAGAACCCAGCGAGCTGTGCGGAGCATTCACAGAGGATGACGCCGGGCATTAAGGGGAAACCGGGCATATGCCCCCGGACCCAGAATTCGTCTTCGCGGACATCTTTAAAGCCGACAATACCATGGTTTTCCCGGTCGACGTGTACGATTCCGGAAAGCTGTTCCATCTCAAATCGCTGCGGGTTAATTTCCCTGATCTCTTCAATTCCGAATACGGGGTTGTCAAAATCGAAGTCGATTCCACCATAAAGCAACTTGGGAGGCATGTTCTCTATTCTCCATTAGGGTCATCAATATATAAAACGGCCCTTGTTCCCTGGCAGGGGCCATTCCCTGAATGAAATGGTTTTACAAGGTGAATTATGTGAAAGCCTGAGCACTTATCTGCTGAAACAGGCCACTTTATTCGTGATCAAGCCGGGATACTAACAAAAATCGGAAACCATGTTAATCGAGGATCTCTGTTAATTGGCCTAAACTGGTGATCAATCTGTCAGGTTTTGTGTCAGAATTGCGGACTTGCGCTTTACTGGCATGCACACTGAGTGAATCACCGGCGAATAATATGGTTTTCATACCAAAGCGCCGGGCGATCGCCAGGTCGTCTTCGATGCGGGTTCCCACATGCAGAATTTCCTCAGGAGCGATGCCTGACTGTTCAAATCGTTCGAGCAGCCTCTCATAAAGAGATGCTGATGGTTTACGGACTTCTTCTCGATAGGAGAAACAGAAGCATTCCTGGGTGAAGAGCTCGGAAAGTGGCGGCAGTTTACCTTGTAAGCTTAATCCTCGCAACAGGTGAACCAGTGTGAAAGGTTGTGCATCGGCGAACAAGGCGATTTTTTTACCCCGTTTACTCAACTCTTCAAGTGTCGCTAACGCTTCGGGCATGGGTTGAATGCCTTGCAGTGAAGCATGAAAGAAGTAGGCGACTTTCAGGCTGAAGTCATCCAGGTTTCCATAGAAAGATTCGTCGAACGAGTATTCATTCTTCTGCAGTCGCGTGATGAGCTGTTTCCAGAGTTCCACGGAATTGATTTCCGGTTTTTCTCCTTTGGCAGTCCTGCTGGAAATCTGCTGGTCTTCCAGCAGGTTGCGATATTGTGAGAGCATGTATTCCCAGGGGGCACCCGGTTTGCGGGACATGCTGTTCCACATATTGAATTCTTTAATGGTTTTATCGAGGGCAATCTGCATTCTGAGTTGTTGCCCGTGATCGAACAGCAGGCAACCATCGGCAATATGGAGTAATGTGCCGTACACGCTGAATGTAACGGCCTTGATCCCGTTCAATGGTTTCAGGAAGGGAGTGGCTTTAGGGGCAACCAGTTCCGGAGCGACGGGCCAGATCAGGTCATCGCGACTGGCTAACCATTCAGCATATTCTTGGAGTGACTGCGCCATAGTGAGTGCATTACTTCCGGATTGAGTTGGCAGGAATCAGTTATCAGAAACAGGAGTCAACTTTCAGAGAGTACTGAATCGTTATGAATGGAAAAGATCCGCTGGCCTGCTGGAGCCACAACTCGTTCTGAATTGAAGATCCGGCTGACCTGGCCGGGAAAGTGTCTTGATCTTAGACGAGACATCTGTCGCAGAGCAAGCGAAAAAGGAGATTTGAGTGGCATTCCTGAGCGAGACGATTGTTTATGAGTTTTAGAAATCGATCCAACACAAACCGGAATTTCCATCGTAATAGATATGACAGGTGCAATAGTCTGAACCAGAAGCAGGCTGCTGTTGTCCTAACGATTATCCGCCCTCTCCCGGGTTGCAGGCTGGAAAAAGGCCTGAAACCTGTGTGAAAAATTCAAGTGCCTGCAGAAATTTGGTTCATATCTTAAGTGTTTCTCACAAGCGATTTAAGTGCCTGAATTATAGAGGATTACGGCCAGATATTCCGCACAGTTGATTCTTCCCTGCCAGCTAATCTGAGTGTCTCTGTCCGTACTGCACTCTCTCTTGTCAAAGAACTTAAAGTCCTCACTCCAGTTTCGTCGATGCAATTAGGGCAGACGGTTGAAACCGGAAAGACGTAAAAACCACGTCGAACCAGTCAGCAACAGTTTGACGGGTTCATTCCCTTCAAATGTCTGTAAGGGGGGAGAGGACAAGATGGATCTAGTCTGACGAACTGATCTGAATGGTATTGCGATTGTCATTCAGTCCGACCCCAAAAAGTATTACGTACCAGATCCCAAATTTCCTTAAAAATTAAAGATTGGCATTTTGAAACAGTTTCTGGAGATGCTGTCTCCTTAAACAAACCCCGACCCAAGACTACTCAGGTTACAACTTGAAACTGACTGGCCAGGATAGCCGCAAAAGTAGTAGGGGTTAAAGCAGAAGAAGAGTAACCTTTCTTCGAATAGATTTGCCAAGCATGTGATTGGAGAGCCCGCAATGAAAACGATCTTCACTACTGGCCAAGTAGCAAAGATCTGTAAGGTTGCACCCCGCACGGTTAGTAAGTGGTTCGACTCCGGCCGTCTGAGAGGATACCGGATCCCCGGTTCTCAGGACCGACGAATCCCACGTGAGCACCTTATTCGATTTCTTAAAGAACACGGTATGCCCCTGGGCGAACTGGAAGACGAAGCCATGGGCAAGTTATTGCTCGTTGGTGCAGACACCCAGGTTCGTGCAAGCCTTGACGATCTGATGGCAACTGAAGATTTCAAGATTGAATACGCCGTGAGTGGTTTTGAAGCTGGTATCCAGGCTGAATCACTGCACCCCGACTGCGTGATCGTAGATTTCGCAATGGGTCGCAATGAAGCTCTGATGATCGCTCAGAACCTGCGACGCAACAAAGACTACACAGACTCTGTTCTGATTGCCCTGTTGAGCGATGAAGACAACGCCAGCGGTTTCGACAGAACATTGTTTAACGAAACTTTCCGGAAACCATTTGACGCAGCATTACTGGCCGAACGGATTCGGACCTTGGTTGGACGTAAAAAGCAGATCGCCTAATAGACCGGGCAGGAATGCCTTAAGGTGAGCATGCCAGGGAAGCGTAGTTCTCGATATTATGGACGGTGTCGAGAGAGCGACCCACTGGACAACCAGAACAATCGCAAAGGGATTTGCTGGTTTGCGTGAACGACTAAACCCGGCTAAGAGGTCAAACTCTTGGTCGGGTTTTTTTACGCGCCGACTTTCTGCATAATAACGGGTATGAAACAACAAAAGCCTTCCCCCGACTCTCCTGTCCAACGGCGACCTGTTGCCCTGCTGTGGTACCTGTTGCTGGCAGGGCTGTCGTTTCTGCTGGTGAGTTCCCAACTGGATTGTGCAGAGGACCTGTCCTTCACGGGACCCGGGCCGGGCATGACAGTGGATGAACCCTTTAATGTCGGGCAGGGCGTATTTCTCGTGCGGGCGATACGCGTCTATGGCCTGGGGATAATAGACCCGCAGAGCCTGCGGGAAATCTTTGAGCATCCGAACTATCTGCCCGATCATCCCCCCCTGGGGCGGTTCCTGATCGGGCTGGCACATGAATCGGTGGCGGGACTGGCCGGTGAGGACAGCCGTCCGTTCGTCGTGACTTATGGCAGGTATGGATCTGCGGCCTGTTTTGCCTGCCTGGTCTTCCTGGTCGGCTGGTTTACTTTTAAGCGGTCCGGTCACCAGGGGGCACTGATTGCCGCTGGTTCACTGTTGGCGCTGCCTCGTCTGTTCGGTCACGCTCATCTGGCGGCTCTGGAAATGCCGACAGCTCTGTTTTATACGCTCGCGGTACTGGCGATCGTGCAGTGGTGGGATACAGGGCTGCCGCCTTCGAAGAAGTGTGCCTGCCTGACCGGAATCGTGCTGGGGCTGGCGCTGCTCACCAAAATACAGGCAGTGCTGATTCCGATTCCCGTGATTGTGTGGGCGGTCTGGAAATGGCGTCAGCGCGCGTTACTGCCTCTCATTTGCTGGGGCGGCGTGGGAGTATTGGTTTTCTTTGTCGGCTGGCCTTGGCTCTGGTTTGATCCGGCAGGACACCTGAGCGAGTACCTGGGCAGAACAACCGGGCGGGCGGCATTGTATGTTGAATACTTCGGAACAAAATACGCCGATCGCGATCTGCCCTGGCATTATGCCTGGGTGATGTTACTGACAACGGTTCCTGTGGGGCTGCTGATCTGCAGTGGTTTCGGGGTCACA
The DNA here is from genome assembly GCF_008298035.1 of Gimesia maris. Lineage (NCBI taxonomy): Bacteria > Pseudomonadati > Planctomycetota > Planctomycetia > Planctomycetales > Planctomycetaceae > Gimesia > Gimesia maris. Next base: position 421,882 of record NZ_CP042910.1, read on the forward strand.
AAGCTCTGGCGTGATTTCAAAACAGATCAGCAGAAGCGACCGTCGGGCGAACTGCTGCTTTTCCTGTCGATGTTGTGGCCTCTGATATTATTCACGCTGCCGGGCATCACCGTTTATGATGGCGTGCGGTTGTTTCTGATGGTCTTTCCGCTACTGGCGATCTTGATCGGTCTGGGGGCAAAGACTGTGATCAGCTGGTTGAACCGGCGCTTCAGTCAGAGGATCGCGATCACTGCCGTCACACTTTTGCTGCTGTCGCAGTTCACCGGTTCGATTCTATATGCTCCCTGCTGGCTCAGTTATTACAGTCTGCTGACAGGTGGCTTGAGCGGGGCAGATCAGCTTGGTATGGAAGCGACTTACTGGGGGGATTCGTTGACTGCAGATCTGTTAGGAGAAGTGGTCCAGGAAGTGCCTGGCAACAGCATTGTTCAAATTGCCCCCATTTTGCATCCGGCGTGGTTGCAGATGTTGCAGGAGACCCCGGAGATCAAACGCAAGGGGATCCAGCTGGTTCCCTTCGAGTCAGAGCGACCGGTTTCGCCTTACGTTTTGTATTTCCAGCGGAATCCTTACCTGCCTGAACTGCTGCAGCCGCAGAGTTCAGACAGGTGGACGGTGGTCAAAGAAGTCACCCGACAGCAGGTCGCGCTGGGCCGGCTGATTACGTTGAAAGCATCACGCTAACGACTATTTGTCGACTGGCAGTGCCGGATGGAAACCGGGGATTTTACAGGGAATCCGGTACAGGCCACTCCCGGCAGTGATGTAGAGCGTGGACGCGTCATCGCCGATTCCAAACGTGCAGTTGGTGGGCAGGCTCGGTGTGGGGATGTAGGCCAGCTCTTTGCCTTCCGGAGAAAACACCACGATGCCAAACCGGCTCTCAGCGCGAAAGGCGGCGTAGATGTTGCCTTTCTGGTCGACGGTCATGCCATCAATGCCGGTCTCTTTATCGCCGAAGTCAGCCAGGATATTTTTCTTTCCGAGCGAACCATCTTTTTTGATGGGGAACGCATTGAGGGTCATCCGCAGTTTGGGTTCTTGTGGTGGCTCTTTTTCCAGGCCGCTGGCACCATTGTCGGTCTCTGCGACATACAGGGTTTTTCCATCGGGTGAAACCACGACGCCATTCGGCTTTGTGATATCGCTTGTAGCGCGGTGCACGGTTTTGGTTTTAGGGTCATAACGAAAGACACTCATGTGATCGAGTTCGAGTGGTTCGTGTCCGACGTAGCGGGGATCGGTGAAATAGACCCAGCCTCCGGGATGAACGACCAGGTCATTCGGGGCATTGAATTTTTTGCCTTCGAAGGTTTCGACAATGGGTTTTACTTTTCCGTTTTTTGTGATTTGCGCCAGGCATTGTTTGCCGTTATTGGCACCACAGGCGGCGAGCATTTTGCCTTTTTTGTTGATCATCAGACCGTTACTCTGACCGCTGTCGGCACTGAAGACAGTGGTTTTGCCCGTTGAAGGATCAAAGGCCATGATCTTGCCTTTTCCGCCGGCAAAGTTGATATCACTGAAGTAAATGATGCCGTCTTTGCTGACGCAGGCACCTTCGGTGAAGCCTTTGTCGACCCAGAGTTCTTCCACTTTGGAGTCTGGTGAAACAATGGACGCGTCGCCGGAGGGGGCGGGACTCGCCGCGAAAACGATTGCGCCTGTGAATCCGGAAAAAGCGATGCCCCAAACCAGAATGTGTTGCCAGTTGATCATGGTGTGACCCTCTCTGAGGTATTGATTATGAAATGAGCGATTATCGAGTGTTTTATCCTTGTACAGGTTCTTCCGTTGTTTCAGTCGTTTTTGAATTATGGTTATTGCGCACCAGCCAGAGTGACGGGACCGCGAGGATGGCGCCGGCTGTGGGACCGACGAGATACAGCCACAGGGACTGCAGGTTGTTACTGACCAGCGCCGGTGCCAGTGAGCGGGCTGGATTCATGGACGCGCCGCAGATGGGGCCGGCAAACATCGCCTCCAGCGCGATGACGGCACCAATGGCGACACCAGCCAGGATGCCGGTCTCTTTGGCGCCGGTACTCACACAGAGCACGACAAACATCAGCATCCACGTCAGCACCCCTTCCAGAATCAGGGACTGCAGATCCGAACCGGCGGGACGCGTCATGCCGTAATTATCGAGGCCGGGGAAGATGACTCTTAACAGCAGGCAGGCGGCAAGGGCACCAATCACCTGGCAGACGATGTAAGGCAGAACCTGTTTCCCGGGAAAGCGACCGCCGACCCAGAAGGCAATCGTGACAGCCGGGTTGATATGTGCGCCGGAGATTTCTCCAATCGCGTAAATGATGGCTGTGACAACCAGTCCGAACACCAGCGCAATGCCGACGTGCGTCACGGTTCCGTTTGAGACCTGATTCGTGACGATCGCACCTGCTCCCGAGAACAGCAGGATGAACGTGCCGAAGATTTCCGCATAATATTTTTGCATCAGTTGTCAGTTCCAGGGTGCGAGTGCGAAAGTTTAGTCGTTTTCAGGACGCGCTGGATTTAACCAGTGTCCCGAGGGATCGGCGCCAGAGACAATCACGCCTTTGGCATTCCAGTCCATGCCGGCCCGGACGTCGGCAGCACAGTATCTAAGGGTCAGGCCACAACGCCTGCGATCCGACTGGTTGGCTTCCGAGCCATGCAGCAACAGATCGGAGTGAATCGAAATTTCGCCGGCCTGCAGCGTGTCATCAACGGGAGTGCCGTACTGCTCTGCGTTTTCGATGGTCTGGTTGAGTACGTTGTCTTCATGCGAACCACTGGGGCGATAGGTCATGTGGCCGTGGTGATGACTGCCGGCGATGAAACGCATGTTGGCATTTTCCGGGTCGGCATCATCAATGGCCAGCCAGACCGTGACGGCTTTGGAAGGGGAGAGCGGCCAGTAGCTGGCATCCTGGTGCCAGGCCACCGATTTCCCATCCTGGGGCATTTTACAGAAAAAGTGAGATCCCCAGGCGATGACATTTTCCCCCAGCAGGTCTTTGACATATGCGACGATTTGGGGGTGCGTCAGCAGGTCGTAGACTTTGCCATATTTCATGTGTGCGGTGCTGATGGAATAACTGTCACCGCCGGCGGCAATCACGGATTCCAGCAGACGGTCGAAGTACTCCCGATTTTCCTGAACTTCCTGTTCGTTGAAGACAGGCAGGCTGCGCAGGTAACCATCCTGGTTGAACTGTTCAATCTGGCTGGATGTGAGTACTTGGGGATCAGTGGTTGTAGAAGGGTAGAATTTCAGGTCGCGTTCGATCTGTGATAATTCGTCTTCAAGCGGAACAGCCTTGAATTCTTTCGATTCAGCCATGAGGTATCTCTATCTGTTCAGAAATAAGAGTGAATCAGCCAAAAGCTGGATGCAGGACACGGAACCCCGGCGGGGGAATCGTTCTCTATTGTAAATAGGGACAGGTCCCGGAACAACTTAGAAGTGGTTGTTCTGTACGAAAGCAGGTATTGTGCGGGAAGAGCGTGATGCGATCTGAATGCCTGATTCAGGAAGTGCTCGTTGTTTTATCCGGCTTGGCTTTGGTTTTCGACGTGTTCGCTGGTGCTGTTGAAGTCGATTTACGGCTGGCGGCACTGGCGGCGAGCCCTTCTGCAGAGATGAGGTGTACCAGGTCCTGGGCGGACTGATCCATTTCCATGACGAGCCCATCAACGCGGCCGGCCAGGTACATATACATGATCAGCGAGGGGATGGCGATGCCGAGCCCCAGCGCGGTGGTCAACAACGCCAGCGCGATACCGCCGGCGAGTTCTTCGGCTTTGCCCATGGCACTGCTGTTGGCGATATCGTTGAAGGCCAGGATCATACCGATGACGGTTCCCAAAAGACCCATCAGCGGGGCGACCGTTGCGACACCATTGATGACACGCAGATGTTTGCGCAGTTGAGAGAGCTGTCGTTCGCCGCCATCGATGATGGCCTGTTCGACTTCGACGCTGGGTTTCCCCCACTTGCGAATGCCGTGCGCAAAAACCGAGGCGATCGGACTGGGGTTTTCGTCACACAGTTTCAACGCAGACCGGGAATTGAGTTTACCGTCTTTAAGCAGTTTCAGAAACCGCGTGACGAAATGCCGGGGGATCACACGACCGGACCTGAGGATCACCAGTCGTTCAATGATGAACCACATGGAGATAATGGAAGCAATCACAAAGGGCAGCAGAAAGTATTTCAGCTCTTCGATGATTTCCTGGGGGGTGAAAGGAATCTTGGTTCCCCGTTCCATCTGCTCTAAGGCTTCCGGGAGGGGGCCGTTGGGATCTTTGACTTCGACCAGCTCTCCATTCACCGATTCCACAACCTTAGGCAGCCGTTCCTGCGCGGGACTGCTGTCGGGAGTCAGTATCAGCCAGAGTCCACAGATGACAAGCAACTTTACCAGGAACCGGAGTTGCGTACCGCGCTGTAGGTCGGCAGAGGAACCTGTTGAGTATTGCTGGTTACTGTTTAATTTGATCATGAGTACTGCGTGTCATTCTCGTGTATCTGTTAATGAGCAACAGGTGATCTGTCGAACTTGCTGGAAGCTGATCAGCGAATTGAGAAGCTCTGTTGCCCTGGAAATTCTGAGCATCCATGGCGGACTGAGCTCAGGATGGAGTCTAGTTTACGTCAGACGGAGATTCCCGTCGAGTCTGGAATGGCAATTCCGCGCTGTCCGGGACAGGCTGTGAAGTATGGAGATCAAGTCAGCCGATTAATTTTTGCTGATCCGGGCTGTAACCGCTTTCAGTCGTTCTTTAGCCTGGGGGACCAGTTCGTGCTCCGGAAAACGCTTCAAATAATCTTGATATGTTTTCTGGGCTTGAGGCCATTCGTTCAGGGCTTCGTGGCACATGGCCGCCTGATACAGCGCGGGGGCCTGCCATTCGGGGAATTTATACTGGATGTCCACCTGCAGATAGGCCAGCAGGGCTTCCTTGAATTTTTCCTGGATCATCAGGGTTTCTGCCAGCAGGAACTGGCATTTGGCGGCTGTGGCTGTACGTCGACCGTGTTCAGAGTCGATGATCTGCTGGAAGACCTTGCGGGCTTCGTCAAATTTGGCCTGGTTCTTCAGGCTTCTGCCCAGAACTTCTTCTGCCTGGTACAGAAACGGACTGTCCGGGTCCCAGGTGCGGAAGCGGTCGACAGTTTCTGCGACTTCTTTGTATTTTTTCTGGCGAAAGTACGTTTCCGCCAACAGTACCCAGACGCGGGGGTACCAGGGTTCCTGGCTGAGTGTTTCCAATCTGTCTTTTGCCGCCAGTTTTAATAATGCTGCCTGTGCGATCTCCACCTGATTCTGATACAGGGCGGCTTCGGCTTCATGGAACTGGGCAAACGCCGCGTATTCATTTTCAGGAAAGCGTTTCAGTAACTCTTTCGAGAATTTGTCGACCAGTTCCCATTTCTGGAGTTCGAGGTTGATTTCGATGAGGCGATACAGGGAGACCTGTTGTACTTTTTTATCTGATTTGGGGTCGCTCTGCAGTTCAGTGAATGCTTTGGCGGCGGGTTCCAGTTTCCCGGCGATCAGATCGCTTTCTGCGAGACTCAGACGGGCATTATCGGCCAGTTCACTGTCGGGTGTTTCTGTTATCAGTCTGCGAAAGATTTCGTCCGACTTCGCAAACTGTTCTGCTTCGTAATTGATCAGCGCCCATTCGTCCAGAATCTTATCAAGATTGTCGACCTTGGGGAATTTCTGCAGGAGCGCTTCATAAGCCAGGTTGACCTCATCAATTTTTTTCAGTTGAAACAACGTGCGAGCGGCCTGCAGTCCCGAAAGCATAGCGTAACGGGAAGGGGCGAACTGCTGAAGTACTTTCTGGTAGACGTCGACGGCAGCATCGAGCTGTTTATTGTTTTCCAGGCTGCGTCCCTGCATATAGGCGGCTTCAGCAGTGAGCGGACTTTCCGGGAATTTCTGGACGAACTGCTGGAAGTGTTCCGCCGCGGCTGCATTTTCTGCGAGTTGAAATTCACTCCAGGCTAACCCGGACAGACCGGCAGGAAATTCGGGTGACTCCGAACCGAGTTTCACGATCTCGTTAAAAAATGTTTTGGCGCGTGCCCACTGTTTCTGTTCATAATTGCGTTCCGCCAGCTGGCGATAGGTCTGGAGCAGGAGATCCCCTGCGGGTTTGCGGTCCTGCAACTGTTTGAGATATTGATCGACTTCCTGCTGCTTGTTGTTTTTGGAAGTGAGGATGATCAGGTTCGCCAGGATCTGATTGAAGCGGACTTCGTTGGGGAACTGCTTCAGATACTCTTTCGAGAGGGACTCGGCTTCGGCATATTTCTGTTGAGAATTAAAGTTGTTGCTCTGTAGTACCAGGGCGTCTGCATATTCGCTGGATGTTTTGACCGCTTTGGGGTCTTTGAGATAGGGGTCCAGAACCTCGATGGATTTGTCGTACTGTTTGAGTTTCTGGTAAGTGCGTGCCAGGTAGAGCCGTGCGAGTAGTTGTGTGTTCTCCAGCTTGGACTCATTGAGCACGTTCTGAAAATGAGTCGCCGCTGTCGCCAGGTCTTCGGGTTTGCCTTTCGCATCCAGGATACGCCCTTTGAGCAGTTCCTGATGCAGACGTAATCCACTCTGGGGAAATGTTTTTTCAAACTGGGCGGAAAGCTGTTCGGCTTCTGCCAGTTCGTCTGTCAGCAATGCTGCTTCAATGGCAAAATGCAGGCTGTCGTCTGCCAGTTCACTCTTGGGAAACTGTTTGACGACTTCCAGGAACAATGCCTTGGCTGCGGCGGGTTTACCGGAACGTAGCAGGGCGTCGGCCAGCTGATAGGTGGTTGACTCTTTCTGTTGGGGACTGGGTTTTGATTTGAGTGCCAGTTCAAACGCAGTGATGGCAGCGGGCAGCTGTTGTTCGCCTTTGAGACTGACTCCCTTCCAGTATAATGCGTTCGCTGCATGCTTGGGGTCTTTGGTGACCAGGTCAAACTGCTGGATCGCTTTGGCATATTGCTTGAGATCGTAATAGGCGTAGCCAGCATTGAGTCGAGCTGTGATTCCCAGTGGGCTTTCGGGAAATTTCTCAGGAAGTTCCAGGAAGGCATCGGCGGCGGACTGATATTGTCCGCGGTCGAACAGGGAAGTCGCGAGTGACATCTGGGCGTCGCTGCCGCGTGAGTGATTTTTCTGGCCGGCGATTGCTTTGAATCGTTTTTCCGCTTCGTCACTCTGCTTGTTGCGGAGGTAGGAAGAGGCCAGTCCAAACTGTGCGTCTTCGGCCATCGCTCCTTTGGGGTGACGTTCGAGAGATCGCTGAAAACTTTTAATCGCCAGGTCCGCTTTGCCGCGACGCAGCAGGACATCACCAAAGTAGGGATAAGCCCATTCTTCCAGCGCATGATTGGGATAGAGCTTGAGGAATTCCGTAAACTCTTTTTCGGCGGCGTCCAGATCGTCGAGCAGATAACTGCATTCGGCAATTCGGTAGAGGGCATCAGGCAGGTTATTGTTTTGCGGATGTTGTTTGACGAACTCCCTGAGGATCGTCCGGGCTTCCTGGTATTTCTGTTGATTGACGAGTGTCAGGCCCAGGTAAAATTTCGCCAGGGGAACGCTGGCATCCGTGGGGTAATCCTTCAGGTACTTCTGAAACCTTTCGGTAGCGAGTTCCCAGCGATTCTGTTTGTACAGGCCGATGGCCAGCTGGAATTCATCAGAGGCTTTATCGGCGTGTACCAATGGGAGCGGCAGGAGCGACAGCAGAAGCAGGATCAGGCAGAATCGAGGCGCACGTTGATTGAAGTTGAGTGAGTTCCGGGTACGAGAATTCATCATATTAATAGTCGTCAGTTTATTTTAAATGGGAAATTGAACACTTGCCCCCATTATCGTGGGTTTTCGGGCAGAGGCAAGCGGCGTTCGGCAAAACTGCAGTGGTCCGCATGAAAAGTCGGCTGTTTTGAGGGTGAATGTGCCGTTCCGCAATCAATATAAACAGCAGGCCAGCAGGAGGTTGGAGTGACCTGCTGGCCCGGATGTGCGCCTGTGAATGTGATGTGCGGCTTAACTGCCTTGAAAATGCTGGTCGGCGAAGTTCAGGTACTGCTGCCAGTCGAAATCAGTCACATCGTGTTTGCCGGTGCGGATGTGATAACCCATCTGTTTCTGCACAGGTTTGTTGACGCCTGGCATGTCCTCTGCGCCGAAGCCGGTTGTTCCCAGCAGTTTGTAAACCGGTTCCGCATATTTCACCGAGAGGAATTCCCCCTTCGGGTCGGCCCATTGGTCGTCCTCGGCACTGGCGACATACACGGGCCGCGGCGCGATTAAAGAGATCAGCATGTGTTGATCGACGGGCAGATCGTTTTCCTTGTCGATATATTTATTGAAATTATCACAGAACCAGTGCGGGAAGGCGTTGTTGATGACGTGCAGTGTTTCACCAAAGCGACGTCGACTGAGAGCCGCTCCGCCACAACCCGAGTCGTTCGAAATGACGAGGGCAAAACGCGGGTCCGTTGCGCCTGCCCAGAGGGACGTTTTCCCCAGCCGGGAGTGACCGATCACCGCGACTTTGCTGGCGTCGATCTGCTTGTCGGTTTCGAGGTAGTCCAGGGCACAGCTCAAGCCCCAGGCCCAGGCAGAGATCGTGCCCCATTCATCGGGCGCGGGTTTCTGTTTGGAATTAAATAGCGCGTGAACGCCGTTCTTGAAACCATCGTCGTAATCGGGATCAATGTCGCCACAGTAGATGGCGACCAGTCCGTAACCACGATCAATGATGGTTTCAATGGGCCAGCGTGACGAAGATTTGCCCCGCGAGTCTTCAGTCGCTTTGTGATCGACAATGCCTTTTTCTTTGCTGGCCCGCATCCAGTTGCCGTTGATTTGGACGTCTGTTTCATCGGTGATAGTGTGATTGCCGTAAAAGTTGAGGCCCATAAAGACGGGAACCGGTTTGGTGGCTTTGGCCGGCAGATAGATCAAGAGGTCCATCCGCGGCCCTGCTTTTTTGCCGGAGAAATAGACCGAGACTTCTTTGCGAATCGCTTTGCCGCCCAGGGCATCGTTTTTTACCGATGTCACTTCGAACAACATGTTCTCGGGGCGTGCAGGACTTTTGCCGTAGACTTCGGTCTCGAACAGTTCCAGAATTTCCGGGCGGCGGACTTTGTTCCATTCCTCGGCGGAATCCACTTTTTTGCCAGCTTGTGTGACGAGCGGATCGGGGAGTTTGAATTCCGGGACCTGGCTCTCATCGTAATTGGGTTTGGGGCGTTGTGCGTGTGCAGCGGGAGTCAGCAGCAGTGTAAGGCTGAGCAGGAACAACAGACGTTTCATGGTGAGACGGACCTTTATGTTCTGGTGGGATTAATCGTGTGAATTCCAATGTTACTATTCTCAATCGTGGCCGTTTTCGCAACGATAGGCAATATGAAACTGTGGTTGGATGATGAAAGATACAAAATATTATGAACCACGAAAGACACGAAAAGCACGAAAAATTCTGTACTCGGTTTATGTGAGAGGGTAAGATCGACCGCGGTATGCATTGAAAGTGGTCAGCAGTTCATGGGGGGTGAACAGGATGAATGCAGAAAAACGAGAACAGTTACTGCTGAAGCTTCCCTTTGATCTAGAGGCGGCTGTTTCAGCTCAGGAAGCATGGGCACGGCGATGTCGCGTTCCACTGCGCATGACAGATTCCCTGGGAGTGGAATCTATTTTAGTTCCGCCGGGCGAATTTCGATGTGGCGCAACTAAAGAGGTTAACCAGGAATTAGAACGTCAGGGGTTTTCAAAAATCGATGAGCCGATTTTTGATTGTATTTTGACGAAGCCCATGTATGTCGGGATCCATCGCATTACCCAGAACCAGTATTGGAAATTGATGGGGATCAATCCGAGTGCTTATGCCGCATCAGGGTATCTGGCTTCGCATGTTGAGGGGCTTGATACGTGGCAGTTTCCGGTTGAAGGTGTCAGCTGGTATGATTGCATCGAGGCGTGTAACAATATGAGCGAACGCGAAGGGCTGCCTGCCTACTATCGATTTGGCGAATTCATGTTACGTGAATCGAGTGGGGCTATTTCTGATGCTGAAGTGGAAATCATCGGAGGCACAGGCTACCGATTACTGACCAGTGCAGAATGGGAATGGGTGGCCCGGGCGGGAACATCGACAGTTTATTTCTATGGAAATGAAGAGCGTCGGCCCGACTGGAAAGTCGATATAGGGCGTCCCTGGCCGGTAGGAGTTGAGGCAGCGAATAATTTCGGCATCTATGACCTGGATATGTTTCGCAACGAGTGGGTATTTGATGCTTATTCTTATGAAGATCAAGTTGAAGGGCCATTGATAGATCCTGTCGATTTAGAAAACGAGGATAACGAGCGGGTAGCGCGCGGGCATGACAGTTTTCATCGAAGTATGGAAATCGCTGGGGCTGCTGAATCACGCAACTTTCGGTTCTGCCGGACGATTGAAGTGGAGGCGGTACGACGCGATGACTGAGGGGAATAAGCTTTGTCTGGTTGAACTATGAAATACTCGAAAGACGCGAAAATTTCTATTTGAGCAGATCATTTTAACCCGAGGTTGTCGCGAGACAACAGGAGGTTGCGGAGTTCGCGTTCTGTTGTGGTTGCGCGAATCTCACTTCCTGAAGCGATAGAGGTTGGTGGCTTTACTCTGAACGGACCGATTTCACTGGGACCTCCTGTTCGCTGTGCTCACCCCGGATTGCATCCGGGGTTACCCACTTTTTCTTTCACGTTAGCCGCGGTTCGGACATATCTCGGTAAAAGAACCGGAGCTATAACGCTCTGCGGCTAATCTGAGATTTTCTAGAGTGAATAGTGATATCACCTTTTAATCTTTCAGTGGTTCGGGATATTCATCTACGGGAGTGGGGCACCTCTTTTATAATGTGATGTGAAACGGGTAGGGGACATTGGCGCCAGCACTGTGAGCAAGCCAACTGAGGCACCCGGTGATTGATATTGCTACCACGAAAAGCACGAAATGACACGAAAGGGGAGGAGTGATGGTTGGGGTTTTGGAATCGGGTTTCATTTCATGTTCGAGGAAAATCTTAGGGAAGGGCGTGGGGAGGTCAAGGGAGATGAACGATCTAATGTGGCGATATCTGTCGATACGGGCACGATATCTGGCGGTGCTGAGGTGGTGCCGGGACGAAGGGCTGCGAAGTGCGGCGACCCGCAGGCATACTTTCGGAACTGGTGCTGATGTGGCAAGTGAATATCTGGAAAAATCAGGCTGTTTTGCAGTGAAGAACGCGAACAAGTGGTGCGTGTTTCAGTGCACTGTAAACTGGGCACGCGCGCGACACAGTTTAGCGTTTATCGCTCGTGGCGCGCAGCGGTCAAGTTCATTTTATGCAGCGGGAGTGCGGGAATGTGCAGCAGCAGGTGGGGGAAGTTCAGTCCTGCAGGCGAATGCTGACGCTGGTGGAAGCGGGAACGCGGACAGGTCAAGGATCGCAGGTAAGATCAGCCGCGGTTCCTGCAGATCCGAATATTTCAAAAGATGTGAATCAGGCTGTTACTCGCCGAAGTGTTGTTTGAGGAAGTCGAGGCTTTTGTTGTTGGACCAGCGGTGGCCACCCTGAAAGAAGTCGGCGTCGATGTTTTCTTCGGCATCCAGAACCTGGTAGACCTGTTGCAGCTTTTCATATCCCTCGCGGGCGGCTGCGATGGGGAAGATTTTGTCGTCGATGCCGTTGATGAGCAGGACCGGGCGGGGGGCGTGCAAAGCGACGACGTCGGACATTTCGCCGAACCGCATCATCTCGGGCATGCACTGGCAGAGGCAATGTGGCATTGAATAATAGGAGGCACGGTAGGTTGAAAAGGCACCAGCGATCATGGTGAGTTTGACACGCTCGTCGAGGATGGGCAGATACATGGCGGTCGCGCCGCCACCTGACAAGCCGGCGGCAGCGATGCGGTCCGGGTCGACCTGGTCCTGGGTCTGCAGGAAGTCGATGACGCGCATGGCGTCCCAGCTGCGCTGGCCCTGGGGGGTACTGCCGATGAGGAGGGCGTTCATGGTCATCTGCAGGCAACTGCGTTTGGTGTGCGAGACGCCGCGATCCTGGTCGCCGGCGGTTTCGTTCCAGCCCCGCATGACGATGGCGGCGGTGATGTAGCCGTGCTTCGCGAAGTAGACGGCGTAATCGAGTTCGCTCTGACGGGTCTTTTCTTTGTCGGCCTTGGTTTTGCCTTCATCGATGTAGGGGATGATGCCGCTGTGTCCGTGCATGCAGACAATCGCGGGGACTTTTTTCTTTAACTGGTGAGGGACGAAATAATAGACGGGAGCCCAATAGGCGGCTTCGGTGCGGATAAAAACTTTGTGGCGGGTGAAGGTATCGAACTCTTTCTTTTCGGCCCACTTGACTTCCAGGGGGACCGGTTCAGGCATTTTGCCCAGGATGCGGGTGACGGTCGGATGAAACTGTTTTCGCCAGGCTTCGTGCTCGGCTTGGTTGGTGGCCTGCCAGGCCTGCAGCGGTTCCATTGTGTCGGCAAGCTGTTGATAGCTCTCGGTGACGGTGAATGGTTTCTCGGCGGGATCACGATCTGCTGCGTTTGTCGGGGTGAGGAAGAGGCAGGAGAGCAGGGCGGTGAGCAGGCTGCGGGTGAGAGCAGTGAAATTGTGCATGAGGATTGGCCGTCATTCAAGAACAGGAGTGTGAGTGATGGATTGTGTTATTCTATTACAGGCGAAACTCGAAGGAAGATCAAGGGGGAGAATGTGAGCGAGACTGATCTGGGACTTTTATGAACCACGAAAAACACGAAAGTTATGTGTACGCAGTTGATGTCAGGGAATAAGATGAAGGGAGTTGGCATTCTCTGTTTTTAAGTATTGATCCTGCGTGAAGCACCGGTAGCTGAAATGATCTCATCCGACAAAAGATCAAGGTTCAGGGAAAAGATACTCATTCTCGGGAATACGATGGCGATTCTGTTGATTTTGGGAATCTTCTATTTCCTCTGTATCCATGGTTTCCTGTTTGCGAATGCGGCCAATACGGAGCTGCTGGCGATCTATGAGGTCGCTGAAGTGGGAGGCTCTTTACATGATCTGGATGAGAAAGTCGCGACATTGCCTCAATCGTGGATTACGGCTTCTCCATCTCAGGATTCAAGAATCTTTTCGGCCCCATTGCAATTTGGTGCTTCAGAATGGATCCTGAGAATCAAGGCTGAAGACGGTCTGATTACGTGTGTCAGAATTCATACGTCGGACTCGATTCGCTATCATCCGCAGGCAGCACCTCCTGACAAGGGAAGTTGTTCATTAGAGTCATATTGAAGTCTTTGTCCGTTAGCCACCGGACAGAGACTGGACAGCTTTGTCTGAGTGGCGAGGGAAACGGGCGGGAAAACACATTTATTTACCGGTATCTCGTAATTCTTGTATATAATCGTTAATATAAGTTTCCGTCACTGAATATTAACTCGCCGGCGCTGTGGGGCGCCTTGGATATAACGACATGAAAAATCTGTCCCAAGCAGAAGAGATTGATGAAATCCGTACGCTGGTTCGCAAGAGCGGCTTACGGAGTACGGCTGCCCGGATCACGGTGATCCAGTTTTTGCGGCAGGCGACTTCACCTCTGACGCATGCTGAGATTGCCGAAGAGCTGACGCCGATGGGCTTCGATAAAGCCACCGTGTACCGCAACCTGATCGATCTGGCGGAAGCGGGACTGGTCAAGCGAACCGAACTGGGGGATCATGCCTGGCGGTTCGAACTGCGGAACCCCGATGAACCGGAAGACGCCGAGCATCCGCATTTTGTCTGCACCGAATGTGGCAGTGTTTCCTGCCTGCACGATGTCGAATTCAAGACACCGAAAAACAAGCAGTGGGCAGCGGTGGGCAAGGTGACCGAAATTTTACTCAAAGGCATCTGCAGCGAATGCGACGAAGAATAAGTCGCTTCACTCAGTGAGAATGTGAATGACCGTGTTCCGTTTCGGTCGCTTCCGGTCCGTGTGAATGGCCGCCATGCTCGTGTGCGTGTTCCGGCTCGAGGAAGCCGATGCCATATGCGAGGGCGATGCCCAGCAGCAGTACAAAGGAGAGCCGGAAGCGGTTATGCGAATGGAACTCCATTTCGGGCAGCAGGTCTCCCAGCGAGATACAGAGGAAGACGCCTGCGGAAAAAGCGAGGGCACAACCGATAATGATGTGCTGGTTTTCTGAAAACTGCTGCACTCCCAGAAAAAACAGAAGGGCTCCCAGCGGGCACATCAGCGAGAAGCCGATATTCACCGCGTTCCTCCAGCCTGCCGACCAGCCACTGGCGGCCATCAGTGAGGTAATGGAAACGGCGTCTAACGGTTTGTGTAAGGCGATCGCCAGAAAGGTTCCCAGCCCGAACAGGGAGAGGAAGACTTCGTGATGCTGCTCAGCAACGATGCTGGCACCGAGCGCCAGTCCGTCAATCAGGGTATGCAATGCCAGGCCGAAGGCAATGCCGACCCAGCTCAGATGATGCGAGTGCGCGTGCGTATGAGAATGCACGGGAGCATGCGCGTGATGATGGTCACAATCATGATCGTGGTCGTGTGTGTGACCCTCTTCTTCCTCCAGTTCGACGGTTCCATGCTGATGAAAATGAAAGGTACGCAACAGGAAGAACAGGGTGATCACTCCTGCCATCATCCACCAGACGGCCCGGTCGATCGATCCCATTTCGGCGACAGCATGCGGCAGCAGATGAAAGACGCCGATTCCCAGCATGAGTCCGCCGACAAAGCTGATCAGAGTTTCCATGCGGGTGTGTGTTAAACGGACCAGGGAAGGCAACCAGCCCCCCAGTAATGAAGAACCGACGATGACGACACAGTAAATACCCAACAGGGTGTAGGACCATGAGTTGTCAACGGGCCTGGTTACATCTGTTTTTGCGACAGCGGTTTTCTGAATTTCGTTCTCGGTGTGGACATGCTCATGTTCCGCCGCCATGGTGGGATGCGTGAGAAAGAAACCAGGAGTGATCAGAAAGACGAGCAGCGGAATCGTTAATAACAGGAGCGTGATTCTCACGTCGTTTTTAAAAGGTGAAAGCGGTTTCATCGAGTTAAAAAGCCACCTGTGATTGTCACTGTAAGCAGAAGAGGATGTCGGGATGCTCACTACATCGACACTCTTAGATTGTAATAGCAAACTAATTGCGATTGAATTTAGCTTTTCTCACAGATCAGTACAAGACTCCCCGGAATTCTTATCCCGGAAGATTCTGAACTTTTGAACTCTGATTATGATTTCAAGTTGTAAATATAAATAAAATAGATGCTTAGGCCCTGATGTTACTGGTGAAATCCGCTATCGGAAGGGGGTGAAAGGATTTCGAGATGTATTGGCTGGCGACTCGAATGAAGAGTCGAAGTTTGTCAGACTCAGGCAGAGGGCTTCTTTCACCTGATCCAGATAGATTCAATTAAGTACAGTCTCTACGGTGTTTTATTGCGTTAATTTGTTCCGATTAGGTGGCCTGTTCCGTGGGGGCATGCTGTGAGTTTGAATGTGAAGGATCTTCACCCTTTCTTAATATTTGCTTCAGATTTGATCCGCCGATAAGCCTGTTAAGGATCAGATTGTTTCTGCAGAGTTGCTGAGACATTGATAAAACCGAAAGCAGCCCGAAACGGATTCCGGGCCAATCACATCAGGGATGAAAATGCGCACATTTATCAAAACGGCAGGAATTCTCCTGCTGCTGGGAACGATGTTCCGCCCGCCAATCGTTCTGGCAGAAGACACGAAAATCAATTCCGAGCAACTCGAGCGACTTTTAAACCGACTGGAACAGGCAGAAAAGCGGATCCAGGAACTGGAAGAAACAAAACCAGTCACGCCGCCTGCTACTCCTCAACCTGTTCCGTCACTGCCCCCCAAGCTGGAGCGTGCAGCGGGTGGGCTGGATGATTCCGACGAGATGCTGATCAACAATTACACGGATGACTCAGGCTCTCCTGCCTTCGAGACCCGATTGTCGACACTGGAAGAGGACTGGAAAAAATTCTCCGAGTCCGAGCAGGAAAAAAAGGCAAAAGACGCATCTAAAGCGACGACCCTGAAGGTCTTCGGGCGTATCCATCTGGACGCCTGGAACTTTTCTGACAGCACTCCCGGAATTGCCGCTTTCAATAATCCGGGTGATCCGATGGATCCGGAGAACCGCTTCGAATTCCGGCGTCTGCGTATCGGGGTCGGGGGTGACATCAAAGACAATATGCTTTACAAATTTGAATATGATTTTGGCGATCCCGGTGATCCGGCCTTCAAGGACGTCTATATCGGCTGGAAAGATCTGCCGGTATTCCAAACTCTGTTGATTGGTAATCAGAAGCGTCCGCTGGGGATGGACCACCTCAACAGTAGTCGATACAACTGGTTCATGGAACGTCCTCTGGTGATTGAGGCCTTTAACGAGGACGCCCGTCGTCTGGGGATTTGTGCCTATGGTGTTTCAGAAGAAGAAACATGGAACTGGCGATATGGTATCTTCAACCTGGAAAATATTGCCGGCGATGGTAAGTACGTAGGTGATGCCGGGCAGATGAGTGTGAACGGTCGTTTTGCCGGTACTCCCTGGTATGATGAAACATCAGGTGGACGTGGTTACCTGCACCTGGCGATAGCCGACATGTGGGCGAACCCGGATGGTGATACAACTGGTTCCGGATCGAACAATAATGAAGGCCGCTTCCGAACTCGCCCGGAAGCACGTACCGGGAGTACCCGCTGGCTCGACACGGGGCGTATTGCCGGAGCCGACTGGTTTAATACCCTGGGCTTCGAAGCGATGCTGACAGTCGGATCGTTTTCCGTGGTCAGTGAATACCAGGTAACCTATCTGGGACGCGGTGCCGAGGGACCGGACTTGACCTTTGAAGGTGCTTATGTCGAAGCCGGTTACTTCCTGACGGGTGAATATCAGCCCATCGATCGAAAATCGGGAACCATTGGCCGTATCAAGCCGCTGGAAAACTTCTTCATGGTCAATACCTGTGATGGAGAAACCGGTGGTGGCTGGGGTGCCTGGCAGGTTGTCGCCCGCTATTCCTATCTGGATCTTTCGGAAGGAAATATCACCGGTGGTGATGAGAGAAACTTCACGTTCGGTATGAACTGGTGGTGGAATTCGCATTCCCGCGTGCAGTTCAACTACGTCCATGCCCAGATCGATGATCGTGGTCCGGTAGATGGTTATACCGGCGGTCGGTCGGATATCTTCGGTGCCCGATTCATGGTCGATTTCTAATCCCGGCCCGACGAATTCGTGTATGATCCCGTTCAATATCAAAATATCACAGGAATTGAGTTTTATGAAATATACAGGAATGATTTTACTGGCAATCACTGCGATGGTGATGGGAGGGAATCAGAGAATTGCTGAATCTGGTACTCCCAGCTGTGACCAGGCGCAGGGGACCTGTAACAGTAACTGCTGTTCACACGGGTGTAAGACCTGTCGGCTGCATGTGGAGACACTGAAGGTCAAAAAGCACTGTTATAATATCGAGTGCAAAGATATCTGTATCCCACCGGTCCGTTTTCCCTGGCAGAAATGCTGCGAACTGAAGTGTGGAAAAATCAAGACCGTACGCGTATTGAAGAAGCACGAATACACGTGTGAAAAATGTGGATATAAATGGGATGTCGAAAATCTGTGTGGTGCCTGTTCGACGGGAAACTGTGAAACAGTAGTTCCTCCCGCGGTCAAGTCGGCTGCACAGCCGCCATTGGCACCTGCGACTTCCGTCAGAAAAAGGTAAACCCGAAGCTGTCTGGTAATGGAACGCCTGATCGTGGTCTGATTTCTGATTTCTATTATGGAACACCCCTCTGCTTTGTCAGAAGGGGTGTTTTTTTATGGGGAGTGGTACAGAAAAGAATCAAACACAGGGTTTCACACTTTCAATGCAGTCAGGATCTGGCATAATTAATGGACTCTGCAGTACGACACGTGGATCTGGTTATACCGCTTGGACCGTAATCGCTCAGCTCAGTTCTCTTTGATTGTGTGACATCATGATTTGTATTTCTGTGACGCCTGAATCCCGTAACTTTGCCAAGGTGGATATTCTGAATGCCGCCGCCCAGTCTGATCTGGTAGAACTCTGCCTGGATCGATTGATCAAAACTCCCGATATCGGAGATCTGATATCAGGCTTTGATACGCCGATATTAGTTTCCTGCCGTCGTCCGGAAGACGGGGGACAGTTCAAAGGGACGGAAGCGGAGCGGATCCAGTTGCTGAAGCAGGCGATTATTGCGGAGCCGGCATACATCGAACTGGACCTGGAAACCGCAAAGCAGATTCCCCGCTTCGGGAAAACCAAACGGGTCATCAGTTATACCAGCCTGAAAAAACCACTGTCGCAGGTGGATGATATTTTTGACGAAATGGCGGAAGCGAAAGCCGACGTGATTAAATTCACCTGGCCGACACCAACTCTGCAGACCGCGTGGCCTCTGCTGGCGGCGATTAGTCAGAAGCGGGACATCCCGGTTGTCGGTCTGGGTCTGGGAGCGGCCGGCATTACGTTTTCACTGCTGGGTGTGAAGTATGGCAGCCCCTGGATTTATGCATCGCTGGAGAAGGGGATGGAAGCGTTTGAAGGCCAGCCGACGGTAGCGGAGCTGAACGAAGTCTTTCACTATCCGAAGATTTCGGCGAAAACCCGTTTTATCGGCGTCGCCGGGCTGGGAGTCGCAGAGCGACGGACAATCGAAGTCTTCAATAAAGCTTCTGAACAACTGGGCCTGGATTACGTCTGCCTGCCTCTGGTGATCAATGATTTCAAACAGGTGCACAAGATGCTGGGGATTCTGAAAATCCGTTCGCTGGTGGTGAGCCCGCGGATGGGCGAGTTCATCCTGCCCCTGGCGGAGCATCTGGAAGAGTCTTCTGAAAAGACCGGCTATGGTGATCTGCAATTAAATCAACCCGATGGCTGGCACGCCTACGATACCGTCAGGCGAAGTGCCATCAAGAGTCTGGAAGCGACGCTGGAAAAGAAATCGCCGGGATCAAATTCGGCATTCCAGCGGAAAAATATTCTGGTTCTGGGGCAGAGCGGTCTGACAAAAGCGGTGGTTCACAGCCTGACTCAGCAGGGGGCCGTCGTGAGTGTCACTTCCCAGAATGACAAAGCCGCCCAGGGAATTGCCCGCGCCTTTGATGTGCGCTACGTACCTTTCGCCAACCTGTATGACACGCTGGCTGATGTGGTAGTGCAGACCGACCCTGAATTGAAACTGGGCCACAGTAAAGAAGAACTGAATCCATCGTACTTACGGGAGACCATGACGGTCATGGATATCAGCCAGTTACCCGAATCCACCGAGCTGATGCGGGAAGCAGACAACAGAGGTTGTGAAAGCGTGTGTGTGGATGACGTCTACCGCAGACAGCTCAGTCAGATTTTCAAAGCGATCACCTCTGCAGAGATACCCGACGAAGTATTTGAAACCCGCAGCGAGTATACGCGTTAATTCTCAGTTTTTCTCGGGCACGCTGATCGCGGGGGACTGCAGCAGACGCAGACCGTTAAAAATTACGAGCAGTGAGGCACCCATGTCGGCGGCGATTGCTGCCCAGAGTGAGGCGTGGTCTAGCAGCATCAGCAGCATAAACAGGACTTTGATGCTCAGGGCGAAGATGATGTTCTGGCGAATGATCTGTAAGACGCGGTGCGAGTGATTGATTAACCAGGGGATTTTGGTGAGATCATCGGTCATCAGAGCGATGTCGGCTGATTCGATTGCGACATCGCTGCCGGCTGCCCCCATGGCGATGCCCAGGCTGGCGCGACTCATGGCAGGAGCATCGTTCACGCCGTCACCCACCATCGCCACGAATTGATATTCTTCCACCAGCGCTTCGATGACCGCGACTTTATCCTCCGGTAGTAATTCGGAATGCACCTGATCCATGCCGACTTCGTCAGCGACTGCCTGTGCAGTGCCTGCGTTATCACCGGTGAGCATCACCAGCTGTTTGATGCCCGCCTGATGCAGGTCTTTGACGACAGCCGCTGAGGTTTCACGTACCTGATCGGCTAATGCGATGAAGCCGCAGACGTGAGATTCGTTACCGATGACCACCACCGTCTGTCCGGCGTTGGAAAGGGCTTCCAACTGCTGGTGCACTTCGGCCGTTTCTTCGTTACGTTCTTCCAGATAGCGATGCGAGCCCAGCCAGAATTCTCTGCCGTTAATCGTTGCGGTAGCGCCTTTGCCCTGTATGATCTGGTAGTCTTCTGCCGCCTGATAGGAGACCTGCTGTTGTGCTGCTGCATCCAGAATGGCGACTGCCAGGGGATGGTTACTGTGCGCTTCCAGGGCGGCTGCCCGTTCGAGTAACTCGGATTCGGTGTGTCCGTTCAGCGGGGCAATTATTGTCACGACTGGTCTGCCTCGTGTGAGTGTGCCGGTCTTATCCAGCGCCAGTGCTTTCAGATGAGCGGGTGTTTCGACAAAGACACCCCCTTTGATCAGCACGCCATTTCGCGCTGCCGCTGCCAGTGCTGCGACGATGCTGACGGGTGTGGAAATCACCAGCGCACACGGACAGGCGATGACCAGCAGTACCAGAGCACGATAGATAGCGTTATCCCAGCTGACCTGAAACAGCGTGGGCAAGGTGATCAGAATGAGCAATGCGAGGGCCATGACAATGGGGGTATAGACTTTGGCAAACTTTTCAACCCAGAGTTCCGAAGGGGCCCGCTTCGACTGGGCTTCTCCGACCATGCGAATAATTTGGGCCAGGATCGTGTTTTCTGCCAGCTTGGTACATTTCGCTTCCAGCAGTCCATCGCCGTTAATTGTACCGGCATAAATTTCGTCCGTCTCCCGTTTGCCGACCGGAATGGATTCTCCTGTGATGGGTGCCTGATTGACTTCACTGATCCCTTTGGTAACTTCGCCATCCAGGGGGATTTTTTCGCCGGGCCGGATAATAAAGGTGGTGCCGACTTCGACGGATTCGGCATCCACGGTGATTTCATTGCCGTCGGCACCGCGAATGCGGGCGATGGGTGTGGATAAATCCATCAGCGCGGCGACAGCGCGGCGTGCGCGGCCGACACTCCAGGCTTCGAGCAGTTGTGAGAAGGCAAACAGAAATGCGACGGCTGCCGCTTCGAACCATTCATCTATGAAGAGTGCGCCGACGACAGCAGTAAACATCAGCAGGTTCATATCGGGACGCAAACGCTTGAGGGAAAACCAGGCTTTGGGCAACACAAACCAGATACCGGCGATGATGGCGGCCAGATATTGCAGGCGGACCGGGAGCGGCATTGCGCCATGCGCCGCCTGCTCCGCGCCCAGGGCGGCTCCAAAACTGCCCGTCAGAAAAACGTGTGTCAGAAAAGCGGTTCCCATGCAGATCCCGCTGAGAGTGGTCAGTATGGTTCTGCCCTGCCGGGACCAGAGTGTGCCTTTCTCGGACTGTTTCACTTTCTCGTTCCAGAGTTCGGCGCGCATGCCGGTCTGGCTGATGGTTTGCATGATCGATTCCGCGGTGACGTCTTCTGGTTGAGAACGAACTGTCATTCTTCTGTTAAGCACATCAAAGAACAGATGTTCTTCACCGCCGACCAGGGGAGAGAGTTCCCGTTTGAGAATGGTCACTTCTTCGACACAATCCATATCCTGAATTTTGAAAATCAGTTCGTTGGCTGGTTCATTCATGCAGAATCGATATTCAGAAAAGAGAGTGAGGAATCAGATGAGAATTCAGAGCTTCTGTATGCTGAAATCATAGCACTTCAAACCGGGAAACTGAAACTTCGGTTTTTTTTCTTCGCAAAATTCTGCTAAAAGAGATAAGATCCGCCATGATCGTTTTAACCGGTAATTCATGAGCGGAAGAAAATCAGACCACCCACTGTTTTCAAAACATAATTGACTGACATCATCGATAAAGGATCGACATGAGTAAAGATTATCTGGCTGCCCGCAGAAAAAAACTGATTTCGCTGCTGAAACGCAGGGGGGCCGAAGCAATGCTGATTACCAGCGAAACAAACGTGACTTACCTGACCGGATTCAGCGGGGATTCGAGTTTTCTGCTGATCGGCAAGGGGCAGACGGTGTTGATCAGTGACGGGCGGTACACGACCCAACTGGAGGAAGAATGTCCGGATCTGGATGTCTACATTCGTAAAGCGACCGAATCGATGATTGCGGCGGTGGAGCAGGTGCTCAAGAAATCGCATCTGCCCCAGCTGGGATTTGAAAGCCATATTGTGACCTGTGAACTGCTGGATGCGATGAGTGGCATTACTCCTGCCGCCCAGTGGATCCCGATTGCCGGGCTGGTGGAAGAACTGCGGATGATCAAAGACGCGTCGGAAATTCAGGAGATTCGCGAAGCCGTTCAGCAGGCCCAGCGCGGTTTTGAAGTGTTTCGGGCGATGCTGACTCCTGAGATGTCAGAACTGCAGGGGGCCCACGAACTGGAACACGCAATGCGACGGTTCGGGGCCCGGCAGGCGGCCTTCGATCCGATTGTCGCTGTGGGAGAGCGGGCAGCCTTACCGCATGCGATGCCGACGGAAAAGCTGCTTGCTGACTCGCCATTTTTACTGGTGGACTGGGGGGCGATGACTCAGAAAGGATATCGGAGTGATCTCACGCGGATGATCATTCACGGGAAACCACCGGCCAAACTGAAAAAAGTGTATCAGACAGTTCTGAAGGCACAGCTGGCGGCAATCAAAGCAATCCGGCCCGGAGTGCTCTGTCGGGACGTGGATCGAGTCGCGCGGGCTGTCATCGAAAAAGCCGGTTATGGCAAGCAGTTCACGCATAGCCTCGGACATGGGATTGGTCTGGATATTCATGAAGGCCCCCGCCTGGGGGGAAATGTGCCAACGGAACTGAAGCCGGGCATGATCGTGACGGTTGAGCCGGGTATTTATCTCCCTGGCTGGGGGGGCGTGAGAATTGAAGATGATGTACTGGTTACGCGGAAGGGACATGAGGTTATGACCAGTGTTCCCAAAGATTATGAATCAGCTTCCCTCTGAGGGGGAAAGAAATAGTGTTCGGATGTGTGTTGATTGCGTTTCGTTCTAATTTGGATCATGAGGTCACCTTAAATGATCGTTAAAGGTATTAGGACAGGAACTTACGTTGCAGAGGCTTTGTCGGGAAAACGTGCCGGGTTGTGCCCGAATTTATTAGAGAAACTCCCCCGTTTCTCTTGGTTTTCTGATACGATTTGGCTTAGAATCTGGTTCTTAACATGTCAGGCGGGGTAGAGCGTGCGCGCAAGACGTAAGCGTTTGGTCCCTTTCCCATATGGTCAGCTGATAGAGTGAAAATCTGGAACGCGTTGCTGAGGGACGTTATTGTCAATCCGTCCTTAGTTTACAGCAGGCAATGCGAGTGCAGCATGAGAATACGAAATTAAGGTAGGTCAATGGCAAAAAACGAGGTGCCGAAAGGCGAACCTTTCGATTTGGAAAAACTTCAGACTCTGTTTGAAATGATGGAAAAGCACGGACTGACCGAGGTCAATCTGAAGCGCGGCGAAGAGACCTGGAAATTGCGTCGTGGGCCACAGGAGACCGTTTCGATGGTTCCGGCACCGATGCAACATGCAGTTCCTGCTCCCGTGGCCGCTCCTGCAGCCGCTCCGGCTCCTCCGACAGAAGCGGCACCAGCTGCTGATGCCGGTCCTGTGATCAAGAGTCCGACTGTGGGTACGTTCTATGCCTCTCCGAGTCCTGACGATCCCCCGTTTGTCAGCGTGGGTTCCAAAGTGGGCTCAGATACCATTGTCTGTATCGTCGAAGCGATGAAAGTCTTCAATCAGATTCCAGCTGAGATGAATGGAACGATTACGGAGCTTCTGGTGAAAGATGGCGAAGCGGTCGAATTCGGCCAGCCTCTGTTCCGGATCTCCCAGGGCTGAAGCCTGTTATCGTAGAAAGTTCGCGATGAAGCAGGTCATGCTGTTGCGTTCAGAAACTCAGATGTAGTGTCCTTTTACCAAGTCAAAAACACATGTTTCAAAGAATACTGGTTGCAAACCGAGGTGAGATCGCACTGCGGGTGATACGTGCCTGTCGTGAAATGGGAATCGAAACTGTTGCGGTTTTCAGTGAAGCAGATCGGGACGCACATTATCTTTCACTGGCCGACGAGGCGATCTGCATTGGACCGCCGGCAGCGACCGACAGCTACCTGATGATCAATCGGATTATCAGTGCTGCTGAAATCGGTAATGTGCAGGCGATTCACCCCGGTTACGGGTTCCTGGCGGAAAATGCACACTTCGCGGAAGTCTGCCGCAGCTGTAATATCGAATTCATCGGCCCGCCTCACGAAGCGATGGCTCAACTCGGCGATAAAGTCTCTGCCCGGGAAATCGCCAAGGCTGCCAACGTGCATGTGTCACCGGGGACCGAGGGGCTGGTGACGGATGAAGCAGAAGCACTCAAGGTCGCCCAGGAGATCGGTTACCCCGTACTGATCAAAGCGACCGCCGGCGGTGGCGGTAAAGGGATGCGGGTGGCCCGCAATGATATCTCACTGAAAGCCGGACTCAAAGCGGCTGCCGCGGAAGCTGAAGCCGCCTTCAAAAATTCCGGCGTCTATATCGAAAAATACATCGAAAATCCCAGGCACGTCGAAGTGCAGATCATGGCCGACAATCACGGCAACGTGCTTCACCTCTGGGAGCGTGACTGCAGTCTGCAACGACGACACCAGAAACTGGTAGAAGAGAGCCCGGCTCCGAACCTGCCTCACTCGGTTCGTGAAGACATCTGTAAAGCCGCCTGTCGATTGATTGAAGCCGCTGGCTACACCAACGCCGGTACGGTGGAGTTTCTGGTCGGACCCGACAACCAGTTTTACTTCATCGAAGTCAATGCCCGGATTCAGGTCGAACATCCGGTCAGCGAACTGGTGACAGGCATCGATCTGATCAAACAGCAGATTCGGATTGCTGCCGGTGAGAAACTGGATCTGAAGCAGAAAAATATTCCCTGTCTGGGATCTGCCATCGAACTCCGTATCAATGCGGAAGATCCCGAAAATGATTTTCGTGGATCACCCGGCAAAATCACAAAGTTGCGGGTTCCCGGCGGGCCGGGTGTCCGCTTTGACTCGCATATTTACGAGGGGTACACCGTGGGCCCTTATTACGATTCTCTGATTGGCAAGCTCATTGTCCACAAACCGACGCGTGAAGAGTCGCTGGCTTGTATGAGGCGTTGCCTGGATGAGTTCGTGATTGAAGGGATCAAGACCACGATTCCCCTGGCGAAGAAGATCTTTAATCACTCGGCGTTCATTGAGGGTAAGGTCGATACCACGTTTATCGAACGAACCTGGTAAATTGTTCCCGGAGATTGGTACGACGAACATTCGGTCGTTTTGTATTGCAGCAGACCTGCGGGCATTCACTTCGCTCATCCGCCAGGGGTCCTGTGTCGGCAAAACTTCTCGGTTTCGGAAGCGAAGTTTCGCTCACTTCCTATTGTAAGCTGGTCATATTTTGAGTCTCTCAAACACAGTCAGAGACGTTACTTTTTTGAAAACAGGTACAGGTAGAATAATGAGAGTTGGTATTTTAACGGGTGGTGGAGATTGTCCTGGTTTGAATCCGGTGATTCGTGGTGCCGTACGCGTCATCTGCAATGCGGGCGGCGAAGTGTATGGTCTGCTGGAAGGCTGGCGCGGCGCGATTGAAGGTAACTACATCGAACTGAATTCAGAAAACACAGACGACATCATCTTCAAAGGGGGAACCATCCTGGGGTCTTCCCGTACCAATCCTTATAAGAATGAAGAAGAAGATGTACCCAAAGTACTGGCGACACTTGAAAAGCTGGGTCTGGACTGTCTGATCGCCATCGGCGGTGATGACACACTGGGCGTAGCCAGCAAACTCTGGAGCGATCATAAAGCCCCCGTGATCGGCTGTCCCAAGACCATTGATAACGACCTGAGTTCGACCGATGTAACCTTCGGTTTCGATACTTCCATTAATATCGTGATGGAAGCCGTCGACCGCTTGCGAACCACGGCCGAGTCACATCGGCGCATCATGGTGGTTGAAACCATGGGACGTCATGCAGGCTGGATCGCACTGTTCTCCGGTCTGGCAACGGCCGCCGATTACACGCTGGTTCCCGAACAGCCGATTGAAATGGACCGTATGATTGATGTGCTGAAACGACGTCGTGCCAACGGCAAAAAGTACGGCATTGTGATTGTCAGCGAAGGTGCCCAGTTCAGCGAGGAGTCCGGCTTGACCACCCAGGACGGCGAAGTTGACGATTTCGGTCACGTCAAACTGGGCGGCATTGGTGAAACCGTTGCCCACATGATTGAAGAACGCACCGGTTTCGAAACACGGCACGTGACTCTCGGTCACCTGCAGCGTGGTGGTTCACCCAGTGCTGCAGACCGCGTACTCGGAACTCGCTGCGGCGTACACGCCGGCTGGCTCGCTCTGAAGCATCATTTCGGTTACATGGTCGCGCTGCGGGGAACACAGATTGTTCCTGTCGCCCTGGCAGATGCGGTTGGCGAAATGCGAGCCCTCGAAAAGAACTTCCTGGAAGAAGCAGAAGTCTTCCTGCAATAAGCGGGAATATTTCAGGCACGCACAAGAGACCAGGCGCTGGCAACAGCGCCTTTTTTTACGCGCGGAGTGACGGTGCTGGTAAAACGTCCCTCTCCTGGTGAAAAAATCAGGTAGCCCCGGATGTAATCCGGGGTTGTCGCAGACAACAGGAAACTGTCAGTGAAAGCACTCTATTCAGAATCAGGTTTCCGATACTATTTTTCCCGGTCGGGTGAACTGTCTTGCCCGGACATGTAGGTAATACACGTTCGGAAACATGGGTAACACTCCCACTCCCTTTGCATTAATTACTTAACAATCCTGTCTATTTGGTAATCTCCGCTTTCTCGCTGGATTATCATGCATGCGTCTGTTTAAGATAGTAAGACTGACTCAAACCAGCTCTTCTTAACTGTAGCCTGTATTCCGCTTGAATCCGCTATAGCCTGCCAGAGCGAATCACAACGGTTCTCAACGATTTGATATTCTCCCGGAGGGACTAATGACACTACAGCGCTTGCTTCGCTTTCACACCTCACTGTTTCTGACTCTGTTCTGTGTCACTTTGTTCTTCAGCCCTCAGTCCGTTGAAGCGGGGGATAAAGGTTTCAAGCCGATCTTTGACGGCAAGACGCTCGACAACTGGGACGGCGATCCCCGTTTCTGGTCGGTGGAAGATGGCGCCATTACCGGTCGCACAACCAAAGACAACCCGACCAAAGGCAACACGTTCCTCATCTGGCAGGGAGGAACACCGGGCGACTTTGTACTGAAACTGCAATACAAAATCATCGGTCACAATTCGGGCGTGCAGTACCGCAGCTTCAGGTTACCCAATGCGGCAGACCAGTGGCGCGTGGGCGGATACCAGGCTGATATGGAAGCCGGCGATAAATATTCCGGTATTCTGTACGAAGAACGGAAGCGGGGCATTCTGGCTCTCCGCGGACAGAAGACAGAAATCGGTGAAGGTAAAAAAATTGATGTAGTCGGCTACCTTGGCGATACCAACGAAATCCAGAAGAAGATCAAAAAAGAAGACTGGAACGATTACGAAATCATCGCCCGCGGGAATCATCTGATTCATAAAATCAATGGCGTGGTGACTGCGGACGTGACGGATAACGATCCGGAACAGCGCCGTGCTGACGGCATTATCGCGTTGCAACTGCATGCCGGTCCTCCGATGGTCGTACAGTTTCGTGACATTGAACTGAAAGAGCTGCCGGCTGGCGACCAGACTTCTTCCAGGGACGGCGCTAAAAAAAAAGTAGTGCTGATCGCCGGCAAGAAGAGTCACGGTTACGGTGCTCACGAGCATCGTGCCGGCTGTCTGCTGCTGGCCGAAGCGTTGAACAACAGCGGTCTGGATATTGAGACCACTGTTGTGACGGAAGGCTGGCCTGAAGATGCCAGTGTGCTGGATGATGCCGACTCGATTGTAATTTACTGCGATGGTGGCGGACGTCATCCTTACAACGACCACCTGGATGAACTCAGCAAGCTGGCAGAAAAAGGTGTGGGGATGGTGAACCTGCATTACGGTGTGGAAGTGCCTAAAGGCGCTTCCGGCGATGCCTTTCTGCGCTGGATTGGTGGGTACTTTGAAGAATGGTGGTCGGTCAATCCACACTGGACCGCCGACTATAAAAATCTGCCCGATCACCCGATCTCGCAGGGCGTGAAACCATTCAGCATCAATGATGAATGGTATTACCATATGCGATTTCAACCTGAAATGAAAAACGTGCAGCCAATCCTGACGGCGGTTCCTCCCAAAGAAACTTTAAGTCGTCCTGATGGTGCACATAGCGGCAATCCGGATGTGCGGAAAACTGTTGGTCAGCCTCAACACATGGCATGGGCCTACGAACGCCCGGACGGTGGTCGCGGGTTTGGTTTTACCGGCGGTCACTATCACTGGAACTGGGGACATAACGATTTTCGGAAACTCGTGCTGAATGCAATTGCCTGGACAGCGCATGCGGAAGTCCCTTCACAGGGAGTCGAATCTGCATCTGTGACGGTCGAGCAGCTGGAAGCCAATCAGGATTACGAAAAACCGGACAACTATAATCCTGCCCGGATTAATGCCTTACTGAAAGAGTGGAATCAATAGACATCAATTGTTTAAACTGACCGATTGACACAGACCCGGGACAGCAACTTGAATCAATAAAAGGAAACTGACTCCATGAAGTACCGTTGGCTTGCCATCATTCCCGCCCTGCTGCTGACTACCAGTGCTGCAACATCTTTTGTATCTGCTCAGACCGAACATGATTCCAAACAGGCCGTACCCAACCTGACGGTTGCTCCCGGTCTGAAAGCGACGCTGTTTTCCTCCGAGCCGCAAATCAGCAGTCCGTCCAGTATGGATGTGGATTCCGAGGGGCGTGTCTGGATCTGTGAAGTCGTCAACTATCGCGCCAACCTGCGTGATATTCCCACGCGCAAAGAGGGAGACCGGATTCTGATTCTGGAAGATACGAACGGTGACGGAAAAGCCGACAAGACAACCGTATTTTACCAGGGCAATGATGTGAACGGATCGCAGGGGATCTGTGTGCTGGGCAACAAAGTCATTGTCGCTGCTTCCCCCAACGTGTTTCTGTTTACCGATGAGAACAACGACGGTAAAGCTGACAAGAAAGAACTGCTGTTCAAAATCGCTGGTGGAGAACACGATCACTCGGCCCACACTTCCATTTTCGGTCCGGACGGCAAACTTTACTGGAACTTTGGTAACAGTGGAAAGCAGGTCTTCGACGCTGCCGGAAAACCGATTCTCGAAAGCAACGGGAAACCTGTACTGGATAACGGCAAGCCTTACTGGGGCGGGATGGTATTTCGCTGTAACCTGGATGGCAGCGATTTTGAAGTGCTGGGACACAACTTCCGTAACAATTATGAAATCACCGTCGACTCGTTCGGTACCCTGTGGCAGTCGGATAACGATGATGACGGCAACCGCGGCGTCCGCATTAATTATGTGATGGAATTCGGGAACTATGGTTACCTGGATCAACTGACGGGGGCCCGCTGGAAAACGCCGCGGACTGGCATGCATGAAGAAATTCCGCTGCGTCACTGGCATTTGCGCGATCCGGGAGTGATTCCCAACCTGCTGCAGACCGGTGCCGGATCACCGACGGGTATCTGTGTTTATGAAGGTTCTCTGCTACCCAAAAAATACCAGGGTGAAGTCATTCACTCCGACGCTGGCCCGAATGTGGTTCGTGCGTACCCTGTGAAAAAAGATGGTGCCGGCTATGAAGCTGAAATCGCGAATATCATTACCAGCGAACAGGACAAGTGGTTCCGTCCCTCCGACGTCTGTATTGCCCCTGATGGCTCGCTGTTCGTCGCCGACTGGTATGATCCGGGCGTCGGCGGTCACCGGATTGGTGATCAGGAGCGGGGCCGCATTTTCCGGATTGCGCCCGCAGATGCAAAATATGTATTTGACAAACTGGATCTCAGTACGACTGAAGGTGCGATTGCAGGGATCAAAAATCCGAACCTGGCGCGACGTTACCTGGCCTGGAACAAACTTCATGCCTTGCAGGAACAGGCATTGCCACAGCTGGAAGAACTCTATCAGTCTGACAACCAGAGGAACCGCGCTCGCGCCCTCTGGCTGTTGGCTGGCATCAAAGGCAAAACCGGCGAGTATGTTTCCCGTGCGATTCAGGACAAGAATTCCGATATTCGCATTACCGGCCTGCGTGCCGCCCGCCGCTACAAACAGGATGTGATTCCCTATGTCAGCCAACTGGTGAAGGATCCTTCGCCTCAGGTACGCCGTGAATGTGCGATTGCCTTGCATCACAACAAGTCACCTGAAGCTTCCGCACTGTGGGTCACGCTGGCAGATCAGTATGACGGCAAAGATCGCTGGTATCTGGAAGCACTGGGCATCGGCATGGATGAGCAGGAGCAGAAATTCCTGACAGCGTGGCTCAAACAGGCTGGCGACCACTGGAATACGCCTGCCGGCCGTGACCTGATCTGGCGTTCAAAGATTCCGCTGGCAGTGCCTTACCTGGTCAAGATCATTGAAGACCCCAAAACAGACCTGGATACTCTGCCTCGCTATTTCCGTGCCCTGGACTTTATTCCGGGGACAGAAAAAAACAGAGCCGTTGCCGAGCTGGCATTGATGAAGGAACCACAGAACAAAAAACGCGAGACCTATATCATCGCGGAAGCAATTTCCCGCATGCCTGCCAACACGGTTATGCAGGATGCGAAATACAAACAGGCGCTCACCCAGGTCATCGACAGCAGCCGGGGGACATCCGAGTTCATCAAGCTGGTTCAGAAATTTAAAGCTTCGGATTATTACCCCGAGCTGGTGGAAATCGCCTCTCGTGCAGGGAAGTCTCAAACATCAGTGGACGCGATTCGTGCGGCTCTCAGTCTGAAACAGAATGCATTGATCCGCAAGTCGCTGGAGAATAAAGCCGATACGGAAAAAGAACAGAATCAGAAACTGGATCTGATCTGGGCGCTGGGAAGTGCGGGGCACAACGCTGCGAACGGGATCCTGCTGAAACTCCTCACAGATCAGGATGAACCGCTGGTAGATCGACGCGAAGCGGTCCGCGCTATTGCGAAATCACGTTCAGGCGCCCATGCGCTGCTGGATCTGGCTGAGAAAAAAGACTTTGATCCCCAGCTGAAACAGACGGTGGCTGCAGCGATGTCGTCCACAATTATGAAAGATGTCAAAGAGCGGGCCGCCAGGCTGTACCCGGCTCCTCCCACGAAAGACAACAAGCCTCTGCCGCCCATCAATGTGCTGGCGAGTATCAAGGGGGATAAACTGGACGGTCGCGTGATGTTCAATACCAAGGGAACCTGCGCCAAGTGCCATGTGGTGAATGGCATGGGAAAAGAAGTGGGTCCGAACCTGTCTGAGATTGGCAAGAAACTGAGCCGCGAAGCGCTGTTCGAATCAATCCTGTTTCCCAGCGCGGGCATCAGCCACAACTTCGAATCGTATACCGTGATCCTGGCATCGGGGAACGTGGTCAATGGTCTGCTGGTCAATAAAACCGACGACGCGATCACAATCAGAGATGCCGAAGCAATTTCCCGGACTTTCAAAATGGAAGACGTCGATGAAATCATTCAGCAGAAGATTTCATTGATGCCCGCTGACCTGCAGAAAGTGCTCACCCAGGAAGAACTCGTCAATATCGTCGAGTACCTGACCACACTCAAGCAGGCCGAGCCCATCAAAAAAGCCAGCCGGTAAGTATGAGTCATAAGAAGGCGCTCTTCTTTCGTCTCTATGTGGTATCGAAACATGCAGGGTGACAATGTCTGACTCAAGCCGTTATCGTGAAATTGATGTCGCTGGTTCGCCGCTGGAAATGGGGCGGCAGACCGGAGAGGCGGCGCGGGAGGAGATTGTGGGGTTCTGTGAGCTGGCTTTGGATCGGTTGCGCGAGATGCTGGATGTCAGTAGCGAGCAGGCACGCGCTCATGCGGAGCACTGCCTGCCTTATGCCGAGCAATATAGTTCCGATTCGGTTGCAGAGCTGCATGGCATCGCAGAAGCGGCAGACATCCCTTTCTGGAAAATCATGCTGCTGCAGATTCGCAATCAGTTTACTCCCGATGCGGATGCCGGCTGCACGTCGCTCAGTCTGCCGGCGACTTCCACGCGGGGACCGATTGTCGCTCAGAACTGGGACAATGATTCGGCTCTTGATCCGTTTACAATCGTGCTCACACGCCGACCCGTGGGAAAGCCTGCGCTGATGACGGTGACGCAGGCGGGGTTGATTTCATACGTCGGTTTCAATGATGCAGGCATCGGGGCCTGTCTGAACAGTCTGCCGGCTCCCAGCCGTACCACTGGAGTGCCCCACTATTTCACATTGCGCGAACTGTATGAGACAACCAGTCTTGAAGCGGCTGTCCAGGCAATTCGTCGAGCTGAGCGGGCGATCCCGGCGAATATCATGCTGATGACCCCGGAAGGTCCCGCGGACCTGGAAGTGACCCTGGAAACCGTGCAGGTTTTGAGACCAGTAGAAACGGGCTGGATCACGCATACCAATCATTGTCTGCATCCAGAACTGTGTGCATATAACGAACAGTTCCCCGAGCTGATCGGCTCGCATCCGCGCAAGGCACGCGTCGATTCACTGTTGCAGGCGTATGGTGATGAGATCAGCGTCGACGACATTAAAGCGGCGCTCACCGATCACGAAGGATATCCGCGGTCGTTATGTCGGCATGTGAATGCTGACGTGGACACCGGTTACTGGCAAACCGTCTTCTCTGTGATCATCGAACCGGAACAGATGCGGATGCAGGTTTCGCGGGGCACTCCCTGCAGTGCCGGTTATGAGTTGTACCAGCTTTGATATTTGAGAGTTCTTATCCAATATGAATCAAAACGCTGTCCTCAAGCGTGGCATCGAATATCATACCCAGGGCCAGCTGGACCAGGCGCTCGCCGACTATAGTCAAGTGATCGACAGCGCTGCGGCTGAAGATGCCGAACTGATGTGCCAGGCTTTGTATTACCGGGGATCTGTCTATCAGCGACTCGGTGAGCATCAGCGGTTGACTGACGATATGAACCGGATCATTAAGTGCCGCGCTGAAGTTCACATTGAACTCGTGGCCCACGCGTATTCGATGCGGGGGGAAAGTTATGTGGCTCAAGGACAGCTGGAAGCAGCGGTCTCGGATTATACTGTGATCATCGAATCACTGGAGGGACTGCCAACGGGTATGGTGCTCAGTGCGATACTGTGTCGTGGGGAGTCCTGTTTTGCACAGGCAGACTATGCCCGGGCAGCGGAGGACATCAAACGGGTTCTTTCCAGTCAATGGCTGGAATCGACAAGCCAACAGAGCGCACAGGAATTACTGGCAGAGTGTGAAAGGCGCTTAAGAAAAAGGTGATCTCTCTCAGGATCGGTCCGTGCGGGTTACCATCAGGTTTTGCTCTGTCTGCCGAATATAACTGGAGAGCACTTCGACGAGCTTTCTGCGGTCAATGGGCTTGGTAAGATAGTCATCACATCCGGCTTCCAGACATTTCTGGCGGTCGCCGCTCATGGCATGGGCGGTTAGTGCGATGATGGGGCCTTGATAGCCGGCTGCCCGTAATTTTTGCGTGGCCTGGTAGCCGTCCATAACGGGCATTTGCATATCCATGAGAATGGCGTCGAAAGACTGTCCGGCTTCTTTTGCAGACATTGCCAGCTCGTATGAAATCTTTCCATTTTCGGCAATTACCGTTTCAGCGCCCGCCTTACACAGGATAAACCTGATCAGCTTCTGATTATCAGGGCCATCTTCGGTCAACAGGATGCGGCAGTTTTTCAGGGGCAGATTTTCGAAAACATCGGGTTGCTGAATGCCTGTTTGTGGCGCACTTACTATGCGACAGGATTCAATCAGAGGCACATTTTCCAGTGAACCGGTCGCGATGGTGATGGAGAAAGTTGTTCCCTTTCCAGGCTCGCTGGCAATCGTGATTTCACCACCGAGCAGTTCGGTCAGTCGTTTACTGATCGTCAGGCCCAGACCGGTGCCACCAAATTTACGGGTCATCGAATCATCGGCCTGGGTAAAGGGTAAAAACAGGGAGTCAATATTTGCTGCATCGATTCCTATGCCTGAATCAATGACATCAAATTGCAGTCGAGCAGGTCGGTCCGGCTCATTGATGAGGCGGGTGACGACTTTGACTGCTCCGGT
Organism: Gimesia maris; assembly: GCF_008298035.1. Lineage (NCBI taxonomy): Bacteria > Pseudomonadati > Planctomycetota > Planctomycetia > Planctomycetales > Planctomycetaceae > Gimesia > Gimesia maris. Next base: position 456,235 of record NZ_CP042910.1, read on the forward strand.
TTCGGTAAATTTAATCGCGTTACCGATGGTATTGATCAGGATCTGTCGTATGCGCGTGGGGTCTGTACTTATCGTTTCGGGGAGAGGTCCTTCGATCTGGAAATCGAGAGGCAGTCCCTTGGAGATCGCGCGAACATTCATCAGGGAATAAATATTATTGAGCAGGGTATGGGGAGAGCAGGGGACGTGTTCGACTTCCATTTTCTCGGCTTCGATTTTAGAGAGGTCGAGAATATCATTGATGAGCTTGATCAGAAACTGACCATTTTCTTTAATGGTGCGTGCAGCTTCAATATTTTCCGGTTGACTGACACCATCCAGCAGGATGTCATTGAAACCCAGAATGGCATTCATGGGTGTGCGGATTTCATGGCTCATATTTGCGAGGAAGGCACTTTTGGCCAGGTTCGCTGCTTCGGCTGCTTCAGCTGCCGCCTGCAGTGCCTGTGTCTGATGCTTCAGTTCCGCTGTCTTCTGTTCGAGAACCATATTTTTCTCGGAGATTATCCGGTTCGCGGTATGTAGCTCGTGGGTCCGGTTTTTAACTTCCGTTTCCACGAAGGCTTTTGTCTCTTCCAGTTCGGCACGCTGTCGTGCCATGGCTTTCATTTCCTGTACATTCTGTTGAATTGCGATGAACAGGAACAGGTCCTCGAAAATGATCCAGGCACCGTGTTCTATAATCTGCCAGGGATTAGCAGTCAGTACGCCAAAAATGGCCTGTGGATAAAACAGACCCAGAACTGAATGATCAATGACAACTACCGTAGTGGCAGAGATCAATACGCGCCAGTCTCGATAGAATGCCAGAAATGCCAGCGATCCGAAAATATGAAAATGAGTTTCAATCCGGCCCCCGCTGAGGTGAATGAGCAGGGAAGAGGTCAGCATCTGACTGATTGCGATAACGTGTCGGGTTAATGTGGTTCCGGGGCGGAGCAGAGTCAACATGACGGGAAACGCGGTGATCAGTCCGCCCAGCAGGCAGGCCGCCCAGACATGCAGGTGGGTCTGACTGTGAATCCCGATCCATGTTTGCGGTGTAATCCAGAAAGCAGCGGCCATCATTGCCAGCCACTGCACGACCATCAGACAGGCAAACAGACGATCCGTTCTCTGGTAGAGCTCGTGCTGATTTTTCTGAAGCAGTTCTTCTGCTCTCCTCGCGACAGCGGGAAGACAGGGCTTTGTCAGAATGGATAATGACATTACAGTCCCCCCTGACGATCATCGTTTCGCTCTCCGAGCAATGGACATCCAAATGTGAACGTCTCGTCTTGCCCTGTTGATCCCTGCAGCAGAATTGATTCAATGGCAGATCTGCCGACGTTATCACCGGCATGTCCCCGGGAGCCGGTGATGCCGCCATGAAATAACAGTTTGCCTTGTGTATCATACAGCAGTGTGTAACCGGAGGTCGTCGCGTGGAATAAACTTGCAGTCGTACCATCAAGGTCGCTGATCAGCGTGACACCGGGAATCGCGGAGGCAGTTTTCCAGAGGTTCGTTTTTTCCCAACCTTCGGGAAATGCGGAAGATTTGAAAAACAGGATCCGGGCATCAACCCGTTCCGGGCCGAGTGACATGATCTTCGCCAGTTCACTCAGGCTGGCAGCGGTACACGGACAGCGGGGATGGGCAAACATCACCAGCGTTGGCCGCATGGAATTAAAGGTTCTCTCGCTCTCAGAGGGCCAGTCGGAGGCGGTCAACGCAGTTTGACCAGGGGTTGACTGGTACTGCCAGAGCGTAGACATCCCATACACCACAGCGACTAACCAGAGCAGTGTCAACGCAGAAAACCACAGAGACCAGGGCTTCTTTTTTTCTGAAATTGAAAACGGACTCCCCGCATGTTGTCGAGGGGGCGCCAGGTTGCTGCTGAAATTCATAGTCGCTTCTTAAACAGGAATGCAGAATTCAGTCCGATATCTGCGAGAGTGAAAATAATGTAACTGATACCCAATCATATTTTGCATTATTCTGAATGACGGAAATTTCAATCGAATCTATGAGCTGGTTATCTGAATCAGGTTGCATCGGATACCAAGCCTTCATAATCCGCAAAGAACGATAAAAATCAGGAGGGATTACCGTTCAATTTTCGGCAGGATTACTGGTCAGATGGATCAGGTGTGGAAATGTTGTGTGAAGGGAAAAAACTCAGTATGTCACCCGACAGGAGGGACTTACCGGATGTTTTTCTGAGGTGCGGGAAAGAAAGAGAATCGTGATAGGGAGCGTAGTCGAGTCAAATGATTTTCAATACTGAGGTGGGGAGACCTGTTCGACACTGACTTCCATTCGAAGCAGGTCAACCGGATCTCCAAACTGGGTGTAGACCGCGACGTCTGCGGCATCGCGACCGTAGGCAATCGCCACCCGTCCCCCGTTCAGATTGTTCTGGGTCGGATCGAAAGTATACCAGCGTCCGCCTACATAGGCTTCAAACCAGGCATGCAGGTCCATGGGCTGCAGTGTTTCCAGATATCCTACTACCAGTCGGGCGGGTATTGACAACGCACGACAGCAGGCAATTCCCAGGTGTGCCATATCGCGGCAGACCGCCTGTGATCGTTCATTAACTTCGCAGGCGCTGATGATTTCCTGTCCTTCACCGGGCGCGTATTTGATATTCGTGCGAATGTATTCGACAATTTTGTTGCACTGGTCGTAGCCGGGAGAGATACCTTCCACAAGCGAAGAAGCCATTTGTGTAAAGCGGTCCGATTCGCAGTAGCGACTGGGCAGCAGGAAGGGGAGAGTCTCTTCAGGCAACTGTTCGACGGGAACAAAGAAGGCGCCGGGAGCCGCATCAGAAGAGTCGGCGACTTGAATATCAAACGATGTCTGAACCAGAAAAGAGCCGGCAGGTGCCACCAGTCGCTGACAGAGGTTCCCGAACGGATCGGTGAATTCGATGGCAGAGACACTGGGGTTCAGCACATACTGTTCACGAGCCACCCACTGCTGATCTCCACTGCGGGGCCGCAGCATGAGCAGAAAGGGAGTGTCCACGGGAATATTGAAGTCAAGTAAGCAGGAAGCATGTAGCCACATAAAGCACATTTTCAATCAGGGATTCCCACGTTTCTGATTCCGCGGGCAGGATTCAGAAACAGACAGTTGACGACTCAATCAGGGATCGTAGATGAAGACCCAGAGAGTGTAGAAGGCATTATCCCCCGGCGTGGGGTAAAAGATAGTCCCAATTTTCTCTGTCATGCGATTACAGACAAAATGTCGGACACACCAATTCAGATCAGCTCGCTGATCAGTTCCCGGCGTTCCAGGATATACCGGGGGCGGCCGCTGTGATCCAGAAATGTGGTAGACGGATCAATGCCCAGGTGGCGGTAAAGCATCGCCAGCACATTTTCAGGACGGTAAGGCGCATCGACGGGTGCGCCTCCCTGGTCGTCGGATGAACCGATCACCTGGCCGGTTTTGATGCCGCCCCCCGCCAGAGCGACGCTCATCACGCGTCCCCAGTGATCGCGGCCGGCAGTCTTGTTGAATTTTGGTGTCCGTCCGAATTCGCCCATTGCGACCACCATGACTTTTTTATCGAGACCGCGCGCGTGCAGATCTTCCACGAGGGCCGCAAACGCACGATCATAGGGCACCCCTTTTTCCCGCATCCGTTTGACCAGGTCACGATGATCGTCCCAACTGGGGCCGGTCACCCGCACCGATGCGACGGTCACGCCGTGTTCCACCAGTCGGCGGGCCAGCAGGATGTTCTGGCCGAATGGATTTCTGCCGTAGCGGTCGCGGGTGGCAGCATCTTCCTGTGAAATATCGAAGGCATTGCGAGCGGCATCGCCGGCGACCATCTCAAAGGCTTCGCGTGTGAACTGATCCATCGCATCGCCGACGCCGTTACTGTCGATGATTTCACAAGTGGCATCGAAGCTTTTCAAAAGCGATTTGCGGTTCTGCAGACGTCTGGAAGTCAGACCGCTTAACAACGTCAGGTTGGGAACCTCGAAGTTTTTGGCATCGGCATCGCGTGTGGTGATGAACGGGTTATACCCCTTGCCCAGCCAGGCGGCACGACCGTAACGCATATCGCGTGGCAAAGAGACAAACGCGGGAATCCCTTCAACATTGCTGCCGCGCACTTTGGAGGCAATACAGCCGATGCTCGGCATTTCGTTTTCTCTGTTCTGACGATCGCGCAGGTAATAACCGGTTTGTGTCAGATGACTGCTCGTGCCATGACTGCCGGAATCGTGATGAATCGAACGGATGACCGCCAGTTTATCAAAGACCCGCGCCTGCTCTTTCATGAACTCGCTGAACTGCACGCCCGGGACAGCGGTTTTGATTGGATTGAGCGGACCGCGGTATTCAGAGGGCGCATTGGGTTTGGGGTCGTAGGTTTCATGCTGCGCCGGTCCCCCCGCCAGTTCCAGAAAGATAATCGCCGTATCCTGCTTTGCATGTCCTGCTTCCGCGGCCTGTGCCTGCAGACGCAGAATATCGGGGAGGGAGACGCCCATTAAACCGGTCAGGCCTGCTTTGATTACGGACCGACGTGAAACGCCATCACAAAATTCTGCCGTTCGCTGAGACATTCCTGCTCCTTTCCCCGGTGAGTGTGGTGGGATTGTTGCGAGGTTATGGCAATCATTGCCTCTGGGTGGGAAAGCTTCATTATATCGAAAAAGAACCACACATCAATGCTTGTTAATGTGTTCGGGGTGTTTTCCACAGGTATCCATTTAGAGAGGAGCAGAATGAGCGGTGGAGACCGAGGCACGAGGAAAGTATGTCGTGAGATAAAATGTTTCCCAAGGCATTTCAGGATCGAAAGAGGGCAGTCGGCAATACGTGCACACCATAGATGTCTTCCAGGTAAAAGCTGAAAGTCAGGCGACCAGGCTGGTTGTTCAGCATTCAGCCTCTTTCATGGTTTCCCGATTCTATTTCGCAGAATCCGGCGAAAATGCTCCTTACCCCCGGTTGGCACGCAATTCGCTTTTGTGCAGGGTGCCCTTGCTTAAAGGGTATTCATGAACAGTCATATCGGAGAAAACGATGATTGATATAAATAAAAAAGCCAGCAACGGCGAAGTTCCACGAGAGGGGGTTCTGGATACGATCGGTTCCACGCCTTTGATACATCTCTGCCGCTATCTGGGAACAGCCGACATTCAGCTTTACGCCAAAATGGAAGCTTTCAATCCGGGGGGGAGTGCCAAAGACCGTCCCGCCCGCGCCATGATTGAAGAGGCGCTCCGCGCCGGAACGATTGACAGAAATACCACGATCATAGAATCGACCTCCGGTAACATGGGTATCGGACTGGCACAGGCCTGCTGCTACTATGGTCTGCCTCTGATCTGTGTCGTGGACCCGTTTGCCCAGGAGCAGAACGTTGCCATCATGCAGGCATATGGTGCGAGAATCGAACGGGTCACGCGCCCTCTGCAAGGTGCCTTCCTCAAAGCTCGTCTGGCAAGGGTGATGGAATTATTGAACGAGATCCCTCATTCATTCTGGCCTAACCAGTATGCGAATATCAAAAACCCGCTCTCTCACGAGCAGGGAACGGTGCAGGAAATTGATGAAGCACTGAATGGTGAAATCGATTACCTGTTTGTGGCGACCAGCAGCACGGGTACGGCGCGAGGCTGCCGGGACTATCTGCAAAAACGGGGGCGCCGTACAAAGGTAATTGCCGTTGACGCGGAAGGGAGTGTGCTGTTTGGTGGTCTGGCAGGTCGCAGGCGGATCCCCGGCCTGGGAGCAGGTCACGTTTCCGTTTTAGCAGCAGGGCAGAAATTTGATGATGTGAAACGTGTCAACGATCTGGACTGTGTGGTGGGTTGCCGACGCATGGTCAAATATGAGGCGATTCTTACAGGGGGATCGGCGGGTGGTGTGCTGGAGGCGATTCGCGCGATGATTCCCGAATTGAGAACCAAAGTGTGTGCCGCCATTCTGCACGATTCCGGCACCCGTTATCTCGATACCATTTATTCGGATCAATGGGTCGAGAGCGAACTGGGCTGTTCCATAGAAAAACTCCAGGCACGAATTGAGCAACCCGGCCAGGCGGGCAGGGTTGCTGGCCAGCGGGGTTCTCGTTTTACTCCTCATTTGCGTGAATATGTGAAGGAACATGCAACGATATGATGACGGCACTACAAACGGGTCAACGTTCACTTAAAAAAAACCGACCTGCTGCATTCGCTCCCTTCAAGATCGCTGTGGTGGGCTGTGGACCGAAAGGGATGTACTGTCTGGAACGGCTGGCTTACGAACTAGCCCGATCCCGTCAGCAGTCTGAAGTACACATCACGATTTATGAGCCGGCTCCTTTTCCCGGTGCAGGGTTCGTTTATCATCCGCGACAGCCGCACAATTTACGCATGAATTTTGCTTCCGAGTTCATCAATGTCTGGCCGGAAACCGTACGCAGACGTGATCCGCAGTCATTTCCCACACTCGTGGAATGGCTGGGAGATAAATATCCCCAACATGCTGATCCACGAGGCTTTGCACCCCGGGCGATCGTGGGCGAATATCTCTCGGCTGCATTTCAGAAAACGCTGCAGCTGTTCCCTGACTTTGTGTCCGTCACCCTGGTTTCGGAGAAAGTGACTGGCATTCAGGAAACAGGGGGACGCTGGTTACTCGCAGCATCAGACCGCGAATCTGTATTTGACGAAGTTCTGCTGACGACCGGGCATGAAGGCTGGCGGGCAGCATCGACCTCATGTTTACCCTCGGAACAGTTGATTGAAAAGGTGTTCCCCGTGGAGCAGATGCTGTCACCGGAGCGCATTCACCCGCAATCAACGGTTGGAATACGCGGTTTCGCATTAACATTTCTTGACGCCTGCTTCACATTAACAGAAGGACGCGGCGGAGAATTTCGTTGTGAAGACCGGCAGTGGAGCTACCTGCCGTCCGGGGATGAGGTGCAGTCCATCGTACCTTTTTCCCGGACGGGACACCCGATGCTGGCCAAGCCGGATCACCGCTATTTCCAAAGCAACCCGAAACTGGAGCAGATCTGGGAACAGGGGCGTCTCCGTATGTTGAAACTCAAACAGCCCGCAGCAGGACTCGACTTTCTGACTTCAATCTGGCCTGTCATTTTGAAAACAGCAGAAGAAGCGCTGCTCACGCTGGTACCCGGCCATCAGATTGGAACTCAGACGCCGATGGTCGGACTGAATCACTGGTTTCAGGACTGGAGCAACAGAACTTTTTCTCCTGCTGAAACATTTCAATGCCTGCAGCAGTCTTACCGAATTGCAACTGGCCAGCAGACGCCGGACGAAGCCTGGGCACTGGGGGAAACATTTCGGCAGCTGTACTCGGCGCTGGTGCGCAGAATCAGCTATGGCGGGCTGGCTTTGACCAGTTGGATCGACTTTCAGAGACATGCACAGGAGATGGAGCGACTGGCCTTTGGTCCTCCCGCTGAAAATACAGGACGACTGATCGCTCTGATCGAAGCGGGAATTGTCAATTTCAATTATCTGCACGCTGATCTCGTTACAGATCGGAATAGACTGCTGCTGCAATCCAGAGCAAAACAGATCACAGTGGATCGGCTGATTAACGCAGTCATACCTGCCTGTGATCAGTTTGCGGAAAATTCACTATTGGAACAACTGCTTTCTTCAGGCTGGATCAGGCGGATGCTGGGCGCGGGGGGAATCGCCGTTGATGGCGCAGCCCGTCCGATCCAGCTGGAGGAACAGACAACAGAGGGACTCGCCATCATCGGACGTTCCACAGAAGGCTGTGTTCTGGGCAATGACACTCTCAGCCGTGAACTTCATTCCTGCCCGGACCAATGGGCGCGCAGCGTCTGTGAGCAGATCGCGAAAAGGGAGGCGAGATGAAAACGGTAGAACCAGCTACTTCAGCATCTTTTTCAACAGCGCAGACTGGCAGGAGTGTGCGCAGTTACTGCCAGGGGATGCTGCCGTTGACGGCGAAACTGGAGCCCTGGATCGCGGAGCTCTGCCAGAGTACTATTCTACCTGAGCTGGCGCAGAAACAGGGATCTCCTCTCAATGTGCTCAATACGCAACCGTTTGAGCGAAATGCGAAAGCTCTGTACGACGTAGCGGAAGCCCAGGGCCTTGAATTTGATGTCTATTTCGCCCGCAAGGCAAACAAGTGTCTGGCGTTTGTCGAGACGGCAAAAAACCAGGGATATGGCGTTGATACAGCCAGCATCCAGGAGTTGCAGCAGGTACTCGATAATCAGGTCCCGCCTGAAAAAATCATCTGCACTGCTGCTGTGAAATCGGAGGCGCTGTTGCGGTTGTGTATCAAATCCGGCGTCACGATTGCCGTCGATCATCTCGATGAACTGATGCAGATCGTCATTCTGGCAGAGCAACTCAAACAACGGGCGGATATCGCGGTACGTCTCAGTGGATTTCAACATCAGGGAGCCAGGCTGCTGTCCCGTTTCGGGTTTGATCTGGATGAAATACGACCACTCATTGAGGATCTGCAGAATGCTTCCCCGCATTGTTTACAGTATCTGAATCTGATCGGTGTGCATTTTCATCTGGATGGTTACTGCCAGGCTCAGCGTGTGTCAGCCATTCAACAGCTGCTGCCACTGATCGATGAGTTACGGTCCCGGGATTTCCCTGTCCGGTTCCTGGATATCGGCGGCGGATTTCCAATGAGTTATCTGGAATCGGAAACAGAATGGGATACCTTCTGGCAGACGCATCGGCGGGCGCTACTGGGAGAACACCGTCCGCTTACGTATCGAAATCACGGCCTGGGACTGACACTCGTGGAAGGCACGCTGATCGGTAAGCCGAACTGTTATCCCTATTATCAAAGTCCGGTTCAAGCGAACTGGTTGGAAGGTATACTCACATCAGAATGCGAAGCAGGCACGATTGCGGATTCGCTGCGAAAGCGGCAGATTCAACTGCGATGTGAACCGGGCCGCAGTCTCTTAGATGGCTGTGGCTTCACGGCGGCGCGCGTCGAGTTTCGGAAACAGCAGCCGACCGGCGACTGGCTGATCGGACTGTCGATGAATCGCACGCAGTGTCGCACGAGCAGCGATGATTTTCTCGTCGACCCCTTATTGATCCCGGCCACAGAAGAATCCCTGCTCCCGCGTACGCCGGCAGGTATTTCTGGTTATCTCGTCGGCGCTTACTGTACCGAGTCGGAGTTGTTGTGCCTGCGCAAGTTACAGTTTCCGCATGGCGTGGGCATCGGTGACCTGATCGTCTTCCCGAATACCGCTGGTTACTTCATGCATTTTCTGGAAAGCCGTTCGCATCAGTTCCCGCTGGCTCAGAATGTCGTTTATGATAATGATACGAACCAGGCTGAACTTGACTCGGTAGAAACATATTTATGACAGAAGAGCAAAGGGACTTGACCAATTCGTTCGTTGTCCCTGTTTTTAACATCTACTTCAGCCCCGCCGGTTCACCTGGCACCTGAATGCTGAGCAGATGATGCGAGGGCATTTTAGTGCCGCGTTCGACGACGGGGACTTTGCCGTCTTCTTCCAGATCAGATTTCTTCAGTGTCCAGAGCACACGTTTGTCGCGGGTGATTTCATACGCCTGCACGTCGTTGTTCATCCCTTTGCGATGATGATAGTCGGAGTTGATCACCACCAGGTTCCCGTTTTTGCGGACCTGCACGCCGACGGGATACAACAGCTCGAAACACAGGTCGTCCTGCTTGTCCAGCTCCCAGGTGATTTTGCCTGCCGGGTCGACTTCGATGATGCGGTACGAGGTAATACAGGGGATCAGCGTGCGACCGTTCGCCAGGCGAATCGCGGTGAAGGCGCGATCGTTGTCGTTCAGCTTAAACCGCCAGACCTCTTTGCCGTCCGCGTTGAGTTCGAGAATCACTTTGTTGTCGCGATACGAAATCAAATACGTGTCCTGCGGCGTCTTGCGGGCCTGCATATAGCGGTTGTGAACGTTCTTGCCGCCATCGGGCAGATCAATGCTGTGTGTCACTTTCTGATCGCGGTCCACTTCCAGCAATTTCTGATTGCCACAATCCAGAATCAGCACCTTGCCGTCAGGTAGAGGCTGACAGGAATTGATTTCCTGCTTGCCCGGTTCCCGCGGGATTTTGTAGTCCCACACGGTCTCTTTGTCCGGGTTCACTTCCCGCACACCGTAGCGATGACAAAACAGCACGTTTCCGCTCGGCAGCTTCCAGGCATCATAGACCGTTTCGATGTCCGACTGCTGGTAATGCCAGACGATGTGATTCTGTTCGTCCAACTGCATCACACCTTCCCCGTAACCGATCAGCAGTGGGTGTCCCGGGCTCTTGTCTGCTCCGTTTGCCGGGCTTCCCTGCAGAACAAAACAGGCCAGTAAGGTGATGCAGATTACATGGAAGTATTTCATGATTTACTTTCAATTGAGCTTTCTGTGGGGTAAGCATCGCGTCTGTTTATCATAGTGTCACAAAAATTATGTGGAAGTCTCGGGTACCAGTTTGACCGGGTAGGTATTGCCAGACGCGAACTGGGGGACATAAATCGCGCCGTCGGCTGCGACGACCAGGTCGTGCGGATGCTGAAAGAAGCTGCCCTGCTGCTGCATGAGCTGTAGCTTCCCGTCAATATAGCGGGGCGGGGTGCCGCCGATGTTGGAGATAATTTTGTAATCGCGATCCAATACCGAAATATAACCGCGACTGTCACGGTCTTTCGGCCAGTTGTCCGCCAGGTGGGGCACGAACATGTGTTCGCCGACAATCTGGATCATGCGGGGATTTGAACCGGGCAGGGCGATTTCTTCAATCAGCTTTCCGTACAGTGAAAGACGTTTGATCGTCTGCTGATCGCTCATCGCGATGACCAGTTCCGGTTCGCCGGGACCGCGAGTATCGATAGTGCCTCCGTGCGGTCCCCAGTGCGCGATGCCCCCTTCCGGCCCGCCGAAATAATTCAGCAGTTTTCCCGCACGGTCGTAACGCATGATGTAATCTTTGCCGTACCCGTCGAGTACAAAGAAATCGCCGTCAGGCAGATGCAGCGTCCAGGCGGGGCGAAACTCTTTTTCGCTGGCATACTTTCCGGTCGATTTGGGATAGGTGACCTCCATCAGAATCTCGCCGTCCAGCGTGGTCTTGAAGACACGATGCAGGTTGAGGTCGGTGATGAACAGCACTTCCCGATCGTTCTCTTTGACGATCTCCAGGCCATGCGCGCCGGGAAACTGTGTGCCCCATTTCTTCAGCAGTTTTCCGTCCTTGTCATAAACGATGACATTATTCGCCAAATGATCGGTGAGTAGATAAATCCTGCCCTGTGCATCAACGACCATGGCGCTACAGTTCTTGACTGGCGTTTTGTCATCGAGGACACCCCAGCCGACGACGGGACGATATTGAAACTGGTTCTGTCCCAACACAGGCAGTTTGTTTTCGCTGGCGCTTAACGGATTAGCTCCCAGTGCAAGGGTTCCCGACAGCAGGGTCTGAGCCAGGAAGTCGCGTCGATGCAGTCGGCGGTCAAGCATGGTTTACTCCTGTGAGAAAGTGAATCATCGTTTCTTATTTCCTCTCAGCACGCCAGCGTTTCATCAATTGAATATTCGCTTCCAGGATCGCGGCCTGTTCGGGTTCCCGCTTGCGGCTCTTGTTCAGATACGGTTTCATATCACTGTCGTACATGGCTTCCGATTCGGGGAAGAGACCGCGGTCGTCTGTGTCGAGTTCCCAGTTTGCGAGCAGGCAGCGGAATTTGGTGAGTTGTTCTTGATACGCGGCGTCATCGGCCAGGTTGTGGATCTCCCAGGGATCGTTGGTGAGATCGTAGAGTTCTTCTTCGGGTCGCGTTTCGGCGAGATGCAGTGACTGGGCCGCGTTGAGTTTACCGGCAGCGTAAAGTTCGCGTAGCACCGGCATGAATGGTTTTCCGTCTTTATATCGACAGGGCTGCAGATAGGGCCGCGCGGGCAGGTAATTGCGGATGTACTTGAAATTCCCTTTGCGAACGCTGCGTATGTGATCGACGGTTTCGTCACAGCGGTCGCGAGCCGATACCACGTATGTACGCGGCCTGGCATCCGGACCAAACAGGGGGCGCCCCTGCATGGTTGCGGGAATGTCAATGCCCGCGAGTGCCAGGCTGGTCGCCGCCAGGTCAATGTGCGCGATCAGTTCATCGCGTAACGATTTTGTTCCCACGAATTGTGGTCCCCAGACAACGAACGGTATCTTCAGTCCTTCTTCGTAGAGAAACTGTTTGCCGCGTGCATGACTGATGCCGTGATCAGTCAGAAAAAAGATGATTGTATTGTCGAGTACGTTTTCGGATTTTAATTGAGCCAGAATGCGACCGACCTGCTTGTCGGTGTAAGAGACCGAGTTCAGGTAGGCGGCCCAGTCTTCACGAATCACGGGGTGATCCGGGTAATAAGGGGGCAGTGTGACTTCTGCTGCTGTGATCAGAGTGTCCAAGCCGGTTTTCACTTCGTCGTACCAGCGACCGACGTTGCGCAGTTTTCCCCCCTGCAGTTGATATTGCGCGAAGAAGGGCTGGCCTTTGGCACGTTTTTTCCAATCAACGCCGTCATAGAGACTGGCTCTTTGATAAGCGAAGTTGTAATCCTCTTTGCCGGGCCGGGTGCCTTCGGGATTGGCGTTCGTCGTATAATAACCGGCTTTGCGAAACAGTTCCGGAACAGTCTGCATGTCTGCGGGTAAGTTGATTTTCAATGTGCCGCGGGAACTGCGATGATGGTGCGCCCCGATGGTGGTCTGATACATGCCTGTAATCAGGGCGGAACGAAATGTGGAGCAGACCGGCGCCGTCGCGTAGGCATTGCGAAATACAGCGCCTTCCCGGGCGAGTTGGTCGACGTGAGGCGTCTCGACCAGGGGCTCCCCCTGGTAACCGAAGTGGCAAGACATATCGTCGACCAGAATCCAGACAATGTTCGGCCGTTGCTTTATGTTCGCAGCTGTCTCCGCTGTGGAGGTCCGGGCTGACATAATCAATATCAGGATCAGGAGAACGATGGGCATGTTGAGCGGCTTGAAGTTCACAGGGTCTGCTTTCTGTTGGGATCTGCGTGCCGATAACTAATCATTGGGCTTTAAAATATTTCGCCAGTCTGGATAGATGGGGCGAGTGGTGCTGTTCTTACCCCCCTTCACGAGCGGCGCGGGGGGAATATTTTTGAGCGTCTGCTGCAGCAACTGGCGGGACTGTTCTGCCTGTTTGCCTGCCTGACCTGCTGCGAGATTGTGACTTTCAGTGAGATCCTGGGGGACGTTGAAGAACCGGCCGTCGCGGTAGAGTTTGAAGTCGGCGTTCCGCACATACTGATCCCCGGTGAATCGGCCCCAGTAGGGCTGGTAGTGATTCAGTACCCAGTCGCGGGGCTGTCCTGCTTTCCCATTTAACTGTGGCAGAAAACTGCGGCCGTCGATGGGGTCGTCTTTCCCGAGCTTAACATCCGCCATTGCGGCGAACGTGGGGTATAAATCGGTGAAGTCGATCAGGTCATTCAGTACTTCTCCCTGTGGGGTGTGTCCTTTCCAGTACGCGACGAGTGGCACATGGGTGCCCATGTCGGTGGTGGAACCTTTACCGCCCTGAATGGTTCGGCCGTTCCATTGTGAGGTGATTTGCACGTTCGTACCATTGTCGGCGGTAAACAGAATGAGCGTGTTGTCCAACTGGCCAACGTCCTCCACCTGTTGGACAATCTTGCCGACGAGTTTGTCCAGGTAGTTGACCATCGCCACAAAGTTGGCTTTGCGGGCGGCTTTGCCTTTCGGCTGTTTGTTGGCGGCCTGCGTGCGGGGTGCGTCTCCGATGGTATCGGGTGTAGGCACAAAGGGATTATGAACCAGCGTCGTCGGATAATAGACAAAAAACGGCACATCTTGATTCTTTTTGATGAAGTCACACAGAAAATCCGACATGATGTCCGGACCGTATTGGTCTGCATTGTCTGCAATTGTGAGGAACTTGCCGTTCTGTTCCAGTGGCGGACTCCAGAAACGCTCGCCGCCCCCCTCTTTGATTTTGGTCCTCGTCGTCACCTGCCAGAGACAGTATTCATCAAAGCCCGCTTTGAACGGTCGCGTATTGTCGGCGTGCCCTTCCGCACCATGATACAGTCCATTCAACTGCCACTTACCGGCGATGGCGGTTTTGTAACCCGCGGACTGCAGCATCTGGCCGAACGTTTTTTCCTTAGGATTCAGATAACCAAAGTGCGTATAGTTACGAAAATTGTATTTGCCCGTCATCAGCTTCACGCGGGATGGCGTGCAGAGGGGCGTGGAATAACAGTTGGTGAAACGGATTCCCTGATTCGCGAGCGCATCGATGTGCGGCGTCTGGTAATCATCAGCACCGTAGCTTCCGAAACATTCCCAGCTGACATCATCGGCCATGATCAGAATGATGTTCGGCTTACGGGCTTGCTGCGCAATCACTTCGCTGCTCTCAAGCAAGCCTGCAGAGAATAGCAATAATAAACTGAGAACGAGTTGTTTCATTTCTGCTTCCGTTTCTTTTTCTTTCCGCCACCTTTTGTGTGCTGATCGGCTTCGAGTTCGGTCTGCTGACCTTTGTCGCCGCAGTGTTTCATCCAGGCGTCCAGTTCTGCTTTCAGTTCGGCCTGCACCGCCGCGTACTCCGGTTTGCCAGCCAGGTTATGCCACTCGAACGGATCTTTGTGGATGTCGTAGAGTTCAATCGCGGGGCGTTTTCTAAAGCGGCGGACTTTATCGGCTGCGTCGGCATCGCCGGCGGCGGCTTTCGCTTCCCAGCTTTTGAACTCGGGCGATTTCATGGCGACGTTACGAAATTCGATTTCCGGTGTAAAGTTCCAGATGTACTTGAAGTCTTTCGAACGCACGGAACGAATGCCGAACGTGGGGGAACCGTTGATGATGCCGCGTGTGGTCATTTCGCCAAACATATGGTCTTTATGCTCCTGTTTACCCGCGAAGACCGGCAGCAGACTTTTCCCATCGAGTACCGGAGCGGGTGTGCCTCCCGCGGCTGCTACATACGTGGGGACCAGGTCAACGTATTCGATCATGGCATGGTTGACAGTGCCGGGCTGAATTTTACCGGGCCAGCGGGCAATCATTGCAGACTGCAGGCCGGAATCGTAACAGGTCCACTTGGCAAACGGCATGCTGCTGCCCTGCTCGCTGACGACGATGACCAGTGTGTTATCGCGGAGCCCATGTTGGTCGAGTTGCTTGAGGATGCCGCCGACTTCGTCATCAAACACGGTAATTTCCGCCAGGTAGCGGGTCATGGCTTCGCGTGTTTCCGGGGTGTCGACGAAGTACGGGGGCAGCTTCAACTGGCTGGCATCGTAGCGGCTTGGATCTCCCTGATCCCAGGGCGTGTGTGGTTCCCGGGAGCAGAAGAAAATGCAGAACGGATCGTCGCGTCCCTGGCATTCCCGGAAAAAATGATCGGCTGCTGCCACCAGTCCCGCACCTTCCGGTTTCTCAAACGGGAAGACGGCTTTCGGACCGACATGGCTTTTACCAGTGAGGGCTACCCGATAGCCGAGCGGCTTCAGGTAGTGCACGATACTTTTCGTTCCGCGATTGGCCTGCGTGTGATTGGGGTAGGCCCCGGTTTTCACCGGATACTGGCCGGTATAAATATTGTGCCGCGTGGGCGAGCACATGGGAGCCGCCTGAAAGCAGCGCGTGAATCGCATGCCTTCGGTCGCCAGCCGATCGATGTGTGGTGTATGTGCCTGTCCGCCGTAACAGCCGATATCGCGAAACGTACAATCGTCGGCGATGATGAAGACAAAGTTAGGCTGCTTCGCTTCCGTCAGATCGACAACGACAATAAAGAGCATTGCCGTCAACGCGAATAACAAAATCCCGTATCGCCTGCGCATGATATCACTTTCCTGAAGAGCGCCTCAGAAGATAGAACCGTTGATATCATGCTACCCTGTAAAGAAGCCTGCGCACAAGCAATTTCACGTAATTCATATAGCGAGAGCGTAGTAAACGATGTGGCCAGGAGCTCAAACCAGGTGAAAAGATCTGGCTCACCTGGAGGTCGCTGACTATGATGCCTACATGATCGACTATAAGAGTCTGGACGGTATTATCAATCAGTTTCAGCAGATCAAGGTTCCGGACCGATGAAAAACATGGGACAAGGCAATCGAACCGGACAAGCTATCAAAGGAGAGATCGATGTTACACCAGATTGCATTTGTTGCTGTCATCGCGATTGCCAGTTGTACTTACGCAGCTGATGCGCTGCCTCCTTATGGGAAATTGACTGCTACTGAAGAGCTGATTCGACGAGAAATCGTTCGACTTGGCGGTGACTGGGAGTCAGGAGCGAAACCTAATCTTGTCTCTTTTATCGGCGACAAATTCGAAAGCAGACATTGCGAAATGTTGACTCACCTCCCAACTCTAGAGCTTTTTTATGTGGATACATGTGCCATTGATGATTTTGCTTTGTCATGCCTTTCTCAAATACATCAGCTTAGGCGGCTCCAAATTGTAGAGTGTAAGCTGGAGCCTGAGAGCTTTTCACTGCTGCGAAGCAATCGTGAACTCAAGGAAATCATTTTTGATTCCGTTTTCATACCGGATCAACTAATGACCGAGCTTGCAAAACTTCCGAATCTCAAAAGTATTTCATTTAACGAGTGTAAAGGGATCACTCAAGAGCAGATCTCGACCTTAAAAGCGGCATTGCCCAACGTGCAGATTGGTTATTAAAACAGGGAAAAGAGACCTGGTCCATTTCAATGATCCAGTGCTCAATTTTCATCTCTCGGGTTGCGTTCATTTTTCCTAAAATGTGCGTCGGGTGGGATGTCTGGTTTTCGGGCAGTGTCGGGCGAGCCGACGAAGGGCATCCGTTGGTTAAGTGAGCAGAGCGAGGCGGATCTTTGATGTTTCTTTTTCGAGTATGTAATCTCATGATGATGTTCATTCGCATGTCAATTCCATTGATCCGATTTTCTGCAGGGGCGCGGGGGCGTCAAGGGGAGATGAACAGAATCGGGTGGCGATACAGGTTGATGTGGGTCGATAAAGAGGCGACATCGGGGTGTCGCAGGACGATGCCGGGGCGATGTGTGTCGATCCGCACGACATGTTTGAGCAGGTATTTACTGAAATCATACGGAAACGAGAGGCTTTGATAGTGCTGACTTCGACACTGATTCAGTTTCTGCAAGTGAAGAAATACTGGACCACGCGCGCGACTCATTAGAGCGCTTATCATGTTTCGCGGCGCGGCGGAGTCAAGTCGAATTTTTTCAGCAGGAAAAACAGCCAGGCGATGAAAAAGATGAGAGAGGGGACTGAGATGAATTATGCACGCGGGGTACTCTCGTTAATTGTCTGTGGTTTGATTTTGCTGAGCGGATGTCAGGACGATCAAAGCGTCCATCCACAAACTGAATCAGAAGCCAATTCGGTTCAATCCGAGAAGTTAAAACAAGAGATGCGACAGGAATTTGAACGGTGTCTTAAAGCTGCTGAATCTGGGGATGCCATGGAACAAAGCAATTTAGGGGTTTTGTATGCCAATGGTGTGGGGGTTGAGCAAGATCCATTCAAAGCCATGGAGTGGTACCAAAAAGCTGCAAAGCAAGGGAATCGCGTCGGACAATATCATATAGGAACTATGTATCTTAATGGGGAAGGTGTTAAGCAGGACCACAACCAGGCGATAGAGTGGTTTCGGAAATCCGCTGAGCAAGGATTTGATGCTGCACAATTTAATATAGGAGCAATGTATCGTGACGGAGAAGGTGTAAAGCAGGATTACAGGCAAGCGCTGGAGTGGTTTCGAAAAGCTGCAGAACAGCAGAATGCCGATGCACAATACAATCTAGGGTTCATGTATTATAAAGGAGAGGGTGTTAAGCAAGACTTAAAGCAATCGCTGGAGTGGTTTCGCAAATCTGCTGAACAGGGAGAAACCGATGCACAATATAATCTGGGAATCATGTATGCTAATGGAAAAGGCGTTAAGCAGGACTACAACCAAGCGGTGGCGTGGTTTCGCAAAGCTGCCAGTCAGGGACATGAATTAGCCCAAGAAACTTTATCGGAATTGGGAGAGTCTCCTTGAAGAGAGGAATTTCAGGTGACTGGACCGGGCTGAGTCAGTCGGTACAAAAAAAGGACTCAGAGCTGAATTGCTCTAAGTCCTTTGATATTAAGTGCCCAAGAGAGGACTCGAACCTCCACGGGGATTACCCCCACTAGCCCCTCAAGCTAGCGCGTCTGCCAATTCCGCCACTTGGGCTCATTTGTGACTGTAATCAGATTACCTGTACGGATGACTGAAAATGGTCTCAATGAAGAGGATTTCCCAGTATAACAATCCGGGGAGGGCCATCAAGGGAAGTGGATGGCAATCTGGGGATGAAATGACCGGGATTTCAGGAAAATGCTCCTGCAATGCGTTTAAACTTCCCCTCCCTTAAAATCTGCATTTTTTGTAAACTGTACAGCCCTGATTTCAAGAGCAACGGAGGCCCGGCAGTGGAACTGCCCCGGTCTGGAGCTTCGGCCCGCTGCTCTGTGACGTGTTTTTATTCGAACAAGGATGTCCGATGCTGTTTCAAACCCGAAAGAATGAAAAACTCCCGGTGCGCAGACTGCTGTGGGGAATGCTCTTCCTGTCCGGTTTATTTCTGAATCAGCCCTCTCTGTCTGCTGACACACGCAGCCCGTCTGCAGGTTCGCCTCTGCTGGACGATGCCAATCTGCATGCCGTCCAGTTTCTGGGGAAAAATACCGGCTGGGCCGTGGGGGATCGGGGGGTGATTCGCAAAACCGAGGATGGGGGCCGCACCTGGCAGTTCGTGGCCAGTCCCGTGGATTGTCCATTGAAGAGCATCTGTTTTCTGACGAATCAGATTGGCTGGATCGCGGGTGGAGGCACTGCGGCGCACGGGCATCTGAATCAGGGCGTGTTACTGTTCACAAAAGATGGAGGCCAGACGTGGCAGGAACTGGTACAGCAACGCCTGCCTCGACTGCATCACGTGCGTTTTTTCGGGATGGATGAAGGCGTGGTGATCGGCGACAGTTCGGTGCAACATGCGACTGGTGTTTTTAAAACCACAGATGGCGGACAGACCTGGCAGGATGTGACCGGATACGAATCTGCCGGCTTTCGCAGTGCCGCGTTTTTTGATGTTAATACAGGGCTTGTTGCCGGTTCCCAGGGACGAATGACACTCGTTGGTGGCGGAACCGTTCTGCCTCCCCGATTTCCACCACAGGGATTACGCGGTCTGCAGGATGTCCAGGTGCCCATGACCGGAGCTGGCTGGATGGTGGGCGACGGGGCGCTGTTGAGAAAAACAGAGAACCGGGGGATCGTATGGGAAATGCCGGAAACGGCGCTGCCCGATCAACTGAAAGATTTTACGGATTTCAAAACGGTCGCAGTGCGCGGCGAGCGGATCTGGGTTGCCGGTGATCCGGGTTCGGTGATCTGGCATTCGGATGATCGCGGGCGATCATGGCGACAGCAGTGGACCGGCCAGAGTGCACCACTGGCGTCGATTGATTTTGTTGATGATCAGAATGGGTACGCCGTCGGTGCACTGGGAACGATACTTGCGACCGATGATGGTGGTCAGACGTGGCGATCGAATCATGCGGCTCCGCGTCGTGTCGCTTTCATGTGTGTGCATGCTCAGCCGCAGCAGGTTTCGTTTGATCTGTTGAGTAAGTACGCTGGTGACCAGGGGTATCGCAGTCTGGTGGTGTTGCCGATTCGTCGCGATCTGGGTTCGGAAGGACAGAAGCATGCCGATCTGGATTTACGTCTGAATGAAGCCGTTACCAGTGTGGGGGGCGGTGTGGGAAGCATGGACTGGCGCTTTCCGGTTCAGATTCCGGAACTGGAACAGAACGCAGATCGTCTGATTGAGGAATGGAATCGTCATACAGAAGGGCGGCTGGCGTCGGTCACGTTGAGTCGCTTTGTGGCACAACTGCGGACGTGGCGTCCGGAAGTTCTGATTCTGGATCAGCCAGTCGGAAAGGATGCGGCTTCGACGTTGATGAAAGATGCGATGCTGCAGGCCGTGCGGTATGCGGCTGATCCCACGCGTTATATAGAGCATCGCGAACAGGCGGGGCTGGGGCCGTGGAAGGTCAAGAAAGTATATTTGCGGCTGCCGGACGGAAGTTCGGGGAATGTGTCTGTGGACGCGGACGAATATCTGCCTCGACTGGGAACGACGGCTTCGACAGTGTCGGCTACCGGGAAACAGATTCTCGGAAAAGAGCTGAGTTCTGAAGCCGCCCGCAGCGTGTATCGTCTGGTTGACGTTGATCAGGGAGAGCAGGCGGCGGTGACCGGGGGTAGCCTGTTTGCCGGCATCGGTCTGGCGCCAGGTTCGGATGCCCGCCGGATGCTGAATGAGATCAACGCTGACGACGAAGAACGCAATCAAAAGCTGGCGGAGCGTCAGAGGAATATCAGAGCGATGGCAGCGAAGCTGATTGATGACCCGCTGTTTTCCGCGCAGCTGATGTCGCATTTGAAAACGATTACGCAGGGGCTCTCGCGTCGACAGGCGGCGTTGCAACTGGAGCAACTGGCGCAGCAGTATGTGGCCAGCTATGACCTGGAGAAAGCAGAAGCTACCTACCAGGAACTGGTGGAACAGTTCCCGCGCGAGCCGGAAGCGGTGCGGGGG
Source organism: Gimesia maris (assembly GCF_008298035.1). Classification (NCBI taxonomy): domain Bacteria; kingdom Pseudomonadati; phylum Planctomycetota; class Planctomycetia; order Planctomycetales; family Planctomycetaceae; genus Gimesia; species Gimesia maris. The sequence goes on from NZ_CP042910.1 coordinate 476,928, forward strand.
ATGCTGTGGCTGTTTCAACTCTGGTCGAGTGAAGAAATCGCGTGGCAACGCAATCGAGGTGTGCCTGTGGAGCGGACGCGATCGACGAGTAATCCCGCGCAGGCAGGAAGTCCGGTACGGAACGCATTTCAGTTTTCTGAGCAGTTGCCTTCGCCATCACTGGAGACGGTGAGACAGGTGGGCCAGATCAATACCGGGGCTCCCGAGAACTGGAGTACGCAGACTGCGGAGAACTGGAAGAAGCAGGCGTTGTCCGCGGTTCGCTGGTTCCAGAAGTATGCACCGGCGTTTTTTGAAACACCCGAAGTACAGATTCCACTGGCCTCGTTGTATCGGCTGATCGGTTCACATGGTAAAGCGGATGACATCTTCCATAACTTCCACAAGCCGGAAGCGAATGAATCGTGGAGAAACATTGCCAAAGCGGAGAACTGGTTACTGCATCCGGCGGATACGCCTCCACGGCCCGTGTATCTGTGTCGTTTTACGAAAACACGACCGGTGCTGGATGGGCTGTTGTCAGATGAATGCTGGCAGGATGCGAATGAGCTGACGCTCTCAGAAAAGCCAGCCGCCGGGATGGAGAATCAGGCGGATGCCGGCGTCGATCCGTTGGACCGGGCGTTTGTGTTGTTGTCTTATGACAATGAAAATCTTTACATCGCGGCCAGTATTCCGATCGAGGCAGGTCTGGATTATCCGGCGGCTCCGGATACCGGTCGGACGTATGATGCGGATCTGAAACTACAGGATCGACTGTCGCTGGCATTTGACATTGACCGGGATTACACCACATTTTATCAGATGGAAATCGATCATCGGGGTTGGACCAGTGATCGCTGCTGGATTGATCGGAGCTGGAATCCACGCTGGTATGTGGCTCGAGAAAAGGACAGTCAGAGCTGGCGGACAGAGATTGCGATTCCCCTGTCCGAGCTGGCGCCTTCGACGCGTTTGAAACGCAGCACGTGGGGACTTTCGGTGGTACGGATTCTGCCTGCGATGGGTCTGCAGGGCTGGAATCATCCACTGACGGTCGAACCACGACCCGATACGTTTGGTTTGATTCGTTTTGAATAGACGACTGGCGTTCGGCAATCGAAGACGATTTCGTATTTGCCGGCTGATCAACATTTCGTTGCCGAGATGAATGGCCTATCATGGCTCGAAGATGTTTTTCAGTGGAGACGTGAGCTCTGTAAGACTTTCCTTGAGCAGACTGTGGTTGAGATATGGGTTTGATTATCGGCATGGACGAAGCTGGCTACGGCCCCAACCTGGGTCCACTGGTCATTACTGCCAGCTTATGGAAAGTTCCCGATGATCCGCGTCAGTTTGATTTCTGGTCGGCACTGGAGTCGGTCGTTTCGCAAAAGAAGCCTCGCAAGAATTCCAGACATCTGCATGTAGCCGACTCCAAGCAGGTCCACTCCGCAACAGCAGGGTTGGGACCGCTGGAGCGTTCGACACTACCGTTTCTGCAACTGCAGAGTCAGTCAGAACGTCTGGCTTCACTGGGAGAATTATGGCGGTTACTGATCGCGACTCCCGCGCATCTGGATGAAGTACAACGGGAGCCGTGGAGTGGGGAACGTCGCTTTGAACTACCCTCAGTCGTCGATGCGGAGGCGGTTGAAGAGTCTCGGCAGAGTCTGCAGCAGGCGCTGGATTCAGCGGGTATTGAGCTGCGGGGGATCTGCTCGGAAATTGTATTACCCGAACGGTTCAATTCTTTGTGTCGGGAATATGGCAGTAAAGGGGTGATGCTGACGCGACTGTGTATGAATCTGCTGACGCGGGTCTGGGACCGGGAGTGTTCAGAGCCGACGCTGATTATTGGCGATAAGCATGGCGGGCGGAATCGGTATGATGAATTCCTGGATGAAATTCTGGATGGAGAGATGATCTTTCGCGTCGAAGAATCAACCCAGAAGAGTGTGTATAAGATTGGCAATACGGAAGTCCGTTTTCAGACAAGAGCGGAGGAACATTTTCCGGTAGCCGTGTCTTCGATGGTCTGTAAGTACACGCGGGAAGTGATGATGGAACAGTTCAATCAATACTGGTGTCAGCATGTTACTGATCTGAAACCAACGAAAGGTTATCCCGTCGATGCGCGTCGCTTCAAAAGTGAGATTGCAATAGCACAGGAGCGGCTGGAGATTTCAGATCAGATTCTGTGGCGCGGGCAGTAACGTGTGAAGTCACTCTTCGATCAGAGTCTGTGACTGCGGCAGAAAATAGCTGCCAAGGATACCGACGGTAAAAACGGTTGTCGCGCCGATTAAAGTGTACCATGGCCAGGCAATTTCCTGTTTCATGGCAAAGGCCACGTAGAGTACGACCGTGAGTCCAATGACGAAGCCCAGCAGGGCGGATGCCTGTGAGGCCTGTTTGCTGAAGGTTGCCAGGAAGAAGATGCCCAGAATCAGCCCGGTGGAAATACCGGCAATCGCGAGGACATTGCCGACCACACTGCTGGAAATGGACTGGCTGGCAATGCCGACCGCGATTTGTGCACAGCCAAACAGGGCAGTGAAAACGCGGCTGAGTCTGACCAGTTCGGACTGCTGTTTGTGGGTTGAAGTGAGCGGCAGATAAAAATCATTGACAAGGGCGCTGGTGGTGGAACTGAGTGAACTGGAGAGCGTCGACATGGCAGCAGCGAAGACAGCGGCCAGGGTCAGCCCTTTCACTCCTACGGGCAAATGGTCGATAATAAAAGAAGCGAAGACTTCGTCCGGTTTCTCGAAAGGAGTCACGGGGGGAAACGTCGCGTAGAACGCGGCGAGTGCAACGCCCAGCAGCAGAAACAGTGCGAATTGTGCAAAGACGAGAAAGCCGCTGAAGCCCAGTGCCCTGGCGGCGTCTTTCTGGTTTTTTGCACCGAGGTAACGTTGAATCATAAGCTGGTCGGCTCCGTGCGTTGCCATGGAGAGGAACATACCGCCCACCAGCCCGGCCCAGAAGGTGTAGCTCTTCGCGAAGTTCCAGTCGAAGTCGAACATGGTGAATTTGTGGTTAGCAGCTGCGAACTGCTGATAACTGCTCCAGCCTTCGGGCAGCTCATTGATGATCACAGCAAAAGCAAACACCGCGCCGGCGATATAAATGACGAACTGCAGGCAGTCGTTCCAGACAACCGACTTCATGCCGCCCAGGCAGGTGTAGATAATAGTGCCGATCCCGATGACGACCACACAGAGGGGGAGTGGGATGCCCACCACTTTTTCGAGAACGAGTGCAGTCAAATAGAGCCGGAGTCCGTCGGCGAGCGTTCGCATGATGATAAAGGTCAGAGAGGAGACCCGTTCCGTTGTGCCTCCAAATCGTTTTTTGAAGACTTCGTAAGCCGAGTAGATTTCACCTCGAAAGTAGAGGGGGAGTAGAAACATGATGACGAGGAAGCGGCCCACAATATAACCGAGGGGGAGTTGCAGAAACTGCAGGTTGCCACCCGGTGCAAACGCAATGCCCGGCACACTGAGGAAGGTGACGGTACTGGTTTCGGTGGCGACGATCGAGCCCAGGATGGCCCACCAGGGGAGTGTTTTCCCGCCGAGCAGGTAATCGGACAGGTCTTTCTGCCGACCACCGATCCAGGAACCGAACAGGACTACGCCCAGCAGATACAGGACCAGGATGATCATATCTGTTGTTCCGATGGCGATATTCACTGCGACGAGACCTGCATTCATGGAAAGTCAATCGGGTTGTGGGAGACTGGTGAAATGTGAGACAGATACGAACCTGATCAGAAGCGAGTGATACTGATTCAGAAACAGGGGTTCTATCCTTTCAGGATTCGAGAACCCGGTTATCATAGTAACTGGCCGATTTTGTTTTTGACAGTCCGAGATGATTTCAATGTATTGAACGCATCTGGATTATTTCCGTTCCCTCCAGGCAGATTCCGACAAAAAACATGTTAGAGCATTTGACGACCGAGCAGCGTAATCCTGCATCAGACCAGATTGATTCAATGAACAGTCTGGAAATTGTCCAGTTGATGAATGCAGAAGATGCGAAGATCGCAGGGGCAGTGGAAAAAGAAGCGGCGACGATTGCGACTGCCATTGATCTGGTTTCGGAAGCATTTCTGCAGGGAGGCCGGTTGATCTATATGGGAGCGGGAACCTCGGGGCGACTGGGTGTACTGGATGCCAGCGAATGTCCACCCACGTTTAACAGTCCGCCTGAACTGGTGGTTGGGTTGATTGCGGGGGGAGAAGCAGCGCTCACTAATGCGATTGAAGGGGCAGAGGATCATACCGAATCAGCCGTCTCCGATTTGCAGCAGCTGGATTTCGGGAAAGATGACGTATTGGTTGGAATCGCGACCAGTGGGCGGACGCCTTACGTGATTGCGGGCTTGAAGTACGCGCGCGATCAGGGGGCGCAGACGATTGCGTTGACGTGCAATCAGGAGAATCAGTTATCCGAAGTGGCGGCATTGACGATCTGTCCGGTGGTGGGGCCGGAAGTCGTGACCGGTTCAACGCGTCTGAAAGCGGGGACCGCTACGAAAATGGTATTGAACATGCTGACGACCGGGGCAATGGTTCGTGTGGGAAAAACGTATGGCAATCTGATGGTAGATTTGCGGGCCACAAATCAGAAACTGGTGGACCGTTCGATTCGGATTCTGATGGCGTTTACCGATCTTGCCCGTGAAGAAGCTGCGACGGTACTTCATCAATGTGACGGGAAATTGAAAACTGCCATTGTACATGTCAAACGGAACGTTTCTCCTGAAGCGGCTGATGTACTGCTGACTCAGGCAGAAGGGCACCTGCGACGGGTTCTGGAAGAGCGACCGTAATATGAATCTGCATTCAAAACAGCTGGTATTGGGAATCGATGGGGGCGGCTCCGCCACCCGGGCTGCGCTGGCGGTGGTTGCGGAATCGTTTGAGTTTCATATTGTCGGTCGAGGAATGGCGGGTGCTTCGAATTTTAATTCCTGTGGCTGGGAGGCTGCGACGGAACAGGTTCAACGGGCAATTCAAAGTGCATTTGAGTCGGCGGGAACCGAAGCACATCAAGTCGCAGCAATCTGCCTGGGAATGTCAGGCGCGGGACGCACTGCCGAACAGCAGGCCTGGTTGCGCTGGGCAGAGGAGAGCCACATCGCAGAACAGGCGCGTGTTGTGACGGATGCGGAAACCGTACTGGCAGCCGGGACGCCGGAAGGGGCGGGAGTAGCGCTGATTGCCGGGACGGGTTCACTGGCGTTTGGCAAAAACGCAGCAGGAGAAAACGCGCGTGCAGGAGGCTGGGGTTACCTGCTGGGTGATGAAGGGAGCGGATATCAGATCGCGCTGGCTGCGATGCAGAGGATTGCCCGCGCCGTCGATGGGCGTGGACCTGAGACAGGTCTGCAGGCTGCGTTTCAGGATGCTCTCGATTTAAACGATCCACGGGAATTGATTGGGTACCTCTATCATACTGACAGAGAGCGAAGCGATATTGCGGGTTTATCACGATTGGTGTTTACAGCAGCGGAACAGGGGGATGTTGTCGCATGTGAAGTTCTGCGACAGGCGATCCAGGAGTTGACGGAACTCGTAAACGCCGTGGTAACCCGGTTACATTTTTCCCGCGGGGATTATGCACTGGCGTTGACGGGGGGCATCCTGCTGCATCAGCGGGATTTTCGCGTTTCTTTCATGGAGCGCTTACGCGCGCAGAGCCTGGAGCCCGCGACGATTGAATGTGTGGATGATGCGAGTCTGGGAGCGGTTCGACTGGCGATCAATGGTTTGAAACACGCATGAGTCAGAGTCATTTAGTCTGCGGGAAACTCTGAGGGGAGTTGCTGGTGCTTGATCGAGTAGGGGCTGCATTGCTGTTTCCAGCCACCATCGACGGTGATCGAGGTGCCGGTGAGGTAGCTGGCGTCATCACTGGCCAGCATGACGATAACACGCGCGATTTCCTGAGGTTGTGCCCAGCGCCGGAGAGGGATCATGTCTTCCGAGCTGTGTCGCACTGGGTCTGTACCTGATTCCTGTTTTTGAGTGGTGTCATATTTTCCCATGGCCGTATCGATGGCGCCGGGATTGACGCAGAGGACTCGAATGCCGGAGGGTCCGTATAGGGTGGCGAGTTCATAGGTGAGTGAGTCCAGGCCGCCTTTCGCAGCGACATAACCGGGACTGATGCCGGCGGCCATTTGTGACTGAATACTGGAGACGTTGATAATGACTCCCTGCTTTTGCTTTTCCATATGTTCGGCGCACCAGCGGGAGAGAAAGGCGGGTGCTGTCAGGCAGACGCGCAGTGTTTTTTCCCAACTGGCCAGTTCAATTTTCCGCATGGTCGTAATTTCGCGCCAGGCTGCATTATTGACGAGGGCATCAATCCGCCCGAAGTTTGAAATACACTGTTCAACGGTGGATTGCGCGTATTTCAGATCGGAAAGATCGCCGAGGCAGCTCAGGAACTGCGCCCCGGTCTGCTCGATGCGGGTGGTGACAGGCTGCAGGTCATCTCCGGGGAGTGCCAGCAGTACGCAGTCGTAACCCTGTTCAGCGAAGCGAACCGCGGTTTCTCCGCCAATACCTCCAGCGGCGCCGGTGATGATGGCAACAGGTCGCTGATTCATGATCTGATCCTTTAATTTGCTTGACTGGGACTGTGTTGCGTGGTTTCGATGACTGGGATTAATGATGTTCTGTTTCCAGAATGACTGCCAGCCATTCGTTCTGTTCGACATAGGGTAATGTGCGGAGCCCGAGGATGACCCCCGTCTGGTTCGCAGAGACCGTCGTGACCTGATCGCCGGTGACCGAGGTGATGGTTCCGAGGGGATCGCCGGTCTGAACCAGATCCATCAGTTTGACAGTCGGTTCAAAGAAGCCCGAAACCGGCGCGTTGTTGTGCAGTTGCAGATGTCCGCTCTCGCTGCGGTCGTCTTCAATGTGGTAGAGAGGTGATTTCCGTTCGATGGAAATCTCCAGCATCTGCAGTTCGGCCATTACAGAGAGACAGCCGGACGTGTAGCCGGTGACGGCATCCTGATTGCAGCCGCTGCCACCACTCCATTCAGCGTAGATGGCGGGGACACCGAGATCACGGGCTGCGGAGAGCGAGCGACCATTCAAATGCGCCGAGGTTCCCCAGACGACGGGCAGATTGAGTGCGAGTGCCATCCTGCGCTGCAGATCCAGGATTTCAGGATCGGAGTGCAGCGTATAACCAGAGAAGGGGGCCAGGTTGGAGATCACGCCTCCGGTATGCAGGTCGATCAGGTAGTCGGTTGACTGAATGAGTTGCGTGGCCTGGCTGGCGATCTGTTCGGTAATGCTGCCTTGCGGCGATCCGGGAAAGGTGCGGGCCAGATCCAGATCGTCCGGACCTGTGCGGCTGGTTCGTTCGTAAGCGGGTTCATTCACGACGGGAACGAGGGTCACCTTGCCGGACAGTTTTGCAGGGTCGATGCTGGTGATCAGTTTGCGGACCGCGGCCATCGGCTCATATTCATCGCCGTGGATGCCTCCAAAAATCAGTAGATGCGGACCGGGCTGAGTGCCTTCAATGATAACCGTTTGGAACAGGCTCTGCTCTGACATGGGACGATTCCTGGCAGGGTGTAAGGAAATGGGGGATCAACTGGGGCGATCGATTTTCCAGTCGATTTTGGCAGAGCTGCGTAATGACTGAATTGTTTTGTCCCAGAGGGAGCGCGAGAGGCTGCGATAAATTTCGCCGCGGACATCTTCCAGACTGAATTGTCCGGGGTGTTTCTTGTTGAGTTGGGCGATGTGAATTCCAAACGGGGTTTGAAACGGTTCGCTGATGGCACCTTCTTCGAGTGGAAAGATCTTCTGCGTTAAGACGAGGGGCATTTTGCCACGATAGGCAGAGGGTACGAGTTTGCCTCCGTCCTGTTTGCTGGGAGCAGTGGAGTGTTGTACGGCTGCTTCTGCAAACGTGAGTTTACCATCAAGAATCTGTTTGCGGATGTCTGCCAGTTGTGCTTTGGCTTTGTCGATGGATTCCTGATTCGAGGGATCTTCCGGTTTCAATAAAATGTGCCTGGCTTCGATACGGGTGCCGTCCAATTCTTCACGATGCTCTGCGAAGTAGTTCTGAATTTTTTCTGGTGTGATCTGGGTGCTGGCATAGATGCTCCATGCAAGAGGCAGTTCGATGGCGGCACGCAGTTTTTCCGGGGGAAATCCCATTTGAGACAAAGTCTGATCCGGATCCCCGTCTGTTTTCCTGATGATTGATCGAATACGGGAAACGCTTTGATCAAGCAGTTCAACGGGGACCTTGATCTTTTTATCAACCAGAAAGTCCTGGATCAGTCGCTGATTGATCAGACTTTCCAGAAGCTGAGCAGGATTCGGTTTCTGATCACCGGCCATTCTGCGGGTGAGTGTAGCGAAATCCAGATCGGCCTGGGTGACCGGATGACCGTTAACCGTGACCAGGACTTTGGTCGTGTCTTTTATTGCCGGAGCCTTATCGGCGGCTGAGAGCGAGTCTGATGCAGGTGCGAACATCAGGAGAGCCAGTGAACTGACGATGAAAATGGAGCGGAGAGAGATAAACATTCCAGGTTGCTTCCTGCGAAAAATCAATTCGAAATCAAAACCGGCTACGCTGGCGTATGATGGCTGATTGTAGTATGTCGGAGTTGACTTGTCAGTCTGAATCCGGTTTGCAAAATAATGAAATTCAAAGTTGGACTCTACCAGGAAACTACATAGAATCATGCGTGTCGGAAACGGTGTTCTGTCTGATTTTGGAAGAGAGCCAGCGTGCGCAGGTTTCTATTTGCAGATCTTGATTCATTTCTAACAGAGGGGACCAGTCTATGTGGTCGATTATTTTCGCAGAAGAAAAACCTGTAAAGACAGCAGATCCACTGCAGGCAGTGGGTGGAATCTGGGATACAGTGAAAGAATATCTGGCAAGGGAAGGAACCCATTTAGGCATTAATATTGTAATGGCCCTGCTGATATTTCTGGTGGGTAAATGGATTACCAACATTCTCAGTCGATTCTGTAACCGGTTGATGAAACAGGCGAAGGTCGATGATACACTGGCCCGTTTTCTGTCAAACATCATCTATACTGTACTGATGGTGGTTGTGATTCTGGCTGCTATTTCAAAACTCGGAATCAATACGAACTCCCTGGCTGCAGTATTAGCGGCAGCTGGTTTTGCGATTGGCATGGCCTTCCAGGGGACGCTGGGTAATTTTGCTTCGGGAGTGATGCTGATCTTATTCAAACCATTTCGTGTGGGGGATTATATTGAAGCAGGAGGAACGTCGGGTATTGTGGAAGAAATTCAGATCTTCTCCACCCATCTGCGAACCGGCGACAACATTGCCATCGTTGTTCCCAATGGTCAGATCTCGGGAGGAACGATCAGGAATTTTTCTAAAAAGCCAACCCGAAGAATCGATCTGGTGATTGGCTGTGGATATGACGACGATCTGAGGGCCGTTAAATCATTTCTGGAAGAAGTTGTGCAGGGAGATGAGAGAGTACTTTCTGATCCTGCTCCCGTTATTGCTGTCAATGAACTGGGTGACAGCAGCGTGAACTTTGTCGTGCGGCCCTGGGTTAATAATGCCGATTACTGGACAACACGCTGGGATCTGACCGAACGGATTAAGCTGGGCTTTGATGAGCGAGGCTTTAATATTCCCTATCCAACCCGTGATTTACATGTTTATAACGACTCGACTGCTACTGGTGACTGATAAAAGCTATTTTACTTCCTACTCCATCCGCCTCACAAAGTCTTGTGACAGAATTCTGTTGTGAGACTTTTTTTACAGATCAGAAGTACCGCAGTGTTGCCTGAAAATTACTTTCCGGGTGGTCCATTTGATTTGAGAGATCGCTTTTTCAAAATCTGATCCCACTTATGTTCTGCTGAATTCGTATAAAAGAAACCATGATTGTCCGTTGATCCTTTCTCTAAAATCCGTTTGTAATACAGTGTTTTATCAGGAAGAGTACGTGTTAAAATTAACACTATTCGGAATAATCGGAACGGAAAGAAATTAAAACGATCTGCTTGTCCAATATGCAGGGAGTTACCTCCACACATTCACTCCAGCTGTAGTTTATACTTGCTTCAGAAGACAGCGGGAACACGGAGTTCACGGTAGATTTTAACCTGAAATAATAAGCTTTCTGACAATTTCCAATGAAATAAGTAACCCGGTTGATCAAACCTGGTAGATGCCAACTCAAGCAGGCCCGAGTTGACTTCTGTTTGGTCAATCGGGTCTTTTTACGCCTTGATTTGAATGAAATGGACCAGGCGGTTTCATATTTGAGACCGGTGCCCGAAATGGGCCAAGATGAAAAAATGAATACCATTGTTTTGCGGGGCATTTGTAATTATGTGAAGAATCCGTATTATATTAAGTTACAGCGACAGGACGTTTCACTTTTCTGCAGCTTTCGCTCGCCAAGTTGCGCCAGTCTGATGAGGGCCTGTTCTCGCTTTTTAATGATGTTCAAGTGATTTGTTGAATTTATCTGGCAACCTGTCGTTGTTAACTTCATTTCTTTCTAAATACGTAGAGTGACTATGCAATCCCCACACCGACCGAGCTTACTACGAAAAATGAACGTTCGTAAGGTTCTGGAAGTAATCCAGAGCCAGGGAACATTAACACGTGCTGATGTCATGCGGTGCTCAGGAATCAGTGCTCCCACGGTATCTAAAGCCGTCAGTGCTCTGCTGGAAGCCGGGCTGCTTGAAGAACGGGAGACGGCCGAGTTTTCTGTAGGGCGTCCGGGAAAATTATTACAGCTTCCCCGATTCAGTGCTCAGGTAATCGGGGTTGTTCTGGAATGGGACTACTGCTCGATCGTGGCGTCTGGTCTGGATGGACATTTGCATGAAGATAAACTGGATCGCTTCAAAACACCGCAGTCCTATTCAGAGCTGATTGAAATTATTTCCGGTAAGATTTTGAACCTGGTTGAGAAGGAAGAGATTCCTGCGCTGGGTGTCGGGATTACCGTGCCCGGTCTGGTGAACAGTAACGATGGTCGCATTTTCCTGGCATCGAACCTGCACATTGTCGATGGTCAGGCTCCCGCAGTCGACATTGCCAGCCGTACTGATCTGGAATGTGTGCTCGTACAGAAATCAACTTCTTTATGTTTATCAGAGAAGACGTATGGAGCAGGGCAGTCCGTAGAAGATTTTATTAACCTGGATGTCACATCAGGATTTGGGATGGGAGTCTTCACTGGTGGTCAGTTACTGGATGGCCAACATGGCCTGGCTGGTGAAATTGCACATATCACAGTGGAACCTGAAGGGGGACGCATGTGTGGTTGTGGAAATCTGGGATGCCTGGAAACCGTTGCCACTGATTTGGCACTGACCCACTACGTTTCGAATCGGCTCGGGAAAGAACTTGAATTTGAAGCGATCGCAGAGCTGGTCAAGCAGGGTGAACTGGATATTACTCCCGAGTTAGACCACACAATTGAATTCCTGGCGATTGGTGTAGCCGCGGCGATCAATATTTTCAATCCGTCGAACATCTTTATCACGGCTCGATTATTCGACCTGCGTGATGACGTGTTTGATAAGATGTGTTCGATTGCAAAGAGTCGCGCCTTACAACCGTCTGCCAGTTCCTGTGAAATCGAACGTTCTAAAGGAAATAAATATCTGGGAGCCGTTGCTGGTATTATTAACCACCTGGCAAATTCATTAGGCCCACGGTTAACTTAACGTACGACAGGTTGATGGAAAGCTTCACAGTGCAGGGAGATCACCAGGAGATGCCATCTGCTGCGGATCAGATTACCCGCGAGTATATTCTGGAATCAATCCATTTACTGGAACAGTCTGTTCATAAAATAGAGCACTGTCTGAACCAGTTGGATCGTAATCAAATCTGGTGGCGGCCTGAACCGGAGCTTAACAGCATCGGGAACCTGATCTTGCATCTTTGTGGCAACTTGAATCAGTGGGCCGTCAATGGGATTCCTGATTTGACAGATGAACGGCAGCGTGCGCTGGAATTCAGCTCAGAAGTCAGACTGACTGTGGATGAGTTAACTGGAATGATAACTCAGACCGTCGCGCAGGCAAGCGCCGCTATTCAATCGCTCTCACCTGAAACCTTACTGGAATCACGAGAAATTCAGGGTTTTACGGTGACCGTCCTGGGAGCCATTTCTCATACGGTTCCCCATTTCGTCGGTCATACCCATCAGATCATCTATCTCACACGTCTGCAACTGGGAAAAGCGTACCAGTTTGACTGGTCCCCAGGTTCGCAGCAGAACCGTGTACCAATTTAGCCAAACTCTTACGGTCTCAAAGTGTTTTCAAATACTCATTGTCTGCGATGATTCGTCAGGAAGAGCTCTGTCGAGAATCTCGTCTTTGAGAGGACGAAGTTTATTTTTAAGAGACAGTATCCACGTTACAATATCAACTCAGAATGTCTGTCTCTTCCTGATGAGGTCCGCAAAGGCGATAATGATATGTCCCGTAAAAGAAAAAAGTCTTTCAGTAAGACTGAGAAACGGGTTTCCAGCAAAACAGTTACTGCAGATCCATCAGAGGCGGGACCCCTTGTGGAACCGGGGCAGCAATCATCCCTGTTTCCCCATGCGAGCCGACTTCCTGTAGAGCTACGCTTTTTGTCGCTGTTGCTGATCTGGACCTTTCTGGTTGCCTGCTTTCCGTTGCGGAATATGGATATCTGGTGGCATCTGCGGACAGGGCAATTGATTCTCGAACGAGGAACCGTGCCGTATTTCGACTGGTTCACTTTCATTGATTATGATCGTCCCTGGATCGATCTGCACTGGGGCTTTCAAATCCTGGTAACCTGGCTTTATCGCTGGGGGGGCGTGGATTTACTGGTACTGACCAAATCGTTCTGCCTGGCACTGACAATTGGTGTCGCCTGGTATGCTTCTGGCAGATCATTGCCTGCCTGCTGGAAAGTTTTGTGCTGGGTCTTACCGGTGATTTGTCTTTCCGGTCGTTCTGTTGTTCGTCCTGAAATGTTATCTCTGCTGTATCTTGCTGTCTGGATGTATGTCATCAGTAGACTGCCCTCGCATCCCAGGCTGATCTATCTGATCCCCATCATCACGCTCCTGTGGGTCAACAGCCATGCCTTATTCGTGCTGGGGCTGGTGGTCAGTGGAATATTTGTGCTGGATTATCTGATTCGGCTCCGGGCCCAGGGACGATTTGGCATCGACGCGCCCAGCGATTCACTGTCTGCTGTCACATTGATCAGAGCGGGTATCTTGACGGTAATTGCCTGTTTTCTGAACCCTTATTTTGAGCAGGGTGTCTTGTTTCCCCTGACGCTTTATGAAAAGTTTTCAGTCGATCAGGCATTTTATTCCGTGAGAGTCGGTGAATTTCAACAGCCGCTGGATTTCATCAGACAGCATGGCCTGGGAAACCTGTTTCTACTCTCACAGGTTCTACTGGCGATACTGACCTTCTGCAGTTTCATTCCTCTGTTACTGTCCAGGCGTGTGAATCCGTTTCGAATCCTGTTGTTCATTGCTTTTACACATCTGGCATTAAAGGCTTCGCGCAATACGGCCATCTTTGCTCTGATATCGGGAATGATCTTATGCGATAATTTATCGGACTGGTTTCGGATGACGGTGTCACGAACAGAGCAGGAGCCAAACGGAGCAGGCGCTGGAAGATCTTTCCGATTTTTCGATGAATCGTTTCTGAAAAACAGTACCAGTACGCTCATCTTGCTGTTTCTGATGACCAGTGTGTTTACCGGTTACTGGCATCAGTGGGGAGGCGAAGGAAAAGTTCTGGGACTGGGAGAGCAGGAAGCATGGTATGCCCATGGAGCTTCGAAATTCGCAGGACAGCCGGGGATGCCGGATCGTGCCTTTGTTTCGAATAATGGTCAGGCGGCCGTTTATATTTTTCATAATGGGCCTGAGAGAAAAGTGTTTTTCGACGGTCGGCTGGAAGTCAATTCCAAAGAGACTTTTCAGTTGTATGAACAGTTTCAACAGCAGATGTCGTATAACACGTCTGGTTGGGCATATCTCCTGGAAGATGAAGACGGGCAACTTCCCGCGATCATTCTGGACAGTCGCTTTTCGCGAAACGAGATTAATGGACTGTTAAACAATCCGCAGTGGCGACTGGTATTTGCCGATCCGGTAGCCGCCGTTTTTCTCGATCAAAAGACAGCAGATCGACTGGCGCTGCCACTGGCAGACCCGACTCCACTACTGTATCCGCCAGGGATGAAAGTTATCAAAAGTGAATGAACAATGGCTGATTGGCAGCTCCTGAATTGACTCAAATTAAGCTGTCAAAATGAATTGGCGCTTGCAAAACGGAGCGGTTCACAGGACATTAGCTTGTACCCGGTCCAGGGGCTGGAAGAATTATTTTGTGTCAAACGACCTGCATGATTCCGCATACAGGTCTCCATCCTATATTTGAAGCAGGGGAAACAACATGAGATTTTCAATGGTCAGAACAAAGCTGATCTATACCATTACGCTGGGACTATTCTTAATGACAGCCGGTCTGCTGCAGGCTCAGGAAGCACAGCAGCAGTCGCACAAAGCGCCATTGTCAAAAATGGAACTGGAGTCGGGAGATTCCATCGTATTTCTGGGTGACAGCATTACTCACCAGTGTCTGTATACGCAATATGTAGAAGATTTCTTTTACACTCGTTACCCCAGGATGCGATTGAAATTCCATAATGCGGGTGTGGGGGGAGCCAAGGCCTGGGATGCGCTGGCGCGTTTTGATCGGGATGTGGCCGCTTACAAGCCCAAGTATGTCACGATACTGCTGGGGATGAATGATGGGCAGTATCAGCCATTCAATGAAGAGATCTTTCAGACCTATTACCATGACATGAAAGAACTGATTACAAAAATTGAAGCCATTGGTGCCAAGCCCATTTTAATGACCCCTACGATGTTCGACGCCCGGGCAGCCAGAATGGGTACGCGAAAGCGTGATCCCAGTGCCGTCGAATTATACAACTCGGTACTTGCCTATTATGGAACCTGGTTGCGTGAAGTGGCAGCGGAATCCGGCTTTGGATTTGTCGACATGTATGGCCCATTAAATAACATTACCATTACCGCACGTCAGAAAGATCCCAAATTTACATTGATTCGTGATGCCATTCACCCTGATGCTCCGGGACAGGTGGTCATGGCTTATGCATTGCTCTCTGACATGAATGTACAACGTCGGGTTTCCCGCATCACGATCAGTGAAAAGGCCAATGGCGAGCCAGCAGCCGTTGTACGGGGAGGCAAACTGACGGATCTGGTATATGATGACGAAGGAGTTTCCTTCACCTGGCTGGCAGACAGTCTGCCCTGGGTTGTGCCCGAAGAAGCGAAACTGGGAGCCGAGCTGACGAAGCTGGGGCATCGCATGAGCCAGGAAGCTTTGTCAATTCACGGACTGCCTGCGGGACGCTATGAACTGTCAATCGACGGTGAAGTAGCTGGTCAGTATTCGAATACGACTTTAGCACAGCATATTGAATTACAGAGTAATCCGAAAACGCCTCAATACCAGCAGGCGATGAAAGTAGCGCTGTTGAACAAAGAACGCAATGATGGGCCTGTAAAAAATAAACGTAACAGCTGGCGCGCGTTTCAGCAGTTCGCCCGCATCAAACGACAACTGGATGCCCAGGCAGGCGAAAAGAATGCTCAGCAGATCGCTCAACTGGACCGACTGGAGAAGCAACTGGCCGGCCAGGAAAAAGTTATTGAAGAGAGTGAAGCAGCTGCGATGGTATTGGAAGATAAGATTTACGAAGTGAATCAGCCTGTGGCGCGGAAATATGTCTTGAAGAAAGTAGCCGCTGGTAAGAAGCAGAAATAACCCTGCAGCGACCCAAGTCAGGAAATTGAAAACAGGCAGCCGGAGAATTCTTCTCCGGCTGCCTGTTTTGTTTATAATTCAATGTGATTTGTGTTTTACAGGAAAACGATCGTTAACAGGATCGACAGAGGCAATAACACAACACAGCTGTAAGCCATATATCCGAAAAAGCTGGGCATGCGAATGTTATTCTTTTCCGCGATCGCCTTGACCATGAAATTTGGACCGTTACCAATATAAGTCATGGCGCCCATGAAGACTGAGCCGAGGCTGATGGCGATCAGTGAGATTTCACTCACTCCAGCGATTGCTGGTCCAGTTGTGCCAGCAGATTTCGCTGTTTCAAAGAAGACCACATACGTCGGGGCATTATCTAAAAAGCTGGAGAGTGTGCCTGTTGCCCAGTAAAACTCCCAGGGGGCATCAATACCGAGTGAACCGCCATAAACGTTCAGGATTTGAACCGGTGCCTGCATACAGATGAAGATCCCGACAAACAATGCTGCGACTTCCAGAATGGCATCGTAATTGAAAGAGTTCTGCTGCCGGACACTTTTAGGTGTGACCAGCAATGAGATTCCAGCGAGTCCGAACATGCAGACTTCCCTGAAAAAGTGCGGCGCATGCCAGCCGTTTGTGTAAGGAACCGGTTTGGATGGATCAAACAGTGCGACACAGAAGATCACCAGGAGCAACCAGAGAAAGTTAAGACCACCTCTGAGTGCGAAAGGCTCAATGGATTCGGGTGGTGCTTCGACCTTTTCCCGGTTTTCCTTTTTATAACGTACCGTGTCATAGATGAAATAAATCGCCAGCAGGCAGAGGTTCATCGCCAGCCACATTGGCCATAGATTGAGTGTCCAGGTAAAAGGAACACCCCGCAAGAACCCCAGGAAAAGTGGCGGGTCGCCGATTGGCAGCAGACATCCACCGGTATTGCAGACGACAAAAATGAAAAAGATGACCGTATGAGCCACGTAGTCACGTTTTGCGTTTGCTTTCAACAGGGGGCGAATCAGTAGCATGGCTGCGCCGGTTGTTCCAATGAAACTGGAGATTGCGGCACCGATGGCGATGATGGCAGTATTCAGCCTGGGGCGGCCGACCAGATTTCCATTAAAAGCAATACCACCACTGATCACATACAGACTGAAGAGCAGGGCGATGAAAGGAATGTATTCTACTAAGATCGCATTTTTCAGAACGACGATGGCAGCCGGGAATCCGGGAGCAGACAGCTCGTGCGTTCCGTGATCGATTACCCCATGCCCATAAATGAATGTGTAATAGAGCAGGGTAACCAGGCCCAGACTGACCGCGACCAGCAGGCGGTTTTTGTTATGTTCCCACCACTCTTCGGTTTTGTGAATCAGGGGCAGAAAAGCAATACACAGTAAAAGCAAGGCAAACGGAATGACACTATAGAAGGCAGGTGGCTCAGCGTGAGCGTGCTGATCTGCGTGTGGTTGTTCCGTGGTGGATACTAAGTGTGTTGCATCCAGTTGCGTAGACGTATCAGCGATTAAGTTCATCTCAATCGCCCTCCGTAGTTTGGGGATTATTGTAAGTGGGTTAAATCTGGAAAATCCATTTTCGTATTGAACTGCGAAAACAAGAACTCTGCTTGTTTACTGGCGGCATGTAAAATCTGTGGATTATGGCATGATCGGAGATTGTGTACAATATCCAGATCGACTTGAATCCAAATAGTATTTATGAATTTGCCAGCTGATTCCGATGTGCATCCGCAGCGATTGAACAGGGTTTCATTTCTGCAAGATATTGCTTAATGAGTTCAGCCGCCTGAGTGCTTTCCAGCAATTCCAGCGAAATTAAAGTTTTCCCGAGCACGATTGGCGGTTCGATCTGTAAAGCCAGCAGGTAAGCCGTCTGTTCCTGGGTCAGGAAATTCTGCTGAATTGCGATTTCACCGAATCGCAGACCTTTGAGCTCCTGCAGTTCCAGAATTTTGGAAACGTCATTCTCGGAGAGCATCTTTTCGGCAATGGCGAGTTCCCCAATTCGTGACTGCTTCTGCTGTTTTGAGCATTTAAGCAGTGCTTTGGATATGGTCGGAATATCGAAGACTTCTTTTGTCACCAGCCAGCGACTGAAGCGGCAGCGTTTGATTAATTTGTGCAGTTCCTGCTCATTTTTGCTGACAATTGAACGAACATGTACCTGGTTTCGCCCGTTTTCTTTGGACTCATACATCGCCTCATCTGCTTCAGCAACCAGTCGTTCTGCAAATCCTGTTAAGTCTCTAGGAGGGATTCCCACGACGGCTCCCAGGCTGGCCGTGACCGGGACTCGGGCTCCTTCGAATTCGATGACTTCGTTTTCGATCAGCTTTCGGAGTCGTTCCGCCAGGTCGCGAATCCCGTTTTCAGTAGGATTATTGACCATGATCACGAATTCTTCACCACCATACCGACAGAAAACGTCTGAGCGTCTTGTGGATTCGCTGGCGACTTTGGCGACACGCTGTAAGACCAGGTCACCGAACTGATGTCCGTAGGTATCGTTCAGATTTTTGAAGCGATCGATATCTGAAAAGATAATTCCAATCGGTTGTGCATCGCGAGAGCAGGAGTAGAGTTCCTTCTCAAAATTTTCATTGAAGTAGCTGCGATTATAGGTTTTGGTCAGCGGGTCATGAATGGCTTTACTCTGGAGCTGTTTATTTTCTGATTCCAGCTTGTTTTTCTGTTCTTCAATGACGGCCTGTCGGGCAAACGCCTGTGTTGTATCGACCTGTGCCTTCATGGTCATCTGCACCAGTTGCTCGTTTGCTTTGGCCATGATTTCAAACGGGGATTCGATGTCATCCATATTAACCGCGAAAATCTGGGCGGCTTCCTCAAAGCGAACCTGTACCTGTTCCAGAAATCCATGCAGGTCATCGTGTGGCATGTTGTAAAATTCAGATGTTAAATCCTGAAGTTTCTGTAATGCCAGCCCACTGTTAACGGAACAGAAGTAGTCCCCAATTGCTGCAGAAGTAGCGATGATGGTGATCAGGTTGAAGTCGGGGTGTGATTCGAGAGTTTTCAGCTGTGCGACAGAGTCATGGTGATGTTGGATTGCAGTCTGGAACTGTTCTGACAATTGCCAGCGTTCCATCATTTTGACACCCACCTCAGCGTGGTTGATTCCCAGTTCTGCTGATTCTACTTCAACAGACTCCCGTTGTTCCGTTTCAGCCTGTTCCAGAACAGATAATAAATCTGTCGGGATAGATCTGAGCATGGCGAGGTGACCAATATCCTGCAGCAGTCCGAGCAGGAAACTGTCGTATTTTAAATCATTTCCGGATTTTGCAGCTAACAGCTCTGCCGCTGCTGACTGGATGATAGACTGTTTCCAGTATGAGTCAAATCGAGATTTGAGTGGACCCTGAGTGATTGCTGATTCAGAAAGTGAAAAGCTCAATGCCAGCGACGTAACGACCATCGTCCCCAGCAGTGGAACAGCCCGCTCAATACCTTTGCATTCTGATCTTAATCCAAAAAATGAAGAATTACTCGCTTTCAAAATCTTTGCAGTAATTGCCGGGTCTGCTTTGATCGTATCAATCACTTCTTTGATATCTGTATCGGGATTCTTGGAAAGATCCAGCAATTTTACAGCGACCGCAGGCAAAGTAGGTAATTGATCAGAAGACCAGATTTTTTCAGGAGAAATCATTTTCTGTGACCTTTAAGGAAATGTAAATCAATCTTTTGAATAGCTGTAATTAAAAAACTCTGTTTTCACCGGACGGTGTCCCGTATTACTGCCGCGTCTCCAGGGGCCTCTGAACCGAGTATTATAGATTGAGAGACGCAATGGTAAATTATGATGCGTATCAGCTGACGATGGTTGTCGCATGCCGAGGGAGTTTCAGAAGAACAGCCATCATTGATCTACCGTGTTGTTTCAAGCGTTAGATGTGACCCAGCGTTCCAGTTTGCTTTTCAAGCTGTCGGGAGTAAATGGCTTGACCAGATAGTCAGAAACACCAGCCTGGATCGCTGTAACGACTCTGGCACGTTCTGCTTCTGTCGTGATCATAATGACGGGAATATCTTTGTTACGCTGACGGATTTCTTTCAGAAGTTGAAGGCCATCCATGTTTGGCATATTCCAGTCACTTAACACGATGTCAAAACTCGAGGCAACAAACAGTTCTAATGCCTGAACGCCGTCTTCAGCTTCTGTTACATTTTCAATCCCCAGTTTCGATAAGCATCGTTTCTGGATGGTCCTCATTGTGCCGGAATCGTCTACAAGTAAAACTTTCATGGAATTAGCCTTTATCTATTTTAAATTCGATTGGTCGTTCAAAATAACGTTTTGTTAAACAGGTCGTTTAGCGATCAGAAAACCCTGCTTCAATAGAAAAGGTTCCGATTTCTGAGTCAAAAGCAATACATATGGGAGACACATTAGATGGATAATGAACCGTGTGCCCCTTGCCAGTAATAATGTTTGGAATACTGATGGAGGCTTCCAGATGTTCCAGTTGTGCCTTCGCTGATCCTGCAATCATGTTTGCCAATTCACAGACTGCATCACAGACTTCGTCGTTGATTTCATTTGTAGAGATACCAACCAGACGATCCAGAACGCCTATGCCGACGCTCTTGGAGAGGCTTAATACAAGCGTCCCGGCTGCTTTTCCAGAAATTCCAATGACGGCACTCAACTCGTGCTGAGGAATGAGGTCCTGTTTCAGACTCAATCCGGTTCGTTTTGGCGTACAACCCAGCATCATTTCAAAAACAGAGATGGTTGCGCTAATGATGGGATTCACAAATTCTGCGGTGAGTTCAGACTTACCGACGGTACTGGTTGACGTCATTATCTAATTCCTGTTTCCTGAGAATCATTCAACTTCAGTGATTCAGTTATTCTGAGAATTTTGTAGAAGTCATGATGTCGATGGATTTCCACTACTGTTGCTCGAAATACACAACAGAAGCCACACGACGAACGATGCTTCAAAATTAAATGTGCACTTACAGCATAGATCACGAAAAAATACATGTGCCAAAATATCAACACGATATTCCAAATAAACATTCTTCGTCTTGTTTGAGATTGCTGAGATTTCCGGCTGTATGAACTGTAGTGGAGGTGATTCCTGCAAAATTAAGGCATATCCCTCCTTGTGAAAAATGAAATTTATTTCCCAGGGCAACTTGCAGGCATTGAAAACATAGGAATCCCTCCTGACATGCTTCAGGTGATCTAATAGACTAGTATATAAGAGTTTATGGAATTCTGCTTTAATAGAGGATGGGATAGTCCTATTTGTCGGTGCAGGAATCAATCACAAGCGTGAGTGAAAATGACGATAAAAGTATAGGTAAGATACTCTATAATCTGACAATTAAGAGTTGAGGAGTCATTTCATTTCTGCATACCATAAGGTTCTGGTAAGTGATATTTAATGAGTTCTTTCGCATGGTATAACTTCAATTCTGACATTGAACATCAGTTAAGAACTTATCAGGGATAAATCGTCATATCTGTAAATGAAGTCTAAAAAACAAATTCAGTCCAACTATTTTGTATGCTGATAGACTTATAAAGTTTCCCGTTAACTAAAAGGCACAACTTGTCAATGGGACAGTTATCACAGCAAGACTGTTTTGAGTTTGTTCAAGACGTTCGAACGACATGTCACCAATTAAATAATTTTCTAACTATTTTACAGTGCCAACATGACTATCTTAGTGGATTGTCATCCGGTGAGATTGAGTCGGAGCTAGCAGGCGTCCTGCGGGATTTAGTCCCACCGATTGAATCTGCTACCAGCGATGTGCTCGAGCTTTCAAAGAAATGCAGAGATTTTCTGGAGGAGCAGAAGCACGAATAGTAGCTGCAGAATTAAGATTGAACCATTCGTTAATTGATATCTTTTAAATTCTCATAATCAAATTATACGAGGGCCAGCCAGCATGCTAACTTCAACAGATCTGATTCGAGTTGTTTTTGTCGATGATCACATGGTTCTGGTTGACTCAATCGTCTCCAGATTTCAGCGAGATCCTGATATCGAAGTTGTAGGGACAGCTACAAATGCTGATGAGGGGCTGGCTTTGATTTTGGAAACGGAGCCCGATGTTGTTATATTGGATGTAGAACTACCTGGACGTGGGTCATTTGATATCGCCGAAGAGATTTCTTCGCGACTGAAAAATACAAAAATGATTTTTCTGACAGGTTATCTTTCGGACATCTTCATCGAGCTGGCATTGAGAGTGAATGCAAAAGGTTACTTACTCAAAGGGGAACCGATTGAATCATTGATCCATGCCATCAAAAAGGCCTCTCGCGGAGAATACTGTTTTTCACAATCGGTCCAGGAACGACTGGTCTTTGATCACAAGAAAGAACGGTATTCAATTCAGTCAAAAAGCATGTTGACTTCCCTGACTTCCCGTCAAATCGAAGTCCTCAGACATCTGGCCAGAGGGAAAAGCGTGAAAGAAGTCGCCCGCTCCATGCATCTCTCGGAAAAATCGATAGACAGTCACAAATATCGGATCATGCACAAACTGGGAATTCATGATCGTGTCGAACTGGCCCGCTATTCGATTCGTGAAGGCTTGACGTTGCCATAAGTAATTCGCGATGTCGAATTCAAGTCTCAAGAAATGATTGTACCTCGCTGTACGATAGCTCGATTGATCGCTTCAATCTGGGAATCTGACAGTTCAAACTCCAGTGCCTCTGCGTTTTCTCTGATCTGTTCCGGTCGTTTTGCTCCGCAAAGGGCGCAGGTAATTCCTGGCTGTTGAATGGTCCAGCGAACCACAATTTGCGCTACTGTTCGATTCATTTCATTTGCCAGTGTTCGCAGTACATCAAGAAAGTCCTGGTTTTTCTCCCATTCTTCTCCATGAAACATGGGGTATTTCTGCCGACCATCTTCTGGTGCGAACTGATGGTCTCGCGAAAGCTTGCCGGCAAGCAATCCTTTCATTAAAGGCCAGTAAGCCATGACAGAGACATTGTTTTTGATGCACCAGGGCAGACGGTCTTTCTCAATATCACGTTGCAACATATTGTAGCGAGGTTGATATGCTGAAATCGGGCAGACACGTGCAAATTCCTGAAGCTGTTCCAGTGTGAAATTAGACACGCCGACGGACAGGATTTTTCCGGAGGCCAACAATTCCTGGAATGCCCCCGCAGATTCGCTGACGGGAATTTCGGGGTCGGGACCATGCAGATAGTACAGCTCAACACGATCGGTGTTCAGCCTCTGCAGGCTTTCATCACACTCCTGCCTGATCCGGGCTGGTGATGCATCGCGCACCTGTTTTGTACCTTGCCAGTGTATCCCCCCTTTGGTCGCAATCACAATCTGGTCTCTTCTGTCTCCCAGTGCCTGTGCAATCAGTCGTTCGCTTTCTCCTTCATAACCATAGCAATACGCAGTGTCAAAAAAATTGATTCCCGATTCAAATGCAGCGTTCAGCGTGGCCAGGCTGGCCTGTTCTGTGACATCGACACTGGTGACTCCCGAAATCGGCCAGCAACCCATTGCGATAGGGGTGATTTGAATATCCGTGTTTCCGATGTTTCGTAACGGCTTCATGGTTTCTGTTCCTTTCTGCTAGGATCAGTGGGGGGAACTGATATCACAGGTAGATAGTATTTCGATTTCAAATCATTTAAAATGACCATCAATTCAGGCTCTCTGCAACAGTATCATATTGTTCTCTCGAAACAAATGAAGGTTCATGGCGATTATGTGTGCCCGATTTTTCCTGTTTTCACCCGATGAAGAAATCATGCGGCTGTTTCAGCTGGTGACGTTTCCACAGATCTCGCCACGATATAATATTGCTCCCTCACAGCCTGTCTTGGCCATCGTTCAAAATCAGGACGAGTACCAGGTCCGCCATTTCCAATGGGGATTCATCCCCGGGTGGTTCAAAAACCCGGCACCCGGACAGGCAATGATCAACGCGCGATCGGAAACCGCATCCTCGAAACCGGCATTTAAAAATGCGTTTCGCTACCGTCGCTGCCTGATTCCCGCCAACGGGTTTTATGAATGGAAAAGTACCGGAAACCGATCCCGGCAGGCCATGTGTGTGCGACTGCGTGAGGAACCACTGTTTGCGATGGCAGGGTTGTGGGAACAATGGCAGAGTCCCGATGGTACAGAACTCGATACCTGTACTGTCTTAACCACGGCCGCCAATCCTTTACTGGAGTCAATCCATCCACGGATGCCCGTCATTTTACATCCCGAACAGTACGCACGCTGGTTGAGTGCCGAATCGACGCCCGCTCCACAGCTGCAAAAAATACTACAGACTTACCCGGCTGAGGAGATGCAGGTTTATCCGGTCAGCTCACAGGTCAATAAGGTATCTCATGATTCGCCTGACTGTCTCACGCCGATTCAGGAGCAGAAGACTTTATTTTAAATAACTGTTGATTTCTGACAGACTGGATCAGGTCAGCGATTCGGGTGGTTCAAAGAGCGTCAAAACGGCATGCACGTCTTCAAAATGTTCAAACAGATAATCTGGTTCACACTGACGGAGTTCTTCCAGAGAGTAAACGCCGGTGGCAACCGCGATCACGTTGGCACCAATTGCACGTGCACACGTGATATCGTTGGGGGTGTCACCTAAGACCCAGACCGAAGTTCGTTCGAGCAACTCAGCCGCATGGCGTTCCCGGATCTGTCTTAACGCTTCATGAGCGACATCGTCCCGGTCGGCATGATGGTCGCCATAGGCACCGAAGTCGAAATATTGTTGCAGCTCATAGTGTGCCAGTTTCTGTTTCGCACCCTGTTCGAAGTTTCCCGTCAGCAGGCCCAGGTCAACATTTTCCTGTTGGGAAAGTGATTCCAGGATCTCCCGAATTCCGGGCAGAACTCGACCTTGCTGCTCCAGCAATTTTTCGGCAAGCAGTTTGAGATAACCCTGTTCAAAACGCTGTCGGTTTTCACTGGTATTGGCAATGTTGAAGAATTCAAACAGGTCAACCATGATCGAATGATCGGTACGGCCAGCCGTAGGTATACCTTCCACAGGTGCAGAAACCTGAAATACTTCTTCGAGCATATGTAGAATGGAACGTTGTCCAGCTCCACCGGTATCGATCAGTGTGCCATCAATATCAAACAGACAGACATGCATGGGAACCAACATTTTATGAGTGTATTGAATGAACGAAAAGTCTCTGTATTCTATACACGCTGGATGGCTTCGGAAATGCGGTTTCTCGAAACGGGCATGCCTCTTATTTCATGGCAGACGCGATTGACGACATCAGCATCAATCGTTGACAGGCTCTGTTCGAAACCTGCCAGCAATGCCAGGTCACAGATCTGATTGATTTTTTCAGGAATACCTTGACTGACTGACTGGATTTCCTGATATGCTGCAGCAGAAAAGAGATCAGTCTGGCAACCTGACCAGCTTAAACGTGACGTAATATAGCTCTCTGTGGTTTCCTGCTCAAAGCGATCCAGTTCGATCGACAGATCGGAAATACGGGAGAGAGTGTCTGCCTGCGGGAGGTTCATCTTATCCAGAGCGAGGACCAGCGATAAAGAAGGGAACTGCTGGTTGCCGACATGCAACAGTCGCTCAAGCGCGGGAATGCATTCCGTTCGAGCCTGATCAACATGGTCTAACAGTAGAATCTGACGTCCCTGCGTCAGCTGTAAGCCGTTCAGATAATCTGTCAGCTGTCGCCAGAGCTGCGGTAATTTTGTCTCGAAGGATGGTCCCAGACGTAAGCTGGCACAAACCTGCCAGATGAACTCTTCTTCTCCC
This sequence comes from Gimesia maris, assembly GCF_008298035.1. NCBI lineage: Bacteria > Pseudomonadati > Planctomycetota > Planctomycetia > Planctomycetales > Planctomycetaceae > Gimesia > Gimesia maris. Next base: position 502,601 of record NZ_CP042910.1, read on the forward strand.
AGACCGATCAGATCGATTAATTCAGACTGATGAGGGGTTCTCTTCAGTAACTGCTCAAAGACTTTTAATGTGAGCGTTTTTCCCGTTCCCGCTGGCCCGCTGAAAATCCCACATTTTTTCTGCTCATCTGCAATATACAATAAGCGTGCTAACGCCTCTTCGTGGATTTCACTTTCGAAGAAGTATTCCAGATCCAGCCGTTGATTGAAGGGAGCCTGTGTCAAATTCCAGAAATCGCAATACATGATTCTTTTTTGACCTGTTTGAATTTTGAGTTCGAACCTGCGTGTTCTGAATCTCTGCTACTTGCAGAACATGCCGGAAGAGAGATACCATCCATACTTGAAGTGCGTGATGAGTCAGAAACCTCATTGGGATGCCCTGAACTCAAAACTCTTCTTATTGATAAAATCGGTCATTCGATGCTATCGGCATGACCGAACCCCGTCTGAGTTGTCTGATTTTTCTCAACTTGCGTAATTTAAAGAGTTTAAAGTTTTTCTGAGTAGTCGATTCCGAGAACATTTATGCCACATCGTTTTTTTTATGACGGGTCGTTTGACGTGGATCAGCTCCTGCTGGATGGCAGCGAGGCTCATCATCTGTTGCATGTCCTGCGGATGCAGGCGGGGGATACCGTTCTCGTATTTAATGGAACCGGGGCGGAAGCAGAAGGCGTCATCAGCAAAACATCCCGGAAAACAGTCGAAGTACAAGTGACAGCAAGACATGCAGCTCAGGCTAAATCGCAGACTCCCTTAATATTGGCAACAGCCGTTCCCAAGGGGGACCGCTTCCGCTGGCTTGTTGAGAAAGCAGCGGAACTGGGTGTGACAAAACTGGTTCCTCTCCTGACCAGACGCAGTAGTGTCGATCCAGGTCAGAATCGATTGAAAAAATTACAACAGACAATCGTTTCTGCAGCCAAGCAATCCGGTCAGATTCAGCTCATGGAGCTGACTGAAGTGCAGAATTGGGACGAGTTCCTGTCAGAGATAAGTCAGACGGAGAGCCGCCTGCTGATAGCAGACCCGGCTGGCAGCGGGGTTGATTTCTTTCGATCAGGTGAAAAGCGAGAGTCACCGGTGGTCATCCTGATTGGTCCGGAGGGAGGCTTTACGCCAGACGAACTCCAGTCTGCGCTGGAAAAGGGAGCAAAATCTGTCAGGCTGAGTGAAGGGATCTTGCGCATCGAGACGGCGGCTATTTTGTTTGCCGGTCTGATTCGTTTGACGGAACCCAGTGCCGACGCATGACAGAGTCGCCTCTGGTTTTAGTCACAACTATTTAAACAGATAGCCCGAACGCATAAAAAGGGCAAAACTGTAAATGACCACTCCGGCGACTATCAGCGAACCGAAATTCAGCAGATTGCGCCCCGTTGACATTTTTTTCCGTGCTACGATCTGGGCAATCACTGTTACTACTGCGACCAGGGTAAACTTAAAGTAAACCATGCCTTTGATGCCCCAGCCTGCGATAAAATAATTCGCCAGCTGATTCGATTCCCGGAAATTACCAGTAACCAGCAGCAGGTAAGTCATGAAGACATCCAGCGCATTGACCAGAATAAAGATGCAGGTTTCGCGTTCCAGAGGTAATTGATGATTCCAGAACGAGCGCCTTTCTTTTTTCTCCTGTGGATCTGTTTCAGTTTCATCCATGACGGTATCTCGTTTGATCAATGGCGGGACAGGGAATCGTTTGAATTCAGATCAGTTTTCGCAATTGTTTCAAATATCCCGGAATCGTTTCTTTTGGTTCTTCTTTGGCTTCATATTCCAGAACAATAAAGTTTTTATAATGAGCGTCTTTCAGGATCTTTACAATGCGCGGGATATCTGCGGGAACCTCATTTCCACGGCCTCCCATTTCCACTTTGATCTGGGCATTGATTGCCAGGGGCGCGATTTTTTCCAGGTCCTGGTAGGGGTGCTCTGTGCGGAAGTTGCCACTGTCAAAATTGATCCCGAAATTCGGGGCTTTGTCGATGCCATCAATGATCCGCATCATCTGCTCGGGAGTCGAAGTGATTCCCCCATGGTTTTCCAATGCCAGACTGACCCCTTTTTTCTCAGCATACTTCAGTGATTCATTGATGCCTGCCTGGCACATGCGAATTGCTTCGGCTTCATTCCCCCCTTTGGGGACCCTACCGGCGAAAATTCGAATCACGGGAGCGCCCAGAATCGCAGAATAATCAATCCATTTCCGGGTCATTTCCAGCTGTTCATCACGGGCGGTTCCTTTGGGTAGACAGAAATCGTTTCCGATAGCTGTCCCGGATACAGCCAGTCCCAGGGAACCTGCCAGATCGCGTGTTTCTTTCAGGTAATCTTCGCTGACGGGATTAGGAAAATAGTAGCTGGTCAGTTCGCAGCCATCCAGTTTCTGTTCGCCACAGTAACGGACGAAGTCCTGAATGGTCATGGTGGCCGGGGTTTTTCTCTCACGGGTCTTCGGCCAGCTCTGTTGCATGTAACGGTGGAAAGAATAGGCGGCCAGACTCAGTTTGAGGTGCTCAGGCGTCTCTTTTTTCTGAACTCCTGCTGCAAAAGAGGTGTCTGAAATCAGAGAACCTGCTGTCAAGGCAGCAAACCCCCAGGCTGAAGATGACTTCAGGAAATCACGTCTGCTGGTTTCGCCGTTAAAGGGGGAATCGGAATGGACTGCCATTATGTTTACTCCAGAGTTGAGTACCGTTAAGTCAGGTAAATTTTCGAAAAGCGGTTCCAGGGGAAAGTTCTTGTGTATTTTGACAAATCACTGAGCGTAAAGAAACCCTCGGTATCAAAAACAGACAGAATTGCAAAGTTTCTGCGGATGGCTAAACTTACTCTATTACTGTAGATATCACTGACAGGATTACTGTCTGTTTGTTACGATGTCGGGTTGGGCTGTCCTGGCCCATTTCGACAGAAAAATCATTTTTAGCCGGGCCATCATGCCCTTGAACGATTAGGAAGACTGGACACAATGCCTCGTTACGACGCCAAGCGGATTGAAACCAAATGGCAGACCTATTGGGATCAGCACGAAACCTTCAAAGTCGGTGAATTTGTTGAAGGGAAAGACAAGCTGTACGTTCTCGATATGTTTCCTTATCCGTCCGGCGAAGGTTTGCATGTCGGTCATCCCGAAGGTTATACGGCAACTGACATCGTTTGTCGCCACGCCCGCATGCAGGGGAAACAGGTATTGCATCCGATGGGCTGGGACGCATTCGGCTTGCCTGCCGAGCAGCATGCGATCAAAACAGGAACCCCTCCCCGCATCACCACTCAGAAAAATATTGATACCTTCCGTCGTCAGTTGAAGATGTTAGGTTTCAGTTATGACTGGAGTCGTGAGTTTTCCACAACGGACCCGGATTACTTTCGCTGGACACAATGGATCTTCCTGCAGTTATTCGATTCCTGGTTTGATTCGGAATTCGAATGGACGGGACCTGATGGAAAACAGCGTGTTGGTCGCGCCCGCCCCATCAGCGAATTGCCGATTCCCGAAAAAGTGAAAACTGAAGGCGAAGAATCAATCCGTCATTATCAGAACCGACATCGTTTGGCATATCAGCACGAAGCGCCTGTCAACTGGTGTCCTGAACTGGGCACGGTATTAGCGAATGAAGAAATCATTGATGGGAAAAGCGAGCGGGGCGGTCACCCGGTAGAGCGGATTCCCTTGCGGCAGTGGATGCTGCGGATTACGAAGTACGGCGATCGGTTAATTGATGGACTTGAGGGGTTGGACTGGTCCGAGTCGATCAAGTCGTTACAAAAAAACTGGATCGGTCGCAGCGAAGGCGCAGAAGTTGATTTCTATGTGGGTTCAGGAGATTCAGACGCCGACCTGGAGCAGGGATTTGAATCCTGGAAGTCATCGCGCAGCGAAACCGGATTCCCGGAAGATCCAGAAGCGGATGTGTTACGCGTCTATACCACCCGTCCCGATACGTTGTTTGGTGCGACCTATATGGTACTCGCTCCTGAGCACGAATTCGTGGATCGCCTGACAACAACTGAGCAGAAGCAGGCCGTTGAAACATATCGCAAACAGGCCGCACTCAAGAGCGATCTGGACCGAACCGATCTGGCAAAAGAAAAAACAGGGGTGTTCACAGGCAGTTATGCGATCAACCCGGTCAATGGCGAGAAAATTCCGGTCTGGATTGCCGACTATGTGTTGATCAGTTATGGAACGGGTGCCATCATGGCGGTTCCTGCTCACGATTTACGTGACTGGGAATTTGCTGTTGAGTTTGGTTTACCGATCATTCCGGTCGTCGAGCCCCCTGCGAATTATGAGCCTTCGAAAGAGGAACAGGCTTTAGAGACGGAAATCGCCGGCGAAAAGCGAACTCCCTTCTCCGGAATGGGAACCGCCCTTCATTCGGGCGAATTTGATGGTATGCAGACTGCCGATTTCAAAAAAGAGATCACAGCTCGCCTGGTCGCGCAGGGCCTTGGTAAAGGTGCCGTCAATTATCGCCTCCGCGACTGGTTGTTCAGCCGTCAGCATTTCTGGGGGGAACCGTTTCCCATCTGGCATGAGTTGGATGACAATGGCAAGATTACGGGACTGATGAGGCCTGACCCGGAAGAGAGTTTGCCGGTGGAACTTCCCGAAATGAAAGAGTACAAGTCCGCAGGGACTCCCGAACCACCGTTGTCTTCTGCACCCGACGAATGGCTGTACAAAACAGATACGGACGGCAAGCGGTTGTTGCGCGAAGTCAACAGCATGCCTCAGTGGGCAGGTTCCTGCTGGTACTACTTGCGGTTTGCCGATCCTGAAAACAGTGAGCGATTTATCGATCCGGAAAATGAAAAGAACTGGTTGCCCGTCGATTTGTATATTGGCGGTGGCGAGCATGCGGTTCTGCATCTGCTTTACGCCCGTTTCTGGCATCAGGTCTTGTTTGACCGCGGGCATGTCACCTGTCCGGAGCCATTTCAGAAACTGGTGAATCAGGGCATGATTTTAGGCGATGTCGAACTGACCGGCTTTCAGCAGTTGGACGGCACCTGGATATCGGCGAAGGATGTGACAGAATCTGATGAATCAGAAACGAAATGGATCGAAAAATCATCCGGGACACCGGTCAACATTGTCAGCCTGGAATCGGATCAGGTGCAGAAACAGGGTGAGAATTTCGTACTCGTTGATCACCCGGAAATCTCTGTCAACAGCCGTGCTTACAAGATGTCGAAGTCACGCGGCAACGTCATCAATCCGGACGTCGTTGTAGAACAGTATGGCGCTGATGCACTGCGAATGTATGAGATGTTTATGGGGCCCCTGGAAGCGACCAAGCCCTGGAGCATGAGTGGCGTGGATGGCGTCAGTCGATTTCTGGGTCGTGTCTGGCGTTTGATCATCGATGAAAAACAGGAAGAGGTCACCTTAAGTCAGGCCGTCACCGATGATAAGCCCGATGAAGACCAGTTGCGTATTTTACACAAAACCATTAAAGCGGTTTCGGAAGATATCGAAAAGTTATCATTCAATACCGCCATCAGTCGAATGATGGAATTTACGAACGCGATGGGACCATTGAAAACCAGGTCCAAAGAGGTTTTGTCCGACTTCGTATTGCTGCTTTCACCGTTTGCGCCTCATATTGCAGAAGAACTCTGGAGCGTCCTGGGGCATACTGAATCTCTGGCATACCAGCCGTGGCCTGAATATGATGAGGCTTTGCTGCAGGAATCGGTCGTGGAAATTCCGGTACAGGTGAATGGGAAATTACGGTCGAAAGTATCAGTCGCAGCAGACGCCGACCAGGCCACTATGCAACAGACTGCTGAGCAGGATGAGACGATCGCCCAGCATCTCGAAGGAAAAACCATCGTGAAGGCGATCGTGATTCCCGGGCGTCTGATCAACTTTGTAGTCAAGTAACGAAGAGGGCAGGGGAACTGCAGTCTTGCTTTTACCCTGCCTTTATATTCTCGGGATGAATTATTCCTCTTCAAGTCGATAGAGAGGCTGACTGATTCCTGTTGCATCTACAGACCAGGGGAGCCAGGCGAACGAGACTTCATTCACCATGAGATCCGATTTCCGCGGGCGGACAGGGTAAGCTTCAATTTCCAGATCTTCCGGTCGAATTGGTTCTTCCAGTTCATCGATTTCCTGTTGAAACTTGTCTTCCAGATCAGTAAATTTTTGATTTTGGATTTCCAGCGCCTCTTTTGCCCGCCCGATGTCATCATGCTCTTTGGCAGTGCGGCCCACATTGCGGGCAGCCGTGGATGCTTTTCGGACATTGGTGGCACTGGCTATTTTTCTGCCCATGATCGCGCCGAAGATGGTGGTTCCGATCGAGAGAAACGTACTCATCTTTTTATCACTGTATTGTGCTTCTTCCCGCGCGACACGCTCTTCGGCTGTACGAATTCGATTTTTTATGGTATCGAATTTGGATGCATATTTTGCTCTCAGTTTTTCAAGTTGCAGATCACGTTCTTCCCGCATCAATTGTTTGAGCCGCGCGCGAAAAGCGGATTCATTTTCTTCGGGATCAGAATAAAGTTTGGGGTCTGCACTAAACCAGAGATTCAGCGATCGTTCCTGATAGAGGTACGTTTTCAGTTCTTTTCCCCAGGTCTGGTACTGTTTCGGTTTTGTCAACAGGCTGTCGACTTCTGCAAACACGGCCTGGGAATCGGGCTCTGCATCATAATCCAGGTTGCCCGGCGGGATGAAGGTGGCTGCTTCCCAGACAGACTCCGGGACTGAACCGGTGACTGTCAACAGCAGCGCGACATCCTGCCAGATGTCGACCTTGGATTTGGCATCAGCGTAGCGCAGCCTGGCAAGACCGATCAGGCCCGGGCGATACACGAGTCGACTTCCCGTGGGGACGATTGTCGCAGCAGTGAAGATACGCTGCCTGATTTCCGGTGGAATTAACGGTGGTTGTGAAAGGTCTGGTCCTGGGGGTGTGCCGAGATCTGTTTCCGCTTTGACAGGCGTTGCTTCTAAAGCAGCTTCTTTCCGCGGATCCATCAGTGTTTTGATCTGGTTGCGCGTCAATGGTCCTCGCAGGTAGGATAGGGCCCATCTGGTCTGGAAGACAACGGGGGCGTCTTCATGCACATTGTGTAACAGGAAGACCCGGCTTCCCAGGTCCGACAGAATGGCTTCCATTTGCTGTCGCTGAAACTGGCTGCCCGCTGTTCCCGATGCACTTTCCAGTCCATCCAGTACCCGTGCTTTGTCTCGTTCAGTCTGCAGACGTCCGATAAACCAGGTACCGGTATTCGAGAGCCCTTTGTAGTCCAGGTCGACCGGGTTCTGTGTCGAGAGTACCACACCCAGGCCAAAGGCACGTGCCTGTTTTAACAGGGTGAGCATCGGTGTTTTGGAAGGCGGATTGGCCGTCGGAGGAAAGTATCCGTAGACCTCATCCATATACAGGATGGCCCGCAGGCTCGAAGTCCCTGACTGGCTGCGGACCCAGGCTAAAACTTCGTTGAGCAGGACGGTCACAAAAAACATGCGTTCGGATTCTGACAGATGTGCAATCGAAAGAATTGAAATGCGGGGCTTGCCCTGTTTGGTCATTAACAGTCGCTCAATATTCAATGCTTCCCCCTGCATCCAGGCTTCAAATCCCGGGGAAGCCAGTAGGTTGTTAAGTTGCAGAGAGAGCTGCATGCGGTCTTTGGCAGGGTAAAACATATCCAGGTTGAGGAAACCGATTTTGTCAAAGGGAGGGGACTGAATTTCCTGGATCAGGCTGGCGATGGAAAGGTTGCGTTTTTCTTTCCAGGCATTACTGAGAATATTGGAAAGCAGAATGTGTTCCCGGCTGTTGATCGGATCGGCATTAATCTTCAGCAATGCCAATAGTCCTGATACCGTGGACATGATGCGATCCCGCAGGGCATCACTGTTGTTTAAAACGGCTTCACTCGGGGCGTCAAATGATTTCAGAACAGAAACAGGCAAGCCGGCATTACTGCCAGGCGTATAAATCGCCATGTCTACGGTATCTCGCAGTCGGGCGATACGAGCGCCATCCTGCTGCCAGTCGGCCAATCCCTTCTTCCAGAGATCAGCAGTCCAACTGGCATATTCGTCGGGTGTCTTCCCTTTACGGACTGCTTCACTTTCCTCTATCCAGGGGCGAAAATCAGCCGGTTTTAAATCTGGAAAATTCAGCAGCAGGTTTCCCAGGTCCCCCTTGGGGTCGATGGCGATCACAGGAATATCATCTATGGCCGCTTCTTCCAGCAGAGACAGGCATAAACCGGTTTTACCACTGCCAGTCATGCCGACACAGACCGCATGTGTAGTCAGGTCTTTACTGTCGTATAAAACCAGGTCTTCTTTCAATTGATCTGCAGGCAGGTCATATTCTCGGCCCAGATAGAATGCTCCCAGTTTTTCGTAGGGTTGGTCAGTCATATTTCACCATGAATGGAAAGAAGAAATGAGTCGGCTTTCAGAATATTGTCTGTATTTCGGACCAGAGGGCGAGTATCTAAAAATGCCTCTCTGGTTCAATGAGAAATGCTTCAGAGTAGCGCACCATCTGAATGGTAGATAGCGTACCATGCTGCAGGTATGTTTTCACGTTTTGAGTCAGAATCTTAGCTAAAAAATGCGGAAGCGATTTTCTGGTGGATTCTTACCGCGCGGGTTCTTCCGATTCAGGAACAATGCAAAAGCAGGAAGAGACTTCAGGTGGAATCCGGCGGGGGGTGAGGTTTTCATAATTCACAAACGCCCAGTTTGTCTCCGCACGTACCAGAACTTCGGAATCGGCAGGGCGGAGTATCCTGTATTTTCTGAGAGATTTGACTTTCTGCAGGGTTGAGATCCAGGTTTGCACGACGATTCTCTGATCGACAAATGCAGGCTGCAGATATTCGATAAAATGGCTGCGTGCGACCCAGCCGATTTTCAATTCGCGATAACGGCGTCCCGGCCAGCCATTTGCCGTCGAGTGTGCGACTGCAGCATCCTGCAGCCATTTCAGATAGACCACATTATTGACATGTCCTAAGCCATCAATTTCGTCTTCAGTCACTAAATGCTCGTATTCATAAATGCGATGCATGGAATTTGTATCCCCGATTATGGTATGGTATCAGCTGTGAGACATCATGTTTCTCATGGCAGTGGCTCCGTTTCTGAGCTGTTAGCTCGGAACAGTGTAATTGAATCAAATCATAATTGAATCTAAGTTCCATGAATAATATAAAGTCGCTTCCACTGGTAATTGGTTTAGGTGAATTACTGTGGGATTGTTTTGAGGATGAGAGACGACCCGGTGGTGCACCGGCGAATGTCGCATTCCAGGCAAATCAACTGGGATGCCTGGGGACTGTTGTGACGCGCGTCGGTCAGGATGATCTGGGGACGGAACTGCTGGAATTCCTGAAAGAGCAGGGGTTGTCTGTTGACCATGTGCAGATTGACGCATCGTTTCCTACGGGGACTGTCACCGTAAAATATTCTGATGCGAACGATCCTCAATATACAATCCATGAACATGTTGCCTGGGACCATCTGGAATTCAATGAGGATCTGGCTGCGTTAATGCCGCAGTCACAGGCGGTCTGCTTTGGAACACTGGCGCAACGCGAAGCTGGTTCGCGAGAAGCCATTCATCAATGTCTGTCAGCGACAAATGAAAATTGTCTGGTTGTCTACGATGTGAATCTCCGCCAGCATTATTATGAACGAAGTTGGATTGAGCGCTCTCTGACAGCTGCAAAGATGGTCAAATTGAATCAGGATGAAGCGGGGAAACTTGGTGAAGTTCTTGGATTGTCAGCTGACGGCCTGGAGCAGTTCGCGAATCATGTCCAGGGAGAATATGGACTGGAAGCAGTCTGTATCACACGTGGTGCTGAAGGTTGTCTGATTTATGCTGGCGATCAGGAATTTAATATCCCTGGTTCCCCGGTCGAAGTCGCTGATGCTGTCGGTGCCGGTGATGCGTTTACAGCGGCTTTAATTTCCAGGCGACTGCTCGGCTGGGGTTGGGAGCAGGCAGCATTGTTCGCAAATCGAATCGGGGGACTGGTAGCGAGTCAGCCAGGCGCGATGCCGGTGCTGAAGCAGGAATTCGAACAGATCAGTCAGGAAATTCAGAACTCTTAGAGATCCGTTTCGTCAATTAATTTTAATACTTTGAATAATATAAGGATGAATGAGATGCTACGTCTTAGTCTACTCGCGTTGAGCCTGATGGTGTTATGCTTTGTTGGTTGTACTGGTGAAGTTCCCACTAGCGGCGAACCGGAAGCCCCAACCAGTGCCGAGAATTATCAGGTCCTTCTGGAGACCACAAAAGGAAATATCAAACTGGAAGTGCATCCGGACTGGTCACCCAAGGGGGCCGAACGGTTTAAGGAACTCGTTAAGAACGGTTTTTATAACGATGTCGCTTTCTTTCGCGTGATCGATGGATTCATGGCGCAGATCGGCATCAATGGGGATCCCGAACTGCACGCCAAGTGGCGCGATAACAATATCATGGATGATCCTGTCGTAGAATCGAACAAACGCGGCTATGTCTCGTTTGCAAAAACAGGAATGCCCAATTCGCGGTCCACTCAGTTTTTCATTAACTTTGGTGATAACTCCAATCTGGATGGCATGGGTTTTTCTCCGTTTGCCAAAGTGGTGGAAGGCATGGATGTTGTCGATTCACTCTACAAAGGATATGGAGAAGGCGCTCCTGGAGGGGCCGGACCCGATCAGATGAGAGTCGTCGCCGAGGGAAATGCTTATCTGAAAAAAGAATTCCCCATGCTGGACTACGTCAAAAAGTCGACCATCGTTGGTGAAGAACCAGCTGAAAGCAAAGAGAAAGCTGAACCCAAACCAGAAACTGAAAAACCGGAATCTGAGGATGCTGCTCCGAAATCAGAAAAGCAGACTGACGCACCCGCCTCTGAAAAGAAAGACGACGCGGCTGCAAAACCGGAAACCGAAAAACCGGCTACGAAAGAGTAGTCGGCCAGATCAGTCGTTGACCGGCATGCGCACAAAGGGGGACCGGATGCAGTCCAGCTCATCCAGTTCCCTGCTGGCGGCCTGAAAGCGACCTTCCGTTGTGCGATGGGTCATGATCACCAGCGGTACGATCGAAAATTCTTCGGAAGGATCGACTTCGGGTGCTTCATGTTGAACCAGGCTGGCAATGCTGATTTCATGGTCGCCTAATACATTCGTAATGTCAGCTAAAACATGCGGGCGATCTTCCACGTTTAAACGCAGGAAGTAACGTCGGGAAATTTCCTCCCGCGGCATAATCTTGATCCCCTCACGAGGGTTCCAGAGATCCAGTCGAGGAAAAGTTAAAGCAGCTCTGCCGACGGCGACATCCACCACGTTCGCGACCACAGCGGAAGCCGTCGCCATCTGACCTGCTCCCATACCTGACAGCCAGACTTTGCCGACAGCGTCGCCTTCGAGGGCGATTTTATTGTAGGCATCTTCTACATGGGCCAGTGGGTTATCGTTACGGATCAACGTTGGCTGGGCATGCATTTCCAACTGGCCATCCAGCAACTTGGCGACGGCCAGCAGTTTGACGGTATATCCTAGTTCTGACGCATATTGCAAATCCGCCAGGGACAGGCTGTCAATTCCCTGTCGCAGGAACTGATCGAGGCCGACTTTGATGCCTAACGCCAATTGAACCAGAATTCCCAGTTTCTGCGCAGCATCCGTTCCATCGACGTCCATGGCAGGATCAGCTTCCGCATATCCGATTTCCTGCGCACTTTTCACAGCGTCATCGTAACTGGCATTGTGAGAGAACATTTCCGTCAGAATGTAATTGCTGGTCCCGTTCAAGATGGCTTCGATGGAAGTGATCTGGTTGGCTGTCATTGCCTGGGTGACGGTTTCAATGAGAGGCACTCCACCAGCGACGGCTGCTTCGAAGCAGATACAGCGTCCCAGTTCCCGGGCGCGTTGAAACAGGCTTTCTCCCTTTTCACAGAGGAGGGCTTTATTCGCGGTCACCACGTCTTTGCCGCTTTCGAGGGCGCGGAGCATGATGTCGTATGCGGGGTCAATTCCGCCAATCAACTGAATCACAACATCAATGGATTCATCATCAAGCACGGCGTCAATACTGTCAGTCAATACTTCGGCTGGCAGTTCAACGTTTCTCGGACGGGACAGATCCCGCACGACCGCTTTTTTGAGGTGAATCGGTCGTCCTGCCCGTGTCGTCATTTGTTCGGAACGCTCCAGCAGTATTTTCGCAACACCACTGCCTACGGTTCCCATGCCGATAATGGCTACGTTTAACGGAGAAGACGACATTCCAGATTCCTGAGTTTTTAATAATTATGATTGCTGCTTGAGGCCATATTTCAGGATCGTAATATAAACGGTTCACCGGGAGAGTGGAACCATGGCCTTAAAAATCAGCTGATTTCATCGAGATAATATCGGTGGATTTAGCGATTTTGAGGGGCATTTCATGCCAGACAGATCAAGCGGGAGATGAAAAAAGAGGGGATCAGCAAGTGTGGGGATGGTGAGGGGTCAGTCACAGGTAAGAAGTTCTTTGGTGCCGACAAAATTTTTCCAGCTTTCATATTTCGCATGTTTGACTTGTTGGAGTAAAACCGGATTGCGGCTGGGTTTGGCTGGCTTCTGGAACAGTTTCATACCAGCCTGGGACGGGGTGCGGCCTCCTTTTTTTGTGTTACATCGTCTGCAGGCACTGACGATGTTTTCCCAGCTCATGCCCCCGCCATGCGAGCGGGGGATCACGTGATCCAGGCTAAGCTGTTTGAGGCTGAACTTTTTCTGGCAGTACTGGCAACGATAGCTGTCTCGAATGAATATATTGCGACGATTGAACTTGATGGTGTTATTGGGAATCCGATCGTAGCGGAGCAGGCGGACAACGCGAGGGACTTGAATTTCAAAATTGACTGATTGAATCCAGTCTTCCAGTTCATCCCGCTCATTAAACTCGGCACGCAGCCCGCTGATTTCAATCCAGGAACTGAAATCATAATTCATGTAAGTGCCGTCTTCCACGCTGATGACCTCTGCAATATCTTTACTGAGCAGACAGAATGCCCTTTTTGCAGAGATAACGTGAACCGGCGAGTAAGTCTTGTTCAGTGCCAATACACTTGCCTGCATGGCACTGGACTGTGCTTTCCCGGTCGTTGCTGAAATCATATGCCGCCCACCCCCCAGATCTCTAAGCAAGGTTATGGCAATATCAGGTACGTTTAATATCAATGCGACTTTACGAAGAAACAATGTATAAGAATTGCCGGGAATGATACCTTAACTGTATCACCAGTCAATTCAAATTTTCAGATTCCGCGTATTATTCAGGCGCGTACCTTCTCCGCAGATATTTTACCTTTGGGGGAGCCCCTCAGGCAATAGCTTCCCGGGAATGGGGGAAATGTATACCAAAAAACAGCCGCTTCATCCCGCATTGAGATTTGGGACGAAGCGGCTATGGAATTCAAATCCGACTATTGCAGCCAGGACAGTGGTGCAGTCGCTGGAGGCATTTTAATCAGCTTGACGCAGGAAACGTCTTTGTGGCTGGATACTTCTGCAATGGCTGCCTCGGGAACTTCACCGTCGACGTTCAAGACAGCAATCGCTTCTCCGCCAGGTTGATTCTGCAGGCGACCTAATGCCATATGGGCGATATTGACATTGTGATTGCCCAGGACCGTGCCGATGTAACCAATCAGGCCAGGGACATCATTGTGGCGGTAAATCAGCAGATTACCATCCAGGTATCCATCCAGATAGAACTCGTCCAGTCGGGTCAGTCTCAGGAAGTCCTGGCCGAAGATCGTTCCCGCGGCTGAGCATTTTCCCTCTTCCGTTTCGATCGTTGCAGTAATCAAAGTGGAAAGCGTACCGGCTTCGGTTGATTTTGATTCTGAAATTTCAATGCCACGTTCTTTAGCGAATACCGTTGCATTGACGATATTGATCTCTGCTTCAAAGGCATTGGACAGCAGTCCGGCTGCAAAACTGGAAGTAATCAGTTTGGTCTGTTTGTCTGCGACTTCACCCCGATACTGGATCTGGACGCTTTTCAGGCTGCCTTTGGTCTGTTGAGATAAAAACAGTCCCAGGCGGTGTCCCAGTTCAATGTGTGGTTTCAGGTCAGCCATTTCGGCACCTGAAACGGGAATCATGTTGATCGCGTGACGGATTTCATTTTTGGTCAGGAAGTCCGAGATGATTTCTGCTGCTTCGAGTGCCACCATTTCCTGGGCTTCGTCGGTTGAGGCACCGAGGTGGGGAGTGGCAAGCATATTGGGAGCGTCGATCAGACGACGGTTTTCGGGTGGTTCCTGTGTGAATACATCGCAGGCGGCGCCGGCGACTTTTCCGGATTCCAGGGCATCGGCCAGATCGTCTTCGTTGACGATACCACCACGGGCACAGTTGATGATCCGCACGCCAGGACGCATGGTCGCGATTCGCTCGGCGTTAATCAGGTCGCGTGTTTCGTCGGTCAGCGGTGTGTGAACGGTCAGGAAGTCACAATGCTTAACCAGTTCATCGACTTCTTTGTAAAGTTCAATGCCATACTCGGCTGCACGTTCTGCTGACATGAAAGGATCGTAGCCGATGACTTTCATTTCCAGCCCCTGGGCTCGATGTGCCACGGAGAGACCGATCCGACCCAGTCCGATAATTGCCAGGGTTTTGCCAGCCACCTGGGTTCCCGTCAGCTTCTTGCGTTCCCATTTTCCTTCCTTCATGGTGGCGTAAGCAGGGCCGATGTTGCGGGCCAGCGCCATCATGAGGGCGATGGTCTGCTCGGCCGTACTGGTGGTATTCCCGGCCGGTGTGTTCATGACGACAATCCCTTCCCGCGTGGCAGCAGCGCGATCGATATTGTCGACTCCTACCCCCGCTCGCACAATTGCTTTGAGACGGGGCTGGCCTTTCAGAACTTCTTCAGTGAGTTTTGTCGCGCTGCGGATGATAATACCATCTGCCGACTTGAGTGCTTCCCGTACTTCTTCTGGCGATAAACCGGAACGAATATCCACTTCGATTTCCGGGTTATCTTCGAGAATTTTAAGACCGGCTGGCGAAAGGTTGTCCGTGATCAGGACTCGGTACATGGAACTCACTCACTTATTAAAATAAGGGAAACGGGTCAGGAAAACACAATGATGCCCTGATGATACAGAGGTATCGCTCATTAGCATAGTTCGCCAAATAATCGCGCCAAGGCAAATGGCACTGCAAAGTCGGGAATTCCCGAAACAGGGTCAGAGTTGAGGGGGCTGTCTCATTTTCGGATATAGATCCTTCTATTTATGTCTCGAAAGGGGAAAACTTTCTTTAAAAAGAGTATGATATTCTGTGCACATTCGCCGGAATTCAACAGGGATTATTATTTTTGAGAATTCATCGAAGAAAGTAGATATGAAGCGGTCTGCAATCAAAGTTCTGCTGGTTATTCTTTTGATCTTTTTACCCGTGATATTACATCAGGCATATCGCTGGATGACAGCATTACCAGATCAGATCACGATTGCAGCAGGTCATCCGGAAGGCCGTTATTACAGCATGGCGCTGCAACTCAAAGACCTGCTGGAAGAGCAACTTGGGACGAACGTTAAAGTTATTCAGACGAAAGGCTCGCTGGAGAATCTTGCTTTGCTAAGAGGTGGTGAGGCGGACCTGGGCTTTTATCAGCCAGGAGCTGAATACGTACTGAAGGGATTTCAAGCGGCACCGGAAAATGCGGATGCTCCGAAGCAGGTGGAATCGAACCGAATCTGTTTTATTGCAAATCTGTATTCACAGGTCGTGCATGTGATAGTACCGGTGGATTCTGATATCAAAAAGCTGGCTGATCTGAAGGGGCATCGCATTGCTCTGGGGGAACAGGGATCCGGAGATCTTGCCGCCAGTCTGCCTCTCTTAAAACATGCACAAATCAAACTGGAAGAAATTACACCCGCATACCTGTCTTACGAAGAAATTGAAGAGCAGTTCAAGCAGCAACAACTGGATGCAGCCATCATGACTGTGGGCATCGAAGCGCCGGTTCTGCATGAACTGCTTGATACAGGTAAATATCGAATTCTGGAAATTCCCTATATTGAAGCACTCACACGTAAAGAAACACATTTTGAGGAGTATGAGATCCCAGCCGGGATGTTTCGCCGGGCTGATCTGGTAGTGCCTCCACAAGACCTGCAAACGGTAGCCTGTGGCGCACACCTTCTTGCCCGGGAGTCGGTTTCCGACGACATGGTTTCGGGAGTGACGTCCATTATTTTACACCAGGATTTTTCAAAGCAGTTGCAACTGAATGAATTGATTGAGGGAGGGAACTCCTTTGCCCGGGATAGTCAGGGATTTCCACTGCATGCCGGGGCAGATCATATCTATAATCCGGAACTGAAACCCTTTTTGAATTCCGAGTTTGTCGAAGTCACTGAAGGAATGCGATCTTTTATCGTATCAATGCTGATCGCGAGTTACCTGCTGTGGCGCCAGATTCAGAAACGACGTGAAAAAGCCAAAGAGCATAAACTGGACCGCTACATCAGGCAACTGCTTGCCATTGAGAATAAACAGATGAAACTGGATGGGAATCAGCATTCAGATGGTCCGGCGTTACAGATACTTCTTGACGAGGTGACGGCGTTACGCCAGGAGAATCTGAAACAGTTTTCTGCGCATGAACTGAATGAAGACCGTGCGACAGATGCGTTCCTGGAGATGTGTCATGCTTTAAGTGACAAAATTAATGCCAAGCTGCTGGGCTGGAAAATTGACCGGCTGGGTGAGAAAATAAACAGAAGTCCTGACTCTTAACAGCTGATACTCAATTACATCCGGAATCGGAATATGCTGGCTAATGCCAACCTGATCAATGGTCTGATACTTTTGCTGGGAATGATACTCTGTTATCTGTTCGTATTAATTCCTTTCCTGATCTACTATGCCATTCAGCATATGCGGTCACCCCAGTTGATTTTATTGCCGGAAGAAGACTGGGGTGATTATCTGACAGGAAAGTGCAGGGCAGAATCAGACTGGTCACGAACGAATCAATTTGAATCAGTCGGCGTGTATCGCTGGCAGCAGAATTACATCATTGTCTGGGAGAATGAATCGCGGGCGACATTTTTTCAGACGACTCTTTCACCTTATGGCAGGTTTCACAGTTTTACCACCATCTTTGCTGAGGATTACACCCTGATCACGGCCAATGATCGCGAGGCGTTAATCTTCCCGGCACCCCCTGGAAGGTTCGTCCAGTCATTCGGAGTCGAACAGACAGGCATTCTGAATGAAAAGCATCAGGCTGCCATTTCAGACCTGATGAGAGTCAAGCATCTGGAACTACCTGACGAGTTCCCTGAATTTGAGGACTCCTATCTGGCAAGTTTACGACAGCAACACGAGTTCGTCCGATCTGTCTTCTTCTATCCGATCAGAGGTATCTGGTGGTATCATGTGGGCCGTCGAGTCAAATTCAATCGTCCGATTGACATACAACAGGTGATTCTGGAAAACTGAGATTTGATTTGAAACTCAGGTCTCAGAGGGTTTCTGCAATACCCAGAGCCCGCGATGAATCTGCCAGCCTTCTCTCCGTTTTTTTCGTTCGAAGCTGGTCTGGAAATCCATGTCATGTTCCGGCAGCTTTTCTTCAGGCGGTTCACGGCGGAGAAACTGACTGGCATGATTCATGAGGTTCGTCACGCGTTCAAAGTATTCTTCCACATCGGTCCAGAAGTGAAGTTCGCCTTCATTCTTTAACGCTTTGGTGATGCGGCTGACAAATACATCTGTAAAGATGCGACGTTTGTGATGACGCTTTTTCCACCAGGGGTCAGGAAAGTAAACATGAACTTCTGAGATTGACGAATCCGGAATGAATTTGTCAAAGGCAATTCTGGCATCGCCGCCCAGCATGCGGGCATTGGATCGCTCGGCTTTCAGCAGGCGGGTGGCTGCCCGTCTGCCTTCCCGGTAATCAATTTCCATACCCAGGAAATTTTTTTCGGGGTGTTCTCCACTGGCATTGAACAGGAACAGGCCACGACCCGCGCCGACATCCAGGACGACCGGATGGTCATTCCCAAAGAAATTTTCCCACTGGAAAGGGCCTTCCAGGTCCTCAAGCGTTTGAAAGTAAGGGCGAAGGTCACGGGTAGGCTTGGAACGCGACATGATTTAAAGAGTGATGCTTTCAAATGTAGAACTTACAGATTATTCAATGCACACACTGTAGAATAGATGACCTGCAGTGTAAATTATCACGAGAGCCTCGAAGTCTGTTTTTTGGAGATCCAGATGTTACCCGATTTTTTGATGCAGGCAGCTATCCAGGTCAAGTCAGCACTGGTGCAGCGCGATGAGAAACTGGTACTGGCAGAAAGCTGTACCGGGGGTCTGGCGGCCACCCTGATGACCAGCTTGCCCGGGATTTCAGAGTACTTTTGTGGTTCTGCCGTGGTATACCGCTGGGATACAAAAATGAAATGGCTGGGTGTGCAGAGGGAGACGCTGGACGAATATACCGACGTAAGCCTTGAAACCGCCCGTGAAATGGCTGTGGGAGTTCTGAGGCAAACTCCAGAAGCAACGCTGTCTGCCTCGATTACAGGACATCTGGGGCCTGACGCTCCGATAGATCAGGATGGAATTATCTGTATCAGTCTCGCACGAAGCGATACAGATGAAACTCAAACTGGTGCAGAATGGATACTGGCTGAAAGTTACCAGTGCGATGATTTGCTCACCAGTCTGGATCTGAACATACAGACCGATCAGGAGTTAACGCTCAGGCAGCAACGCCAGCTTGCCGCCGCTCATCAATTTCTGAATCTCATTGCGGCGACCATAGAACCGTAAACTTTCGCTGGAATAGCTTCATAAATTGACAGGAATCTACCTGGTTTCCTTTGTCGTGGCACAATCGGGATAACCGTCAAACTTTGCCAGTTCGGGAGAGTTGCCCTGGTTTTGCTACGTGTTGCAACCATTTCGTCCGGCACGATCTTCGTTATGAGTACGATATTCTGTGCTTCCCCTTGTATCGGCGCAACGTGAATAACCGAACTATTCATTAGGCCGTGAGTGGTCATTCGAGACAGTTCAACTGTTATGATCGATTCTGCCGGAACCGTGTCTGGCATCAGATCGAGTTGAAACAGCGGAAGAGAGCCTCTCTCAAAGTTCTCCGTCATTGAATTCACAAATCGGCAATTGCAAACTTATCGCTCTCGACTCTACTTTTTAGAGGATATCAAAATGAAGCGCTGCAGTATTTGGGCCGCAGTTCTTTCAGCGTCTGTCGCTGTTCCATTTGCTGGCTGTTCACACATGCCCACAGCCATGCTCCCTTCCTCCGCCAGGGAAAAAGTTCTGGACAGCAAAATGGCCGTTGCTCAGGATCTGGAAAACAAAAAAGAATTGGAAAAGGCTAAGAAAGCCTATGAATCCATTCATAAGGCTGATCCGGATCGGGCACTCGCCTGTCATCGGCTGGCCATCGTGAGCTACCGACTGGGTGAGCGCGATGAATCTCTGGAGTATTTCGAAAAAGCAAAAACACTTACTCCTGAAAATGCAGAGCTATTGAGTGATTACGGGTATGCACTCTACAAAATGAAGAAGTATCCTCAGGCCGAAGAGGTTTTGAGAAAATCAGTTGCATTGAGCCCCAAGAGCGAACGTGCCACGACGCGTCTGGCAACAGTCCTCGGAAGCCAGGGGAAAATGCAGGAGAGTTACGCACAGCTCAGCAAAATCAGTTCCCCTGCCGAAGCACATGAGATCATTGCTCACCTGCACTCAGAGCGTGGTGAGAAGCAACTGGCTTTGACCGAATATCAGAAATCTCTGGCAATGAGTAAAAGTGAAGCCAGTGGGCAGGGGGCGATCAAAAAAGGTTCGAAAGAATATGAACAGAACCAGAAGCTGTTAAAACGAGTTGAACAGAACATCGCACAACTGTCTACTGATCCTGCTCTGAAAAATTCCATGCCAGATACAAGGATGGTGAGTCATACACAGAAGTCTCAGGCCAAACCGGAGATGAAAACAGCCGGTCTGGAAAAAGATTTGTTCCCAAAAGTGAAGAATACTTCTGAGAACAAGCCAGAAATGAAAACTCAGCAGCCTCAGGCAAAAACAGAAGTCGCGGATGCCAAAGACTCTCCTTTCCGGGTGATTCGAGATCGATTACTGAATGAAAGTAAAGACACCGTTGTTGAAAATCCATTCCTGGCTGACCCGAAGCTGTCTGAATCTGCTTTCGATGAACCGCAGGTTGAAGTTGCTGTGAAGCAACCAGAACAGAAACAGGTGGCCAAAGTTGAAAAACTGATTGCTGAGGTAAAAAGTCAGCCCGAAACTCGTGAGAATATCAGTTTCAGAAAGCTGACGGATGAGAACGTCAAACGACTGGAAGACGCTGCTTCTGCAGAGAAACAGACCGTTGCTGTCGTAGCGGCTCAAGAACAGGTTGCTCAAGTCGCTGCCGCCTCAGAACAGAACCAGTCCAAAAAGAAACGATCTGCATTTGAGCTGATGCGTGAACTGCAGAACGAACTGATTTCTGACTTTACTCCACCTCAACAGGAATCATCTGCTCCGCAACCGGAATATCGTCTGGTGAAGCAGACTGGTCCTCAATTTGAGGAGCGAAATCCTTTTGAAAATGCCAATCATGTTACAACTAACGATTCCCCTTTTGAGGGAACGGCAGTAACACGAATCGGAAAATGGAAGCCAGTTGATCCCGCTACGAGCAAGATCTCTGGTACCGGTAATCTCAAGACAGTATCTCGTCAGGTCGAAATTCAACCTGTTGCACAAAACCCGAAACTGGTTGTTCAGACGGCAAGTGTCAGTCAGCCCAAACAGGATCTGATTCAACCGAACACGGCTGAAGCTTTATGCCCGGAAGCAGAGGGTGAAGTCTTAAGCCTGGTGCGAGAGCTGAATTCAAATCAGGTGCCAGAACTGAAACAGACCATCCAGAGACTGGGTGCGATGGAATCTGAAGCTGCTGCTGCAGTGCCTGCTTTGCGATCGTTATCTCTGCATGACAATATGGGTGTACGGATTCAGTGTGCGTTTTCATTATGGAAGATCGAAGGTAATACTGATGACTCGGTGCCAACTTTGATTGATGCTATGAATTCATCTGTCGAGAGCGATCGCTCATTTGCTGCAGCGGTTCTGGCTCAGATCGGGTATCATTCACAGGAACTGACTCCGATTCTGGTACGATCTCTGTCAGACAATAATGAATACGTTCGTCTGCATACGGCTGAATTACTGGCCCGTGATTCAGACTGGAAGTACCAGGCAAACAAAACCCTGGCCGATTGCCTGCTGTCAAAGGATGTGAATATCCGCTGGCTGGCCAGTTACAGTCTGGCAGATCTCAAAC
Organism: Gimesia maris; assembly: GCF_008298035.1. Taxonomy (NCBI): domain Bacteria; kingdom Pseudomonadati; phylum Planctomycetota; class Planctomycetia; order Planctomycetales; family Planctomycetaceae; genus Gimesia; species Gimesia maris. The sequence continues at coordinate 524,019 of NZ_CP042910.1, forward strand.
CGGAAGATGATCATGTGATTGCCGCTTTGAGTATTGCTTTACAGGATAAAGCCAGCCAGGTGCGTGCCGGGGCCGCTTACGCTCTGGGCGAGATCGGACCATACGCTCATAAATCGATTCCTGAACTGCAGAAAGCTCGCTTCGATACCAATTCGGAAGTCCGAACTGCAGCCAAGAATGCCTTGAGTCGTGTCCGTCGAGTGACACCGCCTTCTGCGAACTGAAAACCAGATTTGACTGATTCTCAACGGTTTCAAGCTTGTGAACGCAGGTTTGAAACCGTTTTTTTTTGACCGAATCAATTTTTCTTTATCAGTAGCGATTCTGGAAAATGGCTGGTTTGATATTAACAGCCTGATATTGACTGCACTGATCAGCCCCATTCACTGCCACGCGCTGGGGAGTATTCGTTTGCGAATCTTTTGAAAGGTGGCGTTCCAGTCGACCTTCCAGCGCTTCTTCCTTCTGTTCCATTTCCTGCTTTCGCAACTTTCGTTCACGAGTGGCAGCCAGTGCGCCCAGCCCAAAATAAGAGATCAAACCAAATACGCCCATCATCAGATAGGTACTGTCTGCGGGAAGAGAAGAGGTCGTTCCCGTCGCCATGCCGAGTACAAAGATACTGATAATCAGGATCGAAGTGTGGCTCAGTAAGGGGCGTGTGCCTGTTTCTGCGAATGATCTTTTTCTAGAATGCGTCATTAGAGAAGTCAGTCCCGGGATGATTCGAAGTGGGGAATCGATACAATTTGGGCCTTAACGACTGACCCTGTTCCCTTGAGCAATCTGGATCTGCTCACCTAAACTTAGTTCGTTTCCTGGAGTGGGTCAAAAAAAAGAAGGCATTTCATCCCTTTTTTGGAAAATGTGGTTGATCGACAACCGATTTTCAGCGAGTTTTGTTAGCACATTCGGTCTTGCCATTAAAATCGCTATTTAAATAACATCTGTTTCAGGAGTTGAGAGCGTCAGTGAAAATTGCTTTGGCCCAATTGAACCCGACTGTCGGCGATCTGTCCGGCAATTGTCAGAAAATTCTGGAAACAGTGAATCGCGCAGAACAGTCTGGCGTTGATCTGGTTCTTTTCCCGGAACTGGTTCTCTGCGGCTACCCGCCCAAGGATATTTTACTCAGAGAAGGTTTTATTGAGGCCTGTGATCATGCTGTAGACCGACTGGCAGCACAGTTGAATCCTGATATCGGCGTTGTGATTGGTCATCCTACAGGACGCGATCTTCCTCAAGGACGCATCGCCAATGCGGCCAGTCTCCTGTTTCAGGGAAAAATCGATTCTCAAATTCATAAATTACTGCTGCCCAATTATGATGTTTTCGATGAGCAACGCTATTTTCGTCATGCAGATCTGAAGCAGATAAAACCTGTATCATTCCGGGAGTTGAAGCTGGGTTTGCATATTTGTGAAGATGCCTGGTGGGGGCAGGCGGATACCTTCTATCATAATCAGCCATTTGAGCTTCCGGATCCAGTCAAAATTCTCGCGGAAGCCGGCTCCGATTTACTGGTCAATATTTCTGCCAGTCCCTTCGAGATAGATAAACGAAAGCGGCGCGGAGAGATTGTTGGTGCGCATCGGGATCGATACTCGATTCCCTACCTGTTTGTGAATCAGGTCGGGGGAAATGACGATCTGGTGTTTGACGGTCATAGTTTTGTAATGGATGCTGCCGGTGACCTGGTATTGCAGATGCCAGGGTTTCGAGAAGACCTCCAGTTTTATGAGACAGGCCAGTCCGTCGACAGAGGACCAGGGGAAAGTGATGATCTATCCCGTGAAGAACAGCTTTTTGAAGCATTGGTCCTTGGTCTGCGCGACTATATACAGAAGTGTGGATTTACAGATTGTGTATTGGGACTGTCTGGTGGAATCGACAGTGCGCTGGCCTGCGCAATTGCTGCAGAAGCGATCGGACCAGAGCGGGTGCACGCCCTACTGCTCCCCAGTCGATACAGCAGCGATCATAGTGTAGCTGACTCACTGGAGCTGGCAGAAAATCTGGGGCTCGACTATGAGACGATCCCCATTGATTCAGTTCATCTTGCCTTTGAGAATCTTCCGGTGATTGGCGATGACTTGAAACTTGAACCAGCCGGACTGGCGGACCAGAATTTACAGGCACGCATCAGGGGAGCGAATGTGATGGTCCGCAGCAATCAGCATGGCTGGATGGCATTGGCGACAGGAAACAAGAGTGAACTGGCCATGGGCTATTGCACCCTGTATGGGGATATGGCGGGCGGGTTTGCTGTACTGAGTGATGTATTCAAGTGCGACGTCTATCGAGTCGCCCGGTATGTGAATCAGAGAGCGGGAAGAATTGTGATACCGGAAAACATTCTCGAAAAAGCTCCGAGTGCTGAGCTGGCCCCAAATCAAGTCGACCAGGATTCACTACCCCCTTACGACTTACTGGATGGAATTCTGAAAGGTCTGATTGAGGACGAACGTTCGGTGAAGAGTCTGTCGAAGGAATACCCTCCGGAAACCGTGCGCTGGGTGGCTGGACGACTGGATCGCAATGAATTCAAACGACGACAGATGCCACCGGGGATTAAGCTCTCTGCCCGTGCGTTCGGTTCCGGGCGCCGCATGCCGATGGCTGCCCGTTTTCAATGGGATGAAGAATAATTAAATTGAAGAAATGCCCCCTGACTCCGCAGGAATAAACGATGAAAAACTATCTCTGGATTCTGATTACGGTACTATTATTCGTCAGCTGTGGTCATCGAGGGCAGGCAGCCAATCCCGCACATCTGCCTTTCTCTTCACCGGAATCGGCGGGCATGGATGCCGGACGGCTGGCGCTGATTGATTTTGTCGTGCAACGAGGATTGGAACGTGATTCCATGCCCGGTGCAGTCGTACTGGTGGGCTACCAGGGAAAAGTCGTTTTTCTTAAAGCGTATGGTGATCGACAGGTCCAGCCTGAAAAAGTGGCGATGACTACGGATACCGTGTTTGATATGGCGTCACTGACCAAACCCGTTGCAACAGCAACGAGCATCATGCAACTGATCGAACAGGGCAAAGTACAACTCAGTGATCCTGTCGCAAAATATATCCCTGAATTTGCCGTCAATGGAAAGCAGGACATCACTGTCTATCAACTGTTAACACACCAGGGGGGATTGATTCCCGATAATTCCATCAAGGATTATCAGGATGGCCCGGAAAAGGCGCTGCAGCGTATTTATGACCTGAAGTTATATTACGAGCCCGGAACCCGCTTTGCCTATACCGACGTTGGTTTTATTCTACTGGGTGATATTGTAAAACGCGTGACGGGGCAGTCGGTGCATGAATATTCGCAGAAACATATTTATCAGCCACTGGGTATGACTGAAACAGGCTATCTCCCGGCAGCGGAATTGAGGCAGCGTGCCGCGACCACTCAACAGCGCGAAGGGCGCTGGATGCAGGGCGAGGTACACGACCCACGGGCCTATAAACTGGATGGCGTCGCTGGACATGCTGGTCTGTTTTCGACCGCCGAAGATCTGGCCATCTATGCTCAAGCACTGTTGAATCAGGGACGTTCTGGAAAGAAACAGGTCTTGAAACCAGAGACAGTCGATTTGATGACCAGGGGTTACCAGGTCGTCGACATTAAACGGGGACTGGGCTGGGATGTTCTTTCGGGTTATTCTTCGAATCGGGGAGACCTCTTTTCCCGTCAGGCGTTCGGGCATGGTGGCTTTACCGGTACCGCGCTCTGGATCGACCCGGCACAGGACCTGTTTGTGATTTTTCTCAGTAATCGAGTGCACCCGGACGGGAAAGGTTCCATCAACTCGCTGGCAGGACGCATCGGTACCATTGCGGCAGCGGCCATCAGTCCTGCAGCAGTCCCGCAGCCTGCTTCGGATGCTTCATCGAGTGACAGTCTGAATGTTTTAACTGGCGTAGACGTACTGCAGGGAGAACAGTTTAAATCACTAAAAGGCCTGCGAGTCGGCTTGATTACCAACCACACAGGGCTGACCCGGGATGGAAAAAGTACCGTACAGATATTGAATGATGCTCCTGAGGTCAATTTGAAGACTCTCTTCAGTCCCGAACATGGCTTCGCGGGCAAGCTGGATGTGTCGAAGATCGGTGACAGCACCGATCAAAAAACGGGCCTGAAGATATTCAGCCTGTATGGTAAAACCCGCACTCCCACACCGGAAAGTTTGCAGGATCTGGATGTGCTCGTGTTTGATATCCAGGATGTGGGTGCCCGGTTTTATACCTATATTTCTACCATGGGAAATGCGATGCGAGCCGCAAAGCAGCAGGGGATTCGCTTTGTCGTACTCGATCGCCCGAATCCGATCAATGGAATGATATTTTCCGGACCGGTTCTGGATGAAGTTTCACAGTCGTTCGTAGGCTTTCATCGTATTCCCGTTCGTCATGGCATGACTGCCGGGGAACTGGCTCGGATGTTTAATACGGAAATGAAAATCGGCGCCGACCTGCAGGTGATTCGCATGCAGAACTGGAAACGCGAAATGTACTACGATGAAACCGGTTTGACCTGGGTGAATCCCTCACCCAATATGCGGAGTCTGAATGAAGCAGTGCTCTATCCCGGAATCGGACTGCTGGAGACGACGAATCTGTCGGTCGGGCGTGGGACGGATACTCCCTTTGAATGGATTGGTGCTCCCTGGCTCGACGGAGTGCAACTGGCCCGGGAATTGAATCGCTCGGGGCTGCCGGGGATACGATTCGTGCCTGTTCAGTTCACACCCGCATCCAGTAAGTATGCTGATGAATTATGTGGCGGCGTGAATTTCATTGTGACTGATCGACAGCGGTTTCAGTCTGTAGAGACCGGTCTGGAGATTGCCTGTCAGCTACGCAGATTGTATCCGGAGCGTTGGGAAACAAAATCGTTTAATCGTCTGTTGGGAAATCAGAGCGTATTTGATGCCATTGTTGCCGGTAAATCGATCGCGCAGGTTCAGGCCCTGTATCAACAGGATCTGGCCGAATTTGGATTTCGTCGTGCAAGGTACCTGTTGTACTAAATGGGCTGTGCTGATCCTGTTGTCAGTGATGTTTTACCACTCGCTGGTATCAAAGATGACTTCTTTCGATCCGATGATCTCGGCATCGAAATGTTCCACAAGCTCCTGATCTTTATTCGCATAATTCAGTTGATTTAGCACATACCTCAAACAATTGAGCCGGGCGCGTTTTTTATCATCCGAACGAATCACCGTCCAGGGGCAGGCTTTCGTATCTGTCGCCATGAACATCGCATTTTGCGCTTTGGTGTATTCATCCCAGAGCCCCAGGCTTTTGACATCAATCGGGCTGAGTTTCCATTGTTTCAACTTATCAGTTTCGCGTGCTTTGAAACGACGGAACTGTTCTTCCCGACTGACAGAGAACCAGAGTTTAAACAGGTGGATTCCCGAGTTAACCAGCATGTTTTCCAATTGGGGTGCTTCACGAAGAAAGGTGTGATGTTCGGTGGGACGACAAAAATCCATAACCGGTTCCACGACACCCCGGTTGTACCAGGAGCGATCAAAAAAGACGATTTCACCGCTGGTAGGCAGGTGTTCGATATAACGTTGAAAATACCACTGCCCCATTTCTTTTTCATTTGGTTTCGGTAAAGCGACCACTCGGGCACCCCGAGGATTCAGGTGCTCCATAAAACGCTTAATGGTGCCCCCTTTGCCCGCTGCATCCCGTCCTTCAAACAACAGTACGATTCGCTCTCCGTTCAACTGAACCCAGCGTTGCAGTTTCAGCAGTTCGATTTGCAGGCGGGTGATTTCACGCTCATATTTTTTCCGCTTCATTTTGGTGGAATAGGGGTAGTTCTTACAGAGTATCTGCCCTTTCTCAGCCGACTTGACTTTTTTCTGAATCGATTCCGGAACGATGTCTTCGGGAAGCTTCAGATGGTAGGTGACGGGTAAGAGCGAGGCATCCTGAGACTTTTTGTCAGACTTGGAACCCATGAGTTGGCCTGTGTTTGAATTTTTTGAACCGGGAAAGCAGTTATGAGGATCGTGTGTAACGCTCAATATTATGAAGATCTGATGAGAAAATAGAAACCCGTTCATCAGCGGACCCCACTGGTTTGAGACGGGCTTGATATGAGTATGGTCTATAAGTGTTGTTTTACCAGTAGCTTACGGTAAATTCTTCCTGTGAGTTGTTCCTCGTGCTTTCGAGAATCGAATTTGATCTGCCTGGGAGTTTGGAAACTTCCTCTTGCAGGAAAACAGCCTTTTTTTTAGTCTCCCTGCCACATTTCGACAGTTTTCCCCCAGATTCCAATTTCAGAATTCAACTGCCGACCTCTGTACCGTCTTCATTATTCGGTGGAGACTCAGGTCGACCCCAGAAAATTTCTCAGGAAAGTAAAGCCACCATGTGGAGATCTATTCTCATCACAGGCATGTTTGTTGTTGTGTGCGGCACTGGAGGCGGTCTCAGTTTCGCGCAGGAATTTCGAATTCGTACAACAATCTATCAGCATCAGCAGGAAGCAGATCCGATGATCGTTTCCCGCAGTGTTTCGATTTTTCACGCTGAGAAAGTTTATGATCACGTTGATGGATTAGGTGAAGTGACGATCTTTGACCCGATCCAGAAAAAACTGATTCTATTGAATGAATCTCGCATGATCAAAACGGTGATCAATTTTGATGAGATCAAGCATCTGCTGAATGTGGCAAGGCATCAGACCCAGGAATATATTCACGATCAAATTAAACGAGAAGAAACGAAGGGGAAAGCAATTGCAGGCCGGTTAAAATTTCAATTGGATCCCACTTTTGAAACTCAGTTTGACAGTAAGAAAAACCAGTTGATGCTGGAGAGTAAACTGATCAACTATCGTGTGCAATGTGTCGCCTCTGATCAGCAGGCATCGGTCGAGAATTACCTTAGGTTTGCAGACTGGATGGCACGCTTAAACTATGTTCTCCATCCTTATACGCTGCCGCCTGCATCGCGAATCGCTTTAAATGAAGAGCTCAGGACCAGAAATCTGATCCCGATTGAAGTAGATTTACAGACACACCTGGACGAGAAACTGCACCTGCGAGCCGAACACAAAATACACTGGAAGCTGGATCACAAAGATCGTGGTCTGATCCATCATTGGGAAACACTTCGCAAGAATAAAGAAGTGAATACCATCACGATTCAGGAGTATCTCAGAAATCAGTTCGCAACATTGAGAAAGTGATTCCCGGTTCAAACGGGATACCGTCTATTTACCGATCACGGGTATGGTGGCCGGCGGTTCATACCAGTCGATTTTCTTTTCGAGCAGAATGGAGAGTTGTGCCAGATTCTGATTGAGATAATCAATCAGCGCCTGGTCTTTGTGTGGCTTCCAGTCGTACTGTAATAATTCCTGATATGCTTCTTCAGGAGTTTTCTTCTGAACCAGCATGCGATAGGCGGCGATGACACCACCCGTTCGCTGGGCACCTGCTGCACAATGAACTAAAACAGGCTTGCCAGCTTTTTCACAGCGCATGATTTCTGCAACGGCTTCCGCATAATCATCGACGTCGCCTGTGCCATCACCGATCAGATGCAGAACCTGGTGGTCAATGTGCAGTTTTTTCGCAGTTTGCACTTCGGCTTTCAGATAAGGTTTCTGCAGGTCACTGCCGTTGAGCGCAATGACTTTCTCGATCTTATTTTCGCTGAGTACCGGTTCAATCAGGTAACTGGAAATTTGTCCGCTGCGATAGATTTTCCCCTGCTCTACAACGCCAAAGCGTTTCGCCACGATCCGGTCTTCCAGAACTTCTTCCCAGATCAGGACCCCTGTTCCAATCAGGGCGCAGACTATCAGGGAGATTTTGAACAGTTTATGCCGCCGGGGAGATTTGCTGGCGGGCTGCACAACCGCTTCCTGCTCTGTGCTGGTACTCATTTTTACCCTCGCTGAATAAGCGCAATTTCGCTGATTTCCCGGGGATACCTGACCCCGGCTCTGCGGCATTGTAGTTGAAGGCAGCGTCATCTGAACAGAGGAAAATGAGCTCTCTATCCAGCAGGGATCAGTCAGCTTCAAACGGGCTGGCGTTCGCACTGGGGAAGTATTTGCACATCAGAATGCCCAGTTCATAGAGCAGAATCAGCGGCATCATCATCAGGATCATGCTCATCGGGTCAGCAGGTGTCATGAGCATGGAAATAATAGCAATGATCAACACGGCCATTCGTCGTTTCTCATGATAGTCCTGAAGACTGAATACGGAAATACGTTCCAGAAAGAGCATGACCAGAGGCAGTTGGAAGCTGAGTCCGAACATCACAGGTAAAGTAATCGCAAAACTGATCCATTCTGAGAGGCGGATCTGCGGATTAACACCCAGTAACTTGTTAAAGCCCAGCAGGAAGTTGAGGACGAAGGGGAAGACAGCATAAAAACAGAAGAGCGCCCCACCCAGGAACAGAAAAATGCTGATCGGCAGATAGATGTAAACGTATTTTCGTTCATGGGGGTATAGACCAGCCGCCACGAACAGCCAGATCTGAAAGATGACCCATGGGCTGGCAAAGACCAGGCCGGCGACAAAGGAGACCTTCAGGTAAATGGTTGTAAACGCTTCCTGCACCGCCAATGTGACAGGTTCGGCCATCGTCTCTTCCAGACTGTCGATCCGATATTGATAGTCGCGGAGGATTTTTTGAAGAGTTTTGGTCTCTGCGGTTTGTGGCTGTTTACTGTTCAGACTGGCTATCAGCTCATCAATGCTGGCAGACGGACTGGCATCAGGATTTTCGGGGTCTTCGGTGATCTGATGGGGGAGTTTATCCAGATTGTATTCTCTCAGAGCAGAATCAATGGGAGCACGGACAACGGCTACAATTTTGTGGCCGATAAATAATGCACCCACAACGCAAATGGCAAGTCCAATTAACGCTTTCCATAAATGAATACGAAGGGCTTCCAGGTGATCCCCGAAGCTCATGGTAGATTCATCAAATAGATCGTGAGACTGTGGTTTCATCTGACTTTGCATTCTGGAGAGACCAATACCAAACAGCATCACCACGATCTGCGTTGTACGGGATGAGCGGTAACGGCATCAGTAAAATGAGCGGGTACTGTTCAGAACAAATGGAATAATGTAACTGGCTCCTGAGGAATTCACGATGTTGCAGGAATGTGAATCAGGAGTACCCACTCCATTTGCCCGCTGGATGAGCAGGAGGGAAGAGCGGTGGTAACAGATACTATTGTAAACAACCAGATCGCACTGTCAACCAGAGGCTTTCTGAAGATCCAGAAATCAGGGAGTTGCAGGTTCTGCAGGCTCGGCTTCCATCGCGGGATCAGCGGGGCCCGGCTCTTCAGGGGCTGCGGCATTCTGTTTCTCTTCAGGCTCGATGATTCCGTGTGCCTCCATGGAGTAGGCCATAATGTTGATTACGACGATAAAGAGGGTCCAGGTTAGCATGGTCTTGCCCATCTCTTTATCCTTGCTGGCATAACTCCAGCCCTTACCGAACGCATAGATCGAGACGAAAAAACCAAGTACGCAATGTAGTGGTCCGTCAATTTTATACATCTTTACCAGGGTGACGATAAAACAGACAAACAGTGTGAGTAAAGAAATACCAAACAGGACCCAGACCAGAAGCAAAGGCAAATAAGGGGTCACAAAATAGAATATGGTACCGATACCGGCTCCTCCAAGCACCCCAATTACCGCGTGTTGTAGTGGGTTAGTGATATTTTCATCACTCTTTTCGCGTTCAGCCTTCGAAACATATTTCGTTTCAGAAAGTTTTGTGATCAGGCCCAGGTCAGGCTTGCAATGCAGTGCCAGCAGGCCATTCACTCTGGCGTTATAAATTAAGCTCGGAGCGTAAAACAGGCAGGCAAGCGCCCACAAAATAGATGGTGCGATTAGAATGGATGCATCAATTTCTGCGGGGGTCTTACCAACAAATGGTCCCTCTTCAAAATCCTTGATCTTGTTTTCTTCTGCGTATTCCTTGGCACCGTTATCTCGAGCAATGGCTGAGTTGTATTGCACATTCGAGAAAAAATCGTTCAAACCATTGCCGTAAACCGCTCCAATCGCAGCCAGGCAGCCAATCACCGGCAGGCTGGTAACCACGAAGACAAAACACCAGAATATTGCCGGTTTCACGAGATTGAGAAAGATTTTTCCCAGTTTATGTATCAGCCAGCCCGGCGTGGAATCCACCATTGTCATGTGAGGCATGGCCAGGGGAAACATCAGAAAAGTGGGAATAAATCCGGCGGCGATCAGAATCACTCCGACAGGTATGGAGTCGTTTGAAATGAAATAATAACCAAGGGTCCCCAGGATCGCTTCTGCCGGCAGGCTGAACAGGACAACCCAGAAGATGAATTTCATTCCGAGTGCTGAACACAGAAAAAAGTCGAAGTTGATTCGTTTCAACTTGTCTTTTTTCTGTAACGCATAGCGAACCACTTCGGTCTGAATAAACCAGATCCAGCCGGGGATGGCCATGATAGAAACAAAGGCAATAAATCCCCAGAACGCCCGGGGAGGAGTTCGATGGCACCACATCATCATGAAGACCGCACAGAAAAACAGCGTGCTCGCAATGAATGAATAAATGAAAGTCTTGACCGCCAGACCTTTATGATTTTTCAGAAATGTGAAGGCGTCTCCCCAGGATTTTGAATAAAACTCTTCAACTGCAGGCCCTTTGCGTTTTCGCTTGCGACGAGTTGCTTCACTCATGCGACCTGTGCTCAGGTCGACACCACAGTGGGAACATTCTACATCATCTTCATCGACATCCTGGCCGCAGCGGGGACAGATTTTTGCAGCCTTGTCTTCGAGCTTGTCGATATCCAGTGTGGCCAGGAAATCATCTGTATCTGCTGGTTTGCTGGAACGACTGCGTTTCTTGCTCTGTTTCGCAGCAGTGACTTTGACAGGAGCGCCGCATTCTTTACACCGTACCCGTTTCCCTTCAGCTTCATCTTTGACGGAAAAGGAAGTATTACACTCTTTGCAGCGAACCTTGATAGGCATGTAAGACCTTTGAGATGTTTTAGTGAATCCCTCGAAATCAATCCCAGTCGGCCTGCCCCTGAAAGGTTTCGTTGCCCGGTTACGGACCTGGGGATACTATAAGTCTGGCCGACTCTTTGTTTTCCAATTATCAACAGAGCACGGGGTATTTCGCAAGTGGACAGTCACTGAATTTCGAATGCTCCTGTTTTTCGACAGGAGGTAAATCAGAGTTAATTCAACAAGGGATCATGTTGTTTCACTTTAAGAAGCCGCTGCATCTCGAGCAATCGAGTACGTGTTTTCTGCTCCAGAGTCGAATGGTGGCTTCTGGAAAAATATGCGAGGGATCGATTCAGGCAGCGCGTTGCACGGCGGTAGCGACCGGCGATCCAGAACAATTCCCCCAGATGGACCAGGTCCTGTCCCATCAGTGTGATGTTGTTTGTCTGTTTGTGGAGCTGATAAGCTTTTCGCAAACAGGAAACTGCACGTAGATGGTTCCCCTGCAACCCCTGAACGATTCCCAGGTTCCCCCAATCCGCGGCCTGTGAATCCGGATCACCATACAGGATCTCGCGTGACAGAGAAATGTTCAGTAGTTGTTCTGCCAGTGAGTAGTCTTCCTGCAGGATCGCATCGTTCGCACGCCCGGTCAGATCGCAGGCTGCGTTATCCGAGAGTTGGTCCAGCTCTTCTTCAAGAGTCTGGTGGTTTGCCGAACGCAGGTCTCCCCAGGCAATCGAATATTGCTGAAATTGAGAGGCTAAATCAAAGCATTTCAGATTTCGATAGGCGACTGCCAGATTATGACAGACGATGGATCTCAACTGGTTGTTTCCCTCCTGTTGTGCAGCATCGAGTACAACAGAGAATTGTTCTATTGAATCCAGGTGCAGTCCGGTTTCAAGCAGAAATTGCCCCAGAGCCAGACTGCGTTCCCAGTTCTTCAGTTTTAAGTCGCTTGAGTAAAACAGGGCGCGGGCCTCCTGGGACTTTCCTTCTGAAGCCAACAGATGTGCCTGCTGCACGACCTGATTCAAAATACCTGAGCTTGCTATACTCGGTGTAGGGGGCAATGATTCTGACACTGCAAACTCCTCTCCTGTTTCGGATCCTGGGATATGTAGGTAACGGAAACGAGAGAGAGTGAGTGAGTGAGATGAGAATATTTGAGGGAGCGAATCCCTCTGACCTGAATGAGAAATTCAAGGCCTGTCTTTGTTTGTTTTATTGATATTACCCATTTTGACGGTTGTGTCAATTTAAAAATGTTCTAATCTCAATCAACTTTGGAAAATCGGCAAATCAGAGCTTCTGAATCTGGTAACCGAGTTTGAAGATGAGAGCTGCTGCCAATATGGCAGCGGGATTTCTGTTGGTAGAGACTGTCCGGCAGGAAATCCAGGACGAATTATTCAGAGGCGAAATCGCTAACAGTATGATAACAAATATCTTATGGATTATTCGTTAGTTGGGCACGGCGTTCGCAGCTAGGATCACCACGCTCTTGTCTGCACAGCAGGTATGAGTTAACCATGTGTTGTTGTGGATTGGCTCGACCGCCACCACAGATCATAAAACTATCCGATGTGAAGACATTCGAGTCAAAATTAAAATTCTAGGAGATCCCAATGGCGAAGAAGGCTGCCAAAGCAAGTAAAGGCGCCCGGATTGTCCCTCTTGGTGACAAAGTCGTTCTGAAAAGAGAAGTTGCAGAGTCAACCACAGCAGGGGGTATTGTCCTTCCTGACAGTGCGCAAGACAAACCACAACGTGGTGAAGTCGTCGCCGTGGGAGATGGACACGTCAAATCTGATGGAACAAAGCTTCCATTAACCGTCAAGGAAGGGGACCGTGTCATTTTCAGTCCATATGGTGGGGACGAAATCAAAATTGGCGGAGAAGAGTATCTGTTACTCCGCGAAAGTGACATTTTGGCAACTTACTAAGCTGCCCCTGTTTTGTTATTAGCGGTAATCGCTCCCGATTCAGGTGAGCTGGTTACTCTTCCTTTCAAATTTCATACTGCGTACATGGAGAGATAGTGAAATGGCAAAGATGATTGCCTTCGATCAGGAAGCTCAAGAAGCGATGCGACGCGGCATCAGTAAGTTGGCGCGCGCAGTTCGGGTAACACTGGGTCCCAAGGGACGTAATGTTATTCTGGAAAAAAGCTTTGGTTCCCCGACTGTAACTAAAGACGGTGTATCTGTTGCCCGCGAAATCGAGCTGCCAGACAAGTTCGAAGACATGGGAGCCCGTATGGTTCGTGAAGTTGCCAGCAAAACTTCTGACATCGCCGGCGATGGAACCACAACTGCTACCATTATGGCAGAAGCGATTTACAATGAAGGTCTGAAATCGGTTGTCGCCGGTGTCAGCCCGATTGCCATGAAGCGTGGCATGGATAAAGCCGTCGAAGACATTGTGGACAAGCTCCACAAAATGTCGATCGAATGCAAGAACAAGAAAGCGATTTCCCAGGTTGGTAAAGTTGCCTCGAATGGTGACGAAGAAATCGGTAAAATTCTGGCAGACGCCATGGAAAAGGTTGGTAAAGACGGCGTGATTACCGTCGAAGAAGGCCAGAGCCTGCAGACCAGCTTCGAAGTGGTAGAAGGCATGCAGTTTGACCGCGGTTATCTGTCTCCTTACTTCGTCACTGATCCTCAGAGCATGTCCTGCGATCTGGAAGATGCCTACGTTCTGGTTCACGAAAAGAAGATTTCGAACATTAAAGACCTTGTTCCCGTCCTGGAAAAAGTCGTTAATGCCGGTAAGCCTCTGCTGATCATTGCAGAAGACATCGAAGGCGAAGCCCTGTCGACACTCGTGATCAACAAACTGCGTGGTACTTTCCGCTGCTGTGCTGTGAAAGCACCTGGTTACGGCGATCGTCGTAAAGCCATGCTGCAGGATATCGCCATCATGGTTGGTGGCCAGGCAATCTTCGAAGATCTCGGCATTCAGCTGGAAAATCTGCAGTTGTCCGACCTGGGAACAGCCAAGAAAGTTTCCGTCGATAAAGACAACGCCACTATCATCGAAGGTGGTGGAAAGCCTGGCGAAATCAAATCCCGTATCGAACAGATCCGTCGTGAACTGGAAAATTCAACCAGCGATTACGACAAGGAAAAGCTGGAAGAACGGATCGCGAAACTTTCTGGCGGTGTTGCACAGATCAATGTGGGTGCCGCGACTGAAAGTGAAATGAAAGAAAAGAAAGCTCGCGTGGAAGATGCTCTGCATGCTGTTCGTGCCGCTGTTGCCGAAGGCATTCTGCCCGGTGGTGGTGTTGCGTTACTGCGATGTTCTGCCGCCTGCAAGCCAACTGGTCTTTCACAGGAAGAAAAAGTTGGTTACGAGATCATTCTACGTGCCTGTCGTGCACCGCTGACATCCATTGCCAATAACGCCGGCGATGATGGCAGTGTGGTCTGCGAAAAGGTTTCCGAACTGGAAGGCAACATGGGCTACAACGCCGCGACTTCCAAGTACGAAGATCTGGTCAAAACCGGGATCATCGATCCAACCCGTGTGACGCGGTCTGCACTGCAGAATTCAGCCAGCGTTTCAACTCTGCTGCTGACCAGTGATGCCCTGATCGCTGAAAAGGGTAAGGATGACCATGGCGACGACGATCTGCACTAAGCTCAGATTTCGTCCCGTTTTATAATAGATTTAAAGCACCCGGCAGGAGACTGTCGGGTGCTTTTCTTAATTACGATGGATCGGCCTGTTGGGATTCGGGTTGTCTCAGCCCGGACGAGCGTTCACAGCAGTCCTCGTGAATTTCGTCTGGTTTTCGACTGCCCTGGGTCAGAATGTTAGAATGTGCGCATTGCGGACAGCAACTGATATTAGTACCATTTGCATCATTCCCGAGTTCCGTCAAATGATTATTTACTCCTTCATTTCCAGAAGATTGGTAGAGTTTCGTGGCAAGAGAAAAAGTAGTTTTGGCATACAGTGGTGGCTTGGATACTTCCGTGGCCGTCAAGTGGATCAATGAAAAATACAATATGGACGTGATCACTTATACCTGTGATCTCGGCCAGGGTCGCGATGTAGACGGAATCAAGGAAAAAGCGATCAAAACCGGCGCGGTAGAAGCCGTCATTGAAGACACCAAGAACATGTTTGTCGATTTCTTTGTCTGGCCTTCTCTGATGACGGGGACGATGTACGAAGGTAAATATCCGCTGGCGACCGCACTGGGACGCCCTCTGATTGCACATCGAATGGTTGAAGTCGCCAAGGAGCACGGTGCGACAGCAGTGGCACATGGCTGTACCGGCAAAGGAAATGACCAGGTTCGGTTTGATGTTTCATTTCAGACGCTGGCACCCCAGTTGAAAATTATTGCTCCCGTACGTGAATGGAAATGGACTCGTACCGAGGAACTGCAGTATGCCAAAGAGCATGGCATTGAAGTAGAAGCCACGAAAGAAAGCATTTTCAGTATCGACCAGAACTTATGGGGACGTTCTGTGGAAGCCGGTATTCTTGAAGATCCCTGGGTCGCCCCGCCTAAGGAAGCTTATAAATGGACGGTTTCCCCCGAAGAAGCTCCCAACCAGCCAGTGGAAGTCACAATCGAATTTGAGCAGGGACGTCCGATCGCCGTTGATGGAAAAGAGATGGATGGCGCTGAGTTAATTCTGCATCTGAATAAAATCGGTGGAGAAAACGGCGTCGGTCGCATTGATCATGTTGAAAACCGCCTGGTAGGGATCAAGAGTCGCGAAATCTATGAAGCACCTGCTGCTGTCATTTTGCATAATGCCCACCGTGAACTGGAATACCTGACTCTAAGCAGGCAGGCGCTGCGATTCAAAACTTACGTCAGCCAGACCTGCAGTGACATCATTTACGATGGCCTCTGGTACAGTTCATTCCATCAGGACCTGATGGGATTTGTCGAAAAGAACCAGCGTTTTGTTTCTGGAACCGTTCGAGTTTCTCTGTATAAAGGAAATCATACAGTGACCGGTTTGAAGAGTGAGCACAGCCTTTACAGTCCTGAGCTGGCAACCTACGAAGAGGGCGACCAGTTTCCTCATGAAACAGCCCTGGGTTTCATCAGGATCCATGGACTGGCTCAACAGACTCAGGCACGTCAACAGTTATTGAAAGGGGAACCCAGTTCCAAACCAACCCGGATTATGCCCCCCAGTCAATCTGACAAATCCTGATCAAGCTGGTTCAGACGCTCGGTCAACCCGTTTTGAATCTCATCAACTGGCCAGTTCCAGCAGCCATGAGCGATGGTTCGGGCTCACTTTAATACATGTGGTCGCATGATGGATCAATCGACACAGAAAGGACGGACGATCGCAATCGGTGATATTCACGGTTGTGATGTGGCGCTGGGTACGATTCTGTATCATCTCGAGTTGACTCGGGAGGATACCTTTATCTGTCTGGGCGATGCGGTTGACCGGGGACCTGGTACCAAACATGTGATTGAGATTCTACTGGATCTCAAAGCCAGCTGTAAGCTGATCATGATCAAAGGCAATCATGAAGAGATGATGCTGGATGGTCTGCAGGGGGGGCACTGGGAATCAATCTGGCTGCAGCATGGCGGCAAAGAAGCAATCGACTCCTACGGTGGTCGCTACGATCTTATACCGGAAGAGCATCGTATTTTTATGGCGACTGCTTTGGATTATTATGAAACAGAGACAGATATCTTCGTCCATGCAACGGCTGTTCCCGGCGTTCCTCTGGAAGACCTGACCAAACAGGAACTCCGCTGGGACCGGATCACAGGTCAGGAAGCCCCGGATCCTTCCGGACGTCGGATCATCTGTGGACACACGGCACAGAAATCAGGAAAGCCGCTGGTATATGAGGGCTGGGCCTGTCTGGATACCGCTGCTTACCGGGGAAACTATCTGACTGCGATTGACGTGCACACCAATGAACTCTTTCAGGCAAAGCAATCAGGAAAATACCGCGACGGCAAAACTCTGGAACGCTATCTGACTAAGTAACTGTAATGCAGAAGCAAGAAGCTGCCTGCTTCTGCACGCGAACCGGAATCCGATCAGTTTGTCAGATGTATCACCACCATTTTCTCTTCGCTCATTTCCTGAATTGCATATTTAGGGCCTTCTTTGCCTGTCCCGCTGTGCTTTAACCCGCCATAAGGCATGGCATCAGCGCGCCACTGGCTGGACCAGTTTATATGCAGGTTGCCACTCTCTACTTCACGGGCAAATTTCATAGCCCGGTCGAGATCCTGTGTGAATATACCAGCCGACAGTCCGTAGTTCGTATTGTTGGCCATTTGGATCGCGTGTTCGATATCGTCAAAGTAGGACAGCGCGACAGCCGGGCCGAAGATTTCGTCTTTTTCGACCTGCATCTCAGGGTTGGTGTTATCCAGAATCGTCGGGGCATAGATGGCGCCCTGGCGTGTTCCCCCTGTTACCAGCCTTGCTCCCTGGCTGACCGCTTCGTTGACCCATTGTTCGACTCGTGTGGCATCGGTTTCACGAACCATCGGGCCAATTTTTGTTGTTTCTTCCAGCTGGTTTCCGGTGTGCAGGACATCCACTTTTGATTTCAGCAGGTCTACGAAATCGGACTTGATCGCAGAGGATGTCAAAATGCGTTGCGCAGAGATACAAACCTGGCCGGCGTTGGCGTAGCCTGCCATACTGACTGCCGTGGCTGCCTTTTCCAGGTCAGCGTCATCCATGATAATGACGGGACTGTTGCTTCCAAGTTCCATGGTAACTTTTTTCAATCCCGCCATTTCGCAAATTTTCGTCCCCACTTCATAGCTGCCTGTGAAGCTGATTTTGCGAATCCGGGTGTCAGTACAAATGGCGCGGCCGATTTCCCCTCCCGGCCCGGTAATGCAGGCAATCGCTTCTTTGGGCAGTCCGGCTTCCAGTAGCAGTTCTGTCAGCTTGAGCGCCGATAATGGGGTATCGCTGGCCGGCTTGATGAGAATCGCATTCCCGGCAGCAATGGCGGGACCAACTTTGTGGCAGACAAGATTTAAAGGAAAATTGAAAGGGGTAATCGCGGCTACGATTCCGCAGGGGATGCGAAGCGTAAACCCGAGTTTGTTCTGTCCGCCGGCATTCCCTTCGAGGGGAATCATTTCTCCCGTCATCCGCCGGGCTTCTTCTCCCGAAAGGCGGATGACTTCCGCACTGCGAGTTGCTTCGACCTGACTTTCCGCCAGAATTTTTCCCTCTTCCAGACTGATGGTCCGTGCGAAATCATCTTTTCGCTCCAGCATCAATTCAGACGCTTTCTGGAGAATCAGACTACGATCATAGGCGGTCATGGATTTCATGATCCGGGCACCCTGCTCCAGAACCGAGACCGCTTTCAAAACATCGTCGCCACTCCCCTGTGGGATCGTATCAATCACTGACTGGTCAAAGGGGTTGATCACGTCGATTGTTTTTGAAGATTCCTGCCAGTGTCCCGCGCAAAACATTTTCATATTGATCATTCCTTTAGGGAAAGTGGTAGCCAGGTAATGCATTACAAATCAATTTCAGAATAGACGTGCTGATAGAATCTGACAACCCAGACAGGCTGCGGATTTCATCTCTGAAGTAACGAAAATTACATAAGTAGTATACCTTTATGGCTTTAAGTCTGCGGGGGCCGGGCAGAGATTGATCTTGGCAGAAATACACGAATCTGTTAGAAAACGTCTGCTCCTCAGGAGGCAATTCTGTCTCCCCATTCATTTCTCTCAATCAACTGCTGTGGCGGACACATCTCGGCAGTGAATTTCCTTCGACAAATTTTCCTTCTATCAGGTGGATATGATCATGGCCAACCTTCGATGTGTGGCGCCGTGGATAGTATGTAGTATCGTGATACTGCTTGCAGGCTCAGGTTGTGAAACGTTGCCAGAGTGGGATTCTGAATCGATGCCCACAACTCATACGGCTGAAAAACGGGTCAGCCGGGCGGAAGAATATCGTACGCGGTTTCAAACCAAGCGAGATCCTGAAGCATTGAACTGGATTCTCAAGAATCGTCTGCACTCTGGAATGTCACGGAACAGTGTCGAAAAAGAGATTGGCGAAGAAGGAGAATTCCAGGAAGCTTCCAAGTGGCTCAAAGCCACTGGGGGAACATTTCGCACGTCCGACGACGCATATCGTTGGGGGCCTGACGAAAGTGGTCGCAGCGTCTACCTGATCTTCCGCGATGATGTACTGGTCAATTTCGATCCCAAAGACTTTGATCTGGATTAAAGTGTTATCAGACTTGGAATGGCACGTTAATCGAAATGGTCCGCACGCTTGATGGCGTACGCGCCTGACATTGACCATCTGTCAATACAGGATTGATGGACCACCAGACTGTGACCAGTTTTACCGAAGCGGCTCCAAAGCCATTGGGAACGAGCAGATTCGATTGAGGGCGTTATGATCAGATGGAATACGCGCTAGTCATGCTGGTTACTGAATCTGTACCAGGTCTTTTTCTTTTTCGCGATTCAGTCTCAACTGTCCACAGGCCGCATCGATATCATCCCCTTTGCGTTTTCGGACCGTCACATTGACACCCCCTTTCGCGAGAGTCATGAAGAAGCGATCAACGTCCTCGGTGGTGGGAGTCTTGTATCCTGTTTCTTCGACCCCATTGGCGGGGATCAGATTCACGTGGGCGTTGCGGTGCTTCAGCAGGCAGGCCAGTTCATGTGCATGGGCGGGACTGTCGTTGACCCCTGCCAGCAGGATATATTCAAATGTGACACGTCTGCCGGTCGTCACATAATAATAGTCGGTGGCATCAAGAATTTTTTGAATACCGATTTTGTTGTTTGTGGGAACGATCTGATCACGAAGTGTGTCGTTCGGTGCGTGTAACGAAACGGCGAGGATGTAGGACTTGTTGACGTCTGCCAGTTCGCGGATTTTAACAGGCAACCCGACCGTGGAGACAGTGATTTTACGGGCTCCGATGCCCATGCCGCCTTTATGATTCAACGTATCCAGCGCGGGGATCAAGGCCGACAGGTTCGCCAGCGGTTCACCAATTCCCATGACCACGATATTTGAGATGCGTTCTTCTTCCCCGATGATTCGATCCAGGCGTAAAATCTGTTCCAGGATTTCCCCCATCGTCAGATTTCGGGTTAATCCCAGCAAACCACTGGCACAGAAGACACATCCCATGGCACAGCCGACCTGAGTGCTGATACAGACGGTGTTTCTTTTGGGTTCCCGCATCAATACACATTCGACATGATGTCCGTCATGCAGTGCGAGCAGCAGTTTTTCCGTGCGATCTTTCGATGTCTGATGCTTGACGATGCGGGTTGAAAAGAGTCGAAAATTCTCCTTGAGAAGATCTCGGAATTTCTTGGAGATATCGTGCATGGCGTCAAAGTCATTGACACGCTTGGTGAAAATCCAGCGCCGGATCTGATCTGCTCGATACGAGGAAGATTCGTGTTCGATGCACCACTGTGCAAGCTGATCCCGGGTCAGATCAGTAATCAATGGGAGCAGAGCGACTTCGGAGGCAGAAGTCTGTGGAATCTCATTTTCAGAAGGCAGCATTAGAAAGCTCAGGCACGTGGGGTTCGCAGTCAATCCAAAGCGCGGCGAACAGGTTTTGCAATATATTGCGATTTCGAAAAATGCCCGAAATCTTGTTCAGGCTCACGGATCTCTGTGCGTATCATACCGGAGGCCAGACCAGATGACTACTATTTCTGTGTGTACTTTTCTAATTCCCGTCCAGCAGATGCACTCAGTTCGACTTATTTACGGTACATTCGTCTCTTCAGGAGGGGCGGGGAAGCTGACCACGGTCCCTTTGTTCTTCTTTTGCACTGCAGGTACTTCATCGGCTTCGAGATCAAAGGAGAGGGCAGGGATCGGAGGAGGAGAACTCGGGATCGCAGGCAAATCCGGAGTAGAAAGGTCGGGGACTGCCAGTGTTGGCAGTTTCGGGGCGGATTGTGCCTGTAGCTGCTGTTGCTCAGGTTTGAGTTGCGGCTGAGGAAGGGATTGTGACATCTGTGGTGCTTCTGCAGGACTATTCAGGGGCTGTCGCACGATTCGTCGGCCATCATCTTCAATCGCATTCCTGTTAAACGCGATTGTCTGTCCCTGAATCTCTGCTCCCACGACACGATAGTGTTGCCCGGTGGGCGCTTTCAGTGCGGTCAGCAGATTGCCCGAGTCCGGCTGATTACGATCCTGTGGAGCCGAAGACAGCTTCAATTCCAGGCTGGAGCCATCCGGATATTTTAAACGCAGCCTGGGTTGCGAGTAGGCAACATTCATCGTTCCGAATGGGTTTCCAAACTCAGCAACGCGTTCAAAACGTGCCTGAACTTCATTATTCCCGGCGGCCAGCCTGGGACGGGTATAGGTTTTATTTGCCATGATTAATTCTGCATTTGACATATGCAAATGCCAGTTGCCAGTTGAGGCAATGACAAGATCATCTGCCCCGAAATGCAGTTGAGGATAAACATAGAGCGAAGATGCGATTTGCGACGCTGCCACCGGTGGCATTCTTTCAGCCCCCAGAAACATGGCGCATTGAATCAATGTCGGTACAGGTACAGCCTGGACGATTTTAGGCTGATTCAACTGTGCCATCATTTTCGTTTTGTCATTCGTGGCATAATAGAGTGAGAGTAACGCAACCGAACTCTGGTTTGTTTCCAGGTCGACATCCAGGTTCCGCAGAATTGCCTCTTCTGCTTCGTCATGTTGTTGATACTTTTGCAGGATGCGAGAGCAGAGCAGGTTCGCTTCCCAGACATCGCTGGAGTAGGTCTGGGATTTGAGCGCCATTTTTGCTGCGTCTGGTTGTCCCAGGTAATCGCGGATGCCCGCGAGATTCGCCGTTCCGGATGCCAGCATGTCATCACGGCGAAAGTATCCATCGCCGAGGTTTGCCAGTTCGGTATAAGTATGAGAGGCAGCAAAGAGCTGACCCTGGGCCTGTTGTGTGCGCGCCACATAATACCAGTACGGTGGGTAATGGCTCATAAAGCGTTCCAGGCGCTTGAGAATTCGCAACCGTACACGCGGGTTCTGTTCCTGCATCGCCTGGTCGAGCGTCTCAAGGTCATCATCACGAATTAACCAGTCATCGGGAATCTGTTTTTCCTGAGCCAGTTTCCAGAACGTATCCAGAAACAGGGTAGAACGGGAAATGACTGCTTCCATTCGTTCTTTGTCTACTTTCCAGACATCCAGATCTTTCTGGGCTTCGACATTTCGATAGTCCCACCAGCTGTTGGCTCCGTTTCGGATTGCACTGCCGAATTGCAGCGTTAACACATCTGTGGTTAAAGCGAGTGCATTGGTGGCGACTTTCTGGCGCGCCTGGTACTTGTGCTTATTCTTAAAGTATTCGCGTTCCTTTTCCGCGATCTCTACCTGACCGATTTCGTCCAGAACCGCAGAGTAAAGTTTGACGACTTTTTCGTCTCCGATGCCGTTCAGATTCAAATTGTTGAGAATCTTTTCCCGCTCTTCAAACATGACCTCTTTGGTGCCCGATTTCTTAATGCGGTAGAAAGAAGCGCGGCAGTAATTGAGGGCAATCGCTGTCTTACCCGCTGTGGGGTCAGGTTCTTTTCGGGCTTCCTGGGCATGTAATAGATCCAGAGCAGGGCCACAGAGCATCAGGGCCACCAGCAATCGAATTGTTGCACTTCGAAATCGAGTCGGCATGTGATCTCCTTAACTGCCGATCAGTATCAGTATTCTGGCAGGAGTTTGGATAATAACGTGGATGCTTTGCACATCGATGCAGGAAATTAATTTCATCTCCTTAAATCTACACGATGAATCTCGTCCCGGTGGAAATTCCCTGCCTTTCTTAATGATTTTTCGAGTGGTGCAACGTCTGATTGTCCGGTTGTGTAAAATAGGTTGAGTCTGGTGCCTGTTTTGAAAGCAGGCAATCTCTGGCTGTCACGAGCCATAAAAAAATCCCACAGATTTCGGGATGAAACCTGCGGGATAAAGTATGAGTATTGGTTCGTTTTTTCGGTTCAGGCCGCTTTTGAGATCTGCGGTGTATCGGAATACAGCGTGGGGAATTGCGGGGAAGAGAGCCGTCCCAGACTTTGAGCGATTCCACGGACGACTGTTTCCTGTTGGACTTCCGTCAATTCCGAGAAAATCGGCAGAGCCAGGCATTCACTGGTGACCAGTTCGGTCTGAGGCAGGTCGCCCGGTTTGCAGCCCAGATATTCAAAACACTGCTGTAAATGAAGCGGACGAGGGTAATAGATTGCACAACCGATCTGCTTTTCGCGCAGATCCTGAAGTACCTTATCCCGCTGGCCCCCTTTTACGCGAACACTGTACTGGTTGTAAACGTGGCGTCGATCTGGAAGAACCGTGGGGGGTTCTACACAGTCCAGCAACTGATAATGCCGAAACAGGGCATTGTATCGTCTTGCGTTTTCCTGACGCTCTGTCGTCCATTTATCGAGGTGACGCAGTTTAACTCTCAGTACTGCTGCCTGCAATGCATCCAGCCGACTGTTGATTCCGACTTCGGCATGCTGGTAGCCACCCAGATCGCCATGAACTCTCAAGCGTCGTATGCGTGTTGCCAGATCCGGATCGTCTGTTGTTACCAGTCCACCATCGCCAGCCCCACCCAGATTCTTTGTGGGAAAGAAGCTGAAGCAACCAACGGTGCCAAGGACACCGGCACGGCGTCCCCGATATTCTGCACCAATGGCTTGTGCCGCGTCTTCAATGACAGGAATTCCATTACGAACGGCATTTCTCCAGATGGGTTCCATATCGGCACATTGTCCGAAAATATGGACTGGCATGATGGCTTTCGTCCGATCCGTGATTTTACTTTCAATGGATTCAGGGCAGAGATTGAAGCTGACCGGATCAATGTCCGCAAACACAGGCGTTGCACCAACGCGTGCGATACAACTGCCCGTGGCAAAGAATGTAAAGGGGCTGGTAATCACCTCATCACCAGGGCCGATTTCCAATGCCATCAGAGCCAGAAGTAAGGCATCGGTACCAGAGGCAACCCCGATCGCATTTCGGGAGTCACAATATTCAGCAATATCGCACTCAAACTCAGCAACTTCGTCACCCAGCACGAAGGCCTGATCATCGAATACTTTCAGGACTGCTTCCTGAACCTCCGATTTGATTCTCTGGTATTGTGCGACAAGGTTGATGAAAGGGACAGGGGTGGGGGTGTTGTTTGTCATTCAGCGACTCCATTCGCTATGGGAATCCGGGAGTTCCGTGCTCAAAAACCGGTCAAACTGGTAGTTTTGAGAGATTTGGTACACCAAATTATCAGGTTAGACATTGAGAGATCGATACTCTTGAGGGGATTTCCATCCTGGAATTCTCAATAGTAAATCGATATTTCGTCGGTAGATTATGTTGAGAACCCGTTTGTGTCAATATGTGTCGAACTGAAAACTGGATCGGGTGATCCGGGGGCATTTGGGGGGGCGGAAAAGGGGCTGAAGCAGCGAATTCGGCAATCAACCAATGATTGCTCCGGGGATTGCCGATAGTAGTAGCATACTCAAGATTCAGGGGAAAATTGCAGTCTTGACACGTGTTTTTGCGAGATCTACGATGAATCGAGAGTTCGAGGTTGAAACGACATTCCCAAATCGACTATATAACACTAAATACCTCTCTTACTGAACGATTAAAAACCTGTTTCAGCAAGACTGGTAGTTTTTTGATAGCAGAAGCCTATAATCTCTGAGAAGGCTTCGAGCAGTTTTTTGCCTAATCATTCAGAGCAAAGTCCAGAAAGGAAAACTCATGGCACACGTGGTTACAGAGGCTTGCTTCAATTGCAAATATACAGATTGTGTCGTGGTTTGCCCCGTAGAGTGTTTCTACGAAGGGGAATCAATGGTATACATCAATCCCGATGAGTGCATCGATTGTGAAGCCTGCGTGCCTGAATGCCCGGTTGAGGCGATTTTTCATGAGGACAATGTTCCAGAAAAATGGCAGGAATATACTCAGATCAATGCGGATAAATCACAGGAACTCCCTGTGATCACTGAAAAGAAAGAGCCTCTGGCTGATTCGTGATTCGGCTGGATTGTTCAAAATAATAAAACTCCCCATTACTGGTTCAGTAATGGGGAGTTTTTGATTAATTGATGACATTGAGTCGCTGTCCCAGTTCGCGTAAGACTTCAATATCGCTTTCGGGTCGGGTCGGACTGTTTGGGTGGGTTTTGTTCGTTTTGATCCAACCCCGCAGATGCAGAAACTGTGCTGCTGAGTGTTTATAAGCGGGGGAAGGACTACGGAAGGTGAAGTAGCCCAGGTATTGCAGTTGATCGTTCAATTCATAAAAGGCGGGATCACCGGCTTCCCAGAACGCATCTCGTCTGGCGAACAGATCCGGGGCAAAGGTACTCAGGCCCAGCAGGTAATCGCTGCCATACTGGATCATATCAATGCCAAAGTCATTGCCCGTAAAGACCTTGAAATCGGGACGTTTCGCGTCGCGTAGCTGCAGGCGTTCCCATTCCGGTTCTCGATGAAAAGAGGAATGCTTGGCACCGATACATTGCGGAATTTCCATGAGTGCTTCGTAGGTATCCAGATCATAAACTGAACCGAAAGGGGCCAGGTCGCGTGTCAACTCAAAGCCGATAAAACGGTCGGTGTTCGCGGCAATGGTCTGGTAAGCGGCGACGATCTGATCGGGAGACTGTTCTACCAGACCAAACGACTGAAAGATCACAGGAATCCCGCCGTGCGACTGGATCAAGTCAATTTTTCTCTGATAACCGGCGGCATCAAAGCTTGCTCCGGGCTGATCGGCGACAAAGGCTCCCGCGACAAAAGGACCGCCGTTCAGGGTCTGTTGCGTCACTTTCAAGACTTCGATAAAGGTCGGTTCCTCAATCAGATTGACATAACCTGTATCCATATTCACAGCGGGTGTGATCCCGACATCGGCAGTGCGGGAAATATGTGCGGAGAGTGAATCGCGGTCGATTTCCCCTGATTCCAGATAGGGGAGCAGTACAGCAGAAATCCCGGTGATTTTCCTCTTCGGTTTGATCATGCTGACGGGGTCATAGACTACGGGAGGGGCTGCTTCTGGCATTTGGTTGATCCTTGCTATATATTGAACGGGTTGTATTCGGTCGGTCATCTATAGACTGTCAGGATACCAAATTGGCGCTCAATCGTGGAGGCAATCATGAGATTTCGGCACAGAGATTCTTTTGCTTTACTGTTCATCCTTTGTTTTACGGTTTTGTCCAGCAATACCCTGGTTGCCGCTGAAAAACAAAAACCGAACGTCCTGTTTTTATTTACGGATGATCAACGGGCGGACACGATTCATGCCTTGGGTAATCCACTGATCAAGACGCCCCATCTGGATCAACTCGTGCAGAGTGGCTTTGTCTTCAACAATGCGTATTGTCTGGGCAGTAATTCCGGCGCTGTTTGTGTCTGCAGTCGAAATATGCTGCTCAGTGGGCGAACTTACTTTCGCTGGACGGGTCGCTACGCTTCTGCTGAAAAGCCGAATTTTCCCGATTCCATGAAAGCGGCCGGGTACTACACCTATCATCACGGTAAAAAAGGAAATACGGCGGCGGAAATTCATAAACGGTTTGATCAGTCGAAATATCTGAATGATACCCGGGCCCGTCTGCTGGGACAGCCTGGTAAAGAAATCGTTGATGATGCGATTGAGTTTCTCCAGAAGAAAAATACGCAGCCCTTTTTCATGTATCTGGCGTTTGCCTGTCCTCACGATCCCAGGGTTGCCGATCAGGAATATATGGATCATTATGAACGGGAGGAGATTCCGTTGCCCGCAAATTATCTGCCTCTGCATCCTTTTAATAACGGAGAGCAGGTGGTGCGCGATGAACTGCTGGCCGGCTTCCCTCGGAGTAAAGCGGAAATTCGAAAACACCTTCATGATTACTATGCCGATATTACCGGTCTGGATCGTCATATCGGGCGACTGATAAAAGCCTTGAAAGAGAGCGGGGAGTACGACAATACAGTTATCATCTTTTCTTCCGACCATGGTCTGGCGGTAGGCAGCCACGGACTGATGGGGAAACAAAGTCTGTATGAGCATAGCATGAAGTCTCCGCTGATATTTTCAGGGCCGGGAATTCCACATGGTCAAAGTAACGCGCTGGTGTATCTTTACGATATTTTTCCCACGGTTTGTGAAATGGTCGGCACTGACATCCCGCAGGGACTGGATGCGGAAAGCATCTGGCCGGTGATGGCAGGTGAGAAATCGCAAATCAGGGAGACACTGTTTACCGCTTACAAAGACGTCCAACGTTCTGTCCGCGATGATCGCTGGAAACTGATCACCTATCCGCAGATTAATAAATCACAGTTATTCGATTTACAGAATGACCCTCAGGAAACCAGAGATTTATCCGGGCAGTCTGCCTGCCAGTCTCACACTGATCGTTTATGGGCAGCGATGCAGGACTGGCAGAAAAAGACAGGCGATTCCAGTCCGCTGGTATCAGAGACTCCGCAGGATGCCACTTTCAAAGCACCCACGCCAGCGGAACTTGAAAAAGTCAGGAAAAGCGGGCAGCCTAAGAAGAAAAAACGAAGCAGCAGTCCTCTCAAAAGAAGCAGTAACGATATGGTATCAGAAGATCGGGCACCGATTCGATTGGATCAATTTCTTAAATTTCAGGCGGCAGTCGGAACTGGCGGGCATGCCAAAGTGGTCATCCAGGGGGGAGAAGTGACGGTGAACGGCGTCGTAGAAACACGACGACGTAAACAGCTTGCACCCGGAGACATTGTCGGATACGCCGGTGAAGAATGGTGCGTCGAAATGATTGACGAGAATTGATTATCGTGTGCTGCTGCGGTGGATGTTGAAGATTCCACCAATGACAATCACACAGACCATCAAGAGTAGATAATCAGTCGCCGTTGCGTTCTGCCAGGCATTGAGCAGATAATCCATCCAGCCATCGATCCAGAGTTCCATCGAACGTCCCCCCGTTACTGGCCCGCAACAGTCTGTAAACTAATTAATTCTACAACCTGATTTGCTCAGTGCATGATCGAGTTAAAAATTAACGCGTTTACAAATATTCATGGTTGCGTTTTAGAAACGGGGAAGCTGTTGCAGTTCCTCGACCTCTCGGGCTGCCTCCTTGAGTTGAGAATCCTCAGGGATCAGTTTGTTTAACTGTTTTAAAGTGGCGTCTGCTTCTGTAACCAGGGAGTAAAACAGCTGCTGCTGAAGCAGTAACTTCAATAATTCTGGCTGATTGGGAATCAATGTATTCGCCCGTTCAAGCAGGTCGAGTGCTTTGCCCGGAACGCCGAATTCCTGATGCCACTCAGCTAGTGTCAGCACATCCTGTAAAGTGTCTGCGCTATTATGTTCAGATTTTACCTCATGATTTGTTTGGATGTTTTTGAACAGAATTTCAACTCTCTCTTCTCTTTCCAGCATTTTCAGGATCTCGGAAGCCTCCGATCCTCCTGATGTGACTGCGAGATTTAACTGCTCCACAGCAGCTGATTTATTGTTTTTCACAAGATGCACCTTAGCCAGCAGAGTGCAAAGCGCGGCATGGAATTCCGGCTGCAGTTCCCCTGCTTCAAGTGATTTGATCAGATACCGTTCCAGTTTATTTATCTGACAGTTGTTCCAGTACTGCGTGGCGGATTTCAGCTTCTTTTCCTCTGATTGATTCGTGGAATCAGATTGGTTTGAGTCAGTGTTATATTTGTCTGCCAATGCCTGTTGAGCGATATGAATTCCCTGGAGCAAATTTGTTCGAATCAGTTTCTGACCAGGCGTACTGAGAGCTACTTCAAATTCGTGAATTGCTTTTTCGTACTGTTTTGTTTTGATATAACTCCAGCCCAGCAGAAATGAGAGATTGACGTCTCTGATATTATTCTGTTGCAGCTTCCGGATAAATTCAATTTCTTCCTCATAGTGTCCGCTGTTAAACAGTTCTCCTGCGAGTCCTGACTGGAGGTAGGAGCGATGTGGAAATTTTTCGTAGGCCTTGCGCGCGAGTATAAGTGAGTCATCTGCAGAGTAATATTTTTCTCTAATGGTGCCACTTCGATTTGGTTCGATTTTGATTACCATTACTCCCTGCTCATCGTAAACCGGATTCAGATGATAAACCAGATCTTCATCCAGCAGATACCAGGAGAAAATCAGTCCATGATTTTTATTGAGAGTAACCAGGTAATTTGCATGAAATTGTTGAATTATCTGATGCAGCTTTTCGGCGGAAATCACATCAAAGAAAGCCAGTTTTTGATAACGCTGAGCTGTGGTCGCTGTTGCAGACTGACGAGCGATGATTCGGCTGTGGGCTTCTGAGTTCTGGTTGATCCACTGACCAGCGGCGGTCCAGTGACTGAATGAACTTCCCGGCATCTGGTGAGAATAAAAGTGTCTGGGATCAGACAGCATTTTCAGATTAGCGTGAATCAGCTGATAGTCTGTTTTTATCTGGATACTCACAAAATACAAGACGATCACCGAGCAGGCCCCGACTAAAGCCATCCGGAGTAATGGTCGAGAAAACTGAAAGTGATTTGCGAATGCGATATAACCTGCTGGTAAATATGCCAGTATGATCGGTATGAGAGGAAAGGTGAATCGCGGTTGCATCCATGGCCAGAGCGACAGTGCCGCCAGACTGAGAACCAGATATCCAAGAGCAATCATTCCCCCTTGTCGCCGGCAATTCAGCATGCCATACACTGAGATGAGAATTAACATCGCAGCCAGAAACAGATATAACCGTCCAGGACCCGGTAGATAGGAAATATTATCCAGGATCAGTGCTGAATATCTGGGTTGAGATTCGGGCATATTCGGGAGAAGCTGCTGAGAGAGATGGTCATAATGCGACGTGATTCTTTGGATCATTCGTATCAGGGTTCCTGCAATTCCCTGCGATTGTAATTCACCAAGCGCGATTGAAGTGTATCCCGACTTGCCAGTCGAAGCATTTCGAACCATCCAGAGACCTGAAGCCAGAATTGAACCAGAAACTCCAATAAGCCAGGGCCAGCGTGCTTTGCGGAAGACTGCCCAGATGCCTGCAGACAGGATCATCAAGATCCCGATGGTTCTGAGAAAGGGGAGAAAGATTATTAAAATGGTGAATATAATCAGTTGACCTCTTCCAGGATGATCCGGTTGAAGGGCCACGACATAGAGAATTGCCAGCGAACAAGCCATGAACGGAATTTCGCTCATCACCAGCGTAGAAAAGAATAATGTGTAGGGATTGACGGCTAACAGTCCGGTGATGATCAATGCGGTCCAGTAAGTACCGGTTTTGACAGTTGTGCTCTGGTCAGTCTCTGGTTTCAGCAGGCTGATGATATAAAGATAAAGCATGGCTAACAGTGCCAGGCTGGACAGCCAGACGGTTGCTTTTGCCAGAAGCACATTATAAGGGGCAATCAATGCCGCCGGTGCCAGGAGAACTGACATCCCCGGAGGCCGATGCGAATAAAGGGGTTCGCCAGGTGTATCAATTTCTCGATAACCGGTTCCATTAACCAGCGACGTCGCCATCGTTACATAACGGCCACTGTCCGGAGTATAGAAATAGAGCTGATTCCATCGTGCCAGTATCATGCCGGAAAAAATAACCAGCAATAGCAGGATGCTGTATTTATGCAGACGGGGCACAGGTTGAGCGAGAGCGTTCATGCGGTGGCTCGAATTTTCAAAACGGGTTGTGTATGGGAATGAGACCTCTAGGAACAGGAGAACCGCAAATCTTATTCCTCTTCAATCAGGGAAATGCTTGTGAAGCCAACATCGCCGTGAAGTGAGTGAAGGGAGTGGTCCTGCAGATTGTAGTGCTGTCCAGGAGGCTTTCAGAAGTGGTTCTGGTCGAGCCGGCTCTGTTTCACTGTTGTTGACATCTTTGAAATGATGCATTAAATCAACAATGTTGATAATTCGAAACAATCTCGAATTTCTCAGGC
Organism: Gimesia maris; assembly: GCF_008298035.1. NCBI lineage: Bacteria > Pseudomonadati > Planctomycetota > Planctomycetia > Planctomycetales > Planctomycetaceae > Gimesia > Gimesia maris. Next base: position 555,027 of record NZ_CP042910.1, read on the forward strand.
CCATCGTGCTGCCGTTGCATTTTGAAGCCAATTCTTTCACAATTCGGTGCGCGTAGCGCGATCAATACACGGATTGTTCAGGGCTGCATTATGATCTATTTCGATTCTTTCAAGTTTATCACAGGTGTTTCTCATGGATGACGAACGTTTCCGCTCTCTTAAAAATTCACTTCAGACTGTTGCTGAAACTGAAGAACTGGTTGGTTTCCTTGAAGAACAGGGGACATTCTCTTTTCCGGCCTTGGAGAATGGACTGTTTCCTGCGGCTATCGCACATGAATCGACGGGATACCAGAGTATATGGGTGCGAGACAATATTCATGTGGCGCACGCGTTAAATGCAGTGGGAAAATCCGGGCCAGCCTGCAGAGCGATTTCCACCTTGACGGAGTATTTTATCAAGCATCGGGATCGGTTGGACCAAATCATTTCCGGACAGGCCAGTCCCAGTGAAGTGATGAAACGCCCTCACATTCGCTTTGATGGCAATACTCTTGGCGAAATCGATGAAAAGTGGGCACACGCACAGAATGACGCGCTGGGGTATTACGTCTGGTTTTATTGCCTGTTGCTGACACAGGGAAAACTGGAACCCGTTTCAGGTACGCTGGATTTACTGGCAGCCTTCGTGCGGTACTTTGAATCAATTCGTTTCTGGGAAGATGCAGACAGTGGTCACTGGGAAGAGGCCCGGAAGATAGAAGCATCAAGTATTGGCACTGTGGTCAGTGGATTGAAAATGCTGAAACGCTACCTGGACCAGAGCGGGAACTGGAGTCAGTTTCGTTATGCCGGGACCCCCGTGTCTGCGGACGCAGTCGACTCACTGGCTCAACAGGGGCAGGCTGCCTTGGATGAGATCCTGCCTGCAGAGTGCATCCAGGCAGATCCCCTGCTGTCACGCAAGTATGATGGTGCGCTGTTGTTTCTGATTTTCCCGCTGGGCCTGATCCAGGGGGAACTGGCAGAGACGATTATGGAAGATGTTCGATCTCATTTGATGGGCGACTATGGAATCCGTCGTTATCTGGGCGATTCTTACTGGTGCGCCGACTACAAAGAAATGCTGGGTGAAGAAGATCGCACGGTTGATTTCAGCGATGACCAGTCCAGTCGGGATAAACTGTTGAAGCCCGGGCAGGAAGCGCAATGGTGCATTTTCGATTCTATCTTGTCGATAATTTATGGTCAGAGGTTTCTGCAGTCAGAAAACCAGGAAGATCTGGAAAAGCAGCGGTTTCACCTGGATCGCTCACTCAGTCAGCTTACGACCAGTGAGTCTGTATTTGGCCCGTATAAATGTCCTGAATCATACTACCTGGAAAAAGGCAGATATGTGCCGAATGACATCACTCCGCTCTTATGGACGCAGGGCAATCTGATGATGGCCCTGCAGCAGTGGAAGCAGACTTTGAAGGCTCCCTCGGATAACTAGAGCACATCACATTTAACCATAGCGTCTCTCAATCTAACATACTCGGTCCCAATGGTCCTGAAGACGCTACAGTAAAACTGGACACAGTCTAGTTCAGAATGGTTTAAGACAGAAGTTGTTGAATCAGCCTGGTGTAAACAGACTGGTCTGCTTTATTAAGTGCCTCGAGCGCGCGATGTAAGAGTTGAATCTGCCGTGATGTGACAGGCACGGGTGTGTTTTGATCAGGAACTTCCGGGACAAGTTTTTGAATCAATCGATCCAGCAGGATGTCGATGCCTGATTTTGTGATTGAGGAGACTGAAACCGCACTGTCGGGAAGAGATTGTTTCCAGCGGCGTGGAAGATCCGTTTTGTGCGCGACCAGGATTGAATCAGACCATAAAGCGATCAGTCGCTGGTCGTCTGCCTGTTCTGGCTGGCTGACATCAATCAGGATGAGATTACAGTCGGATGATTGCATCATCTGTTCTGCGCGCTGTATTCCCGTTGTTTCGAGAGCATCAGCCTGTTCGCGAATTCCCGCTGTATCGGAAAACTGAATGGGCCAGCCTTCAATTGCCGTTGTAGCAGTGAGGACATCACGGGTTGTGCCAGCCTCATTGAATACAATCGATCGTTCATAGCCGAGGATGGCATTGATCAGACTGGATTTGCCTACATTGGGTCGACCGGCGAGAACCACACGCCAGGGAGTTACCAGGTGAAGTCCGAATGGTTCCCAGTACAGTAATTTCTCGATTTGTGATTGAAAGTGACCCGTGTTGAAGGATTGGCCTTCAACAGGCAGGAGTGCTTCGAATGCTGATTTTAACAGGCCTTCTGACTGGCGCAGTAAAATTTCTGCAGTACGAAACGTGGTTGCTGCGGTGAGTCTCTCCTGGAGTTCGACGTCTAATTCTGTTCGAGTGAATTTCGCCAGTTGCTCCCATGAATTGCGAGAGCAGCCTTGTTCTTCCAGGTCAGAAAGGATCCGCTCTACAGCAGCCATTCCCCCGTGACAGTGAATGTCGACCGTATTCTGATCGAGACGACAGACCACCAGGTCTTCATTGCTGCCTTGACCCCAGAGCCCATATACAATTCGATTCAGTGGTTGTGCTTCCAGTGATTTCTGATTTACTGCATGGAAACAGGCATCGATCGCAGCTGCCACTGATATCAATTCGCCACATACGCGTATTGTCGCAACGGCTCCCCGACCGCGGGGTGTTAACAGCGCCGCGGAACAGGAAACCGGTTTCTGATTTTCAATCGATGGCGACATATTGTTTATCTGATCCCGCTGATTTTTTGTGCCACGATTGCCAGCCCCTGCAGTGTTAATAATGGCTCGAACCGGACCAGATCATCGAGGTGCGGTGCCAGCAATGAAGAGCCTCCACCAGTAAGCAGAACCAGTGGCGGTTCAGGACTGCTGTTGAACAGGGAATGTTTCTGAAACTGGTGAATCAGTTCCCGTACTGCACCGAGCTGTCCCCAGAATAAGCCACTGCGAATCGCATTTGTTGTATGTTTGCCCAGCACGACTGGTTCTTCCTGTCGCAGATCAGCGACAGGGATAAGTGGCAGAAGTGCGGTATAATCATGCAGCGATTTTGCCGAAAGTTCAAATCCTGGCAGAATCGATCCTCCAGCGAAATGGCCATCAGGTGAGACAACGTCCACAGTTGTCGCTGTTCCGGTATCGACGATAATGGCACCCTGATTAATATTCCGCAGGATATTGGCGGCGATCGCGTTCAATAACCGGTCAATCCCCACTTTACGTGGCTCGTCTACTTCAATGTTCAGCGGGAAATCTTCAGTATTAAATACTTCGAGTGGTGGCAGAAGCGGAAGCAGTGCCCAGTCCGTAACGATCTTTTTGATTCCCCGTGGATTCGAACCGGCGACAACACTCTGGCAATGTTCTTCAGGCTGATTGCTTAACCAGTTTCTTAACTGATCCCAGGGAACCGGCTCGTCGATCGCCATCGACACGGCGTGTTCTACCAGAGGGAGCTGCTTGCAATCTTTAACGGGAAGGTTTGTATGCAGAACCACGAACTTGATTCGACTATTGCCGACATCGATGGCCAGTTGTTTCAGTGAATGTGTCATGAGAGTCTGCTTTGTCTGATTCATTTTACAGTCAGACTAGACTGTTTCCAGTTTTACTGTAGCGTCTCCAGGGCTATTCAGGCCGAGTATATTAGACTGAGAGACGCTATGGTTAAATGTGATGCGATCTAGAACAAAGTCCGGTCATTCTCGTTCTCATCGGAATCTTTTTTGGGAGAACTGCTTTTGCGTCGACCTGTTTTGGCAGGTCCTTTCGTATCGATTGATGCGGTAGAATCGAACTCTTCCAGTACCGGGTTGCCATCTGCATCGACGCGGGTCAGGATTTCAATTTTCTGCTCGGCTGATTCCAGAGACTGGTAACACGAACGGAGCAGTTTCACTCCACGTTCAAAGTGTTCCATCGATTCTTCAAGGCCGGCCGTCCCTTCTTCCAGCGTGGATACGATCTCCTGCAATTCTGCTAGTGATTCTTCGAAGAGGGGCGTGTCTGACTGTGCTGCTTCTTTCTTTGCCATAACTGAGATCTTTTATATATCAAAATGATTGACTGAGTAGGAAAAGTGACAGGAATCCATCAGGAGTCTTTGCGGATTTCCTGAATCTGACTGATAATTGTGCCATCGGAGATGCGTGTGTGGAGGACCTCACCTGGCTTTACCTGACTGATTGATTTTACAATATTCAAAGTGGAGGGTTCGTCTTCTGTTTCTTTACGCGTGATGCTATATCCTCGATTCAATACCTTGAGTGGACTCAAGGCATCCAGAGCGGAGCCCAGATGTCGGGTTTCGGTCTGATATCGAGAAATGATTTCGCGCGTGCTGCGTTTCAGTCTGCGGTCCAGTTCATCAACCTGCGCAGCCCGCTGGTGAACCAGATCGAGAGGGCGAGTCAATGCCGGGCGGCCGGCAATGGCATCAAGTTGCAGGCGAACCTGTCGCGCACGTTGTTTCAGGTTTGTGGCAAGTTGATTCTGCCAGTGAGTCAACGTTGCCAGAACATCGGATTGCAGCGGAACAGAGAGTTCTGCGGCTTCACTCGGTGTCAATGCCCGACGGTCTGCGACCAGATCGGCGATGCTGATATCAATTTCGTGCCCGACTGCGCTGATGATGGGAATCGGGCAGGCAAAAATAGCACGGGCCACCACTTCTTCATTGAAGGCCCACAGATCTTCCAGGCTGCCGCCTCCGCGTCCGGTGATGATGGTATCTACCCCGGGAATACGGGCAGCTGTTTCAATGCCTGCAGCAATCTGTTCGGCGGCGCCTTCTCCCTGCACAGCGACCGGTACGATTACCAGGTCAGCGGCTTTCCAGCGTCGTGTGATCACCTGGAGCATGTCGCGCACTGCGGCGCTGGTGGGGCTGGTTACCAGCGCAATTTTTCGCGGGAACTGGGGAATCGGTTGTTTGTGCTCGGGATTGAACAGTCCTTCCGCTGCCAGCTTTTCCTGCATCTGGCGAAACGCTAATTCCAGTGCACCCACGCCCTGTGGAATCAGCTGTTCAATATTCAGCTGATACGTTCCACGCGCCTGGTAAACTTCGACCGGTCCGGCTGCGATGACTTCCATGCCATCTTCAATCTGGAATTTTAATCGTGATGCAGTCCGTTTCCAGATGACGGCTCTTAACTGGGCAGAGTCATCCTTGAGAGTCAGATAGACATGGCCTGAACGGGCCATAGTGCAATTAGAGATTTCTCCCACCACCCATGCGTAAGGGAAGTTCGCCTCCACCAGATTTTTAATCTGTCGCGTGGTTTCGGTAACGGAAAGAATTTCGGGTTCTGCAAGTGACATAAGCTCGCGATCAATTATCAGTATCAGTAGATCAGGGTAGCAGTGAATTCAGATAGGAAATGCCGCTGCGACAGTCTTCCAGCTTGCTTTCACCTTGTGTACGATCCACGGTGAGCCATCCCTGGTAACCGGTTTCCAGAACCAGGGGTAGAAAGTGATCCCACACGACCATACCTTTCCCCAGCGCGACTTCCGACCCTTCGCCATCCATTTCACGCACGGCATCACGTAACCGGTATGATTTGATCCATGTATACAATTCACGAATCGTTTTTTCAGGATCCTGTCGCGTGTAAACCATTTCCGCGGTATCAAAGTCGATGCCGACAAAGCCCGTGGTGACGTTTGAGATCAGTTCACGGATCACTGCGGAAGAGTTCTTTTCACAGGCGAGACAAAGGTCTGTACCAATATGCGAGGCATGTCGCGCCAGGTCATTCAGTACTTCACAGATCATCGGGAAATTGCTGCTGTCGGTAGACTGAATTGTTCCCGGATGAATGATCAGGCAGGGAGCTTTCATCCGCCAGGCGAATTCCAATGCGGATCTGATTTGCGAGACACGTTCATCGAGAAATTCCGGATCGACCAGAGTGCGACGGGCCGGGAGCCGAAGCGAGGCGACAGACAGGTTAAATTCTTCCAGCAGTTTGCGAAACTGTCGTTCGCCGGATGCGCCAAAAGAAACAGGTGAAATTTCATTCTGAACATCGAGCTGTACTCCGCGCGCGCCGATCTGAGCGGCTGTTTTAATAGCGCGTTTGATGGGCTGGCCAAAATGGCGGGTTGCGACGGCGAGTTTGAAGCGTGACATTATTTTCCTTAAATCAATGCTATTTGCAGGCATTTTAACTGTGTGGAATAACTGTGGCAATCGGATCGACTGGCAAAGTTTATCTAACTGTCTGTGAAATGAGAATGATCTCCCCGCGTTATCAGATCAGGATCCGGAAAATGGGCTAGATCAGTCTGTTCCTGATTGAGATTCCAGCAAAAAATGGTCGATCTTGATTAGAGAGAATCAAACCTGTTCGGAAACCTTCCATGATACTGTCATCGCTTGCGACCTGCTACCTTGCGTTACTCGCCGGTTTACCTGTTGAGGGTAATCTCGTGGAAGATACGTTACCCATTCTGTCCTATTCATTTGAAACCAGGCAGGATCAGGATTTCGACGATCTGCCAGACGACTGGTCGAGAAGAAAGGGGCCCGGTTATCCGCAATATGTCGATGTGCGAATTGATCGAAACCTGGGACATAGCGGTCAGCAGAGCCTGCATTTTGCAGTGAATGGGGGGCATGCCACCATTTATTCCCCTCCCGAAAAAATCGATGCTGACCATGCCTACGTGTTTCGCGGTTATGTCAAAACACAAAGATTACTCCATGATGCTGCGTTGATTTCGATTTCATTTCTGGATCATAAACGTCAGCGTGTTCAGCATTTTGTCAGTCAACCTGTGTCAGGTACCCATAAGGACTGGGTCGAAGTAACGCTGGGCCCTTTGACTCCCCAGGCCAATGTGCGGTTTATTGTGCTTGGTTGTCATGTCGCTCATAACGATCAGAAAGATATTTCAGGCGATATCTGGTTTGATGATCTGTGGGTGGGCAGCTTACCTCAGTTGGATATTCTCAATAATTACCATCGCCATTTTGTCGACCATTCTGCTGAAATCCGGGTCAGCAGTCGTATCAGCGGCTTGAACCCGGATAACCAGTATCGTCTGGATCTGGAACTGGTCGACAATTCGAATCGACACATTGCCGACTCCTCCCTGGCACTGGTAACAAAACCAGAAGATCTCAAGGCAGTTGAACACAGCCGTTTACTCGATGGAAATAATCATACGGAAGTCTGGCGCTTACAGCCGATGGAGTATGGTTTTTATGAAGTCAGATCCAAACTGATCAGGGACCAGAAGTCCATACTGGAAAAGAAAACCACGTTTGCTGTGATTGATCTGGTCAATCCCAGAGCTACTGGGGAGTTTGGCTGGACCATCTCTGAGGAAAGCGAGAATCTGGCTGTCAAAGAACTGCCGGAAATTGCAGCTCAGGCAGGGATCAACTGGATCAAATATCCTCTCTGGAATGTAATGGAATCTGATGATATCCATCGCACGAGCCAGGTTGCAGAAATGCTGGACCAGTTTACCAATCGGGGAATTACTCCCGTGGGACTGTTGAATCATCCACCGAAGAAATTACGATCACAGTTCGCGAAAGACTGGCTGGGAGTGAGTGGGATTTTCACAATGCCGTCGAGCTTCTGGTCTCCTTCTCTGGAGGAAGTTTTTGCCCGCTATACTTCTCTGGTGAATTACTGGCAGTTGGGAGGCGATGATGACAACAGTTTCATAGGGCTGCAGAACCTGAATGAAACTCTGAAAAAAGTGAAGTCGCAGCTGGATTTAATCGGTCGAGATACTCATGTAGGCATTCACTGGGACTGGAAGACTCCACTGCCGACAGACAGTATGCCCCAGAGTTTTGTATCCATTAATAATGCCGAACGACTTTCCGCTGTCGAACTGGCACGTGAGCTTCAGAATGCCCGATTGTCCCCCGGTGGCAGCCCGCGCTGGGTAACACTTACTCCACTGCCAAAAGATGAATACTCTGCTGAAGCGCGGGGGATTGATCTGGCAAAACGCATGGTGACAGCAAAATACCTGGGGGCAGATGTGATTTTCGCATCGTCAGTGTTCCACGAACAGCACGGATTACTCAATCGAAATGGATCTCCGACTTTATTGTTTCTGCCCTGGAGAACCGTTGCAATTGCATTACAGGGGGCGCGGTATCAGGGTGCCTTCAATATGCCTAACAAGAGCACGAATCATGTCTTCATGCGAGATGATGAGGCGATTGTCGTCGTCTGGAATGACGAACCAACAGAAGAGGTGATTTATCTGGGTGAAGATGTGGTTGCGACTGACATCTGGGGCAGACGCATTTCGCTGGAGCGTGACGCGAACACGCATCGTCATACTTTACGGGTCGGTTCTTCTCCCATGATTCTGCGAAAGTGTAATCAACAGATTGCCAACTGGAGGCTGGCGGCTCAATTTGAGATCGGCAAGTCCAGAAGTGAGTATGGAGGTCACCCAGATGCGGTGCTGGGGAAAAATACATTTCTGCAGAGCGTTCGTGGGAAAGCGGTTTTAAATGTACCCCGGGGATGGGAAGTGGAACCACAGGAATGGGTCTTCGATACCGGTGCAGGTGAAAAATACCGCCTGGAAACCTTCATGACGTTGCCTTCCAATGCAAGCCTGGGCAGGAAGGATGTTTCCATCGATTTTGATATCTTTGCAGAACGCAAATATTCCATTCGGGTCCACAGGCCTTACCACGTAGGTTTAGGCGATATCATGGTTCAGGTTAATGATAAAAAACTCAAGGGAAACGTACTGGAAATCGAACAGGTGATTGTCAACAATACTTCGCCTCTTGAGACACTTCAGTTTCGCTGCAGTTTGTTTATACCGAACATGAAGCGTATGCAACGATTTATTACCGAACTGAAACATGGTCAGGACCGAAAGTTGTATTACATTCCGAATGCAGACGCTTTAAAAGGAAAAGAACTCTGGCTGAGAGCCGAACAGGTGAATGGCCGGCGTATTCTGAACTACCGCTGGACAGTGGGCGAGAACTGGGATAAGCCTGATACGATTTCAAGAAAGCAGAGAAGAACAGAAAACGCTATAAGTGTGCGATAACGGATCAACTTTATTTCAGGCAGCAGAAAGATCATCATCTGCGTCTTCCGCAATTTCCGCCGTCTCGTGCTCTTCGCTCACTTCTTCGGCAGCAGATTCCAGGTCTGTTTCTTCTTCGGTCTGAGCGACTGGTTGTCCCGGCTTTTCGGGTCTGATCCGTAGAGTTTCGCCCATAGGTAAGTCATCCAGGTTTTTCAGCCCGAAAATTTCCAGAAATTTGCGTGTCGACTCATATAGAAACGGTCGACCAAGTGAGTCATCTTTTCCACCGATTCTGACCAGTCCACGATCCATTAACTGCTTTAACATTTCAGCGCTCTGGACACCCCGGATTGATTCAATGTCGGCGCGGGTAATGGGTTGTCGATACACAACGATGGCCAGTGTTTCCATGGCGGGAGAAGAGAGTTTGAGGGCCGCCTGTCTCTGGTGTAGTTTGTTCAGCCAGAAGGAAAATTGCGGTTGTGTCATCATCTGGTAGCCAGTTGCGACACGTTTGATGTGAAACGCGGAGTGTGTCGCTTCGAGTGCCGCATTGAGCTGGTCAATCAGTTCTCTGGCTTCACTGGCATTGGCAAGAGTTGCCAGTTGCGCTATTTTCCTTGTGGAAAGTGCACTGTCGGCTACGAAAAGCACTGCTTCCACTTTTGCCATCTTTAAGGTCCGTCGGGTTTCAACGTCCGAACCGGAATGAAACTGCAGCTGATGATCCAGCTGGGAACGGATTAAAAAATTCCAGCGAAAGGCATTCGCTGATGTCTGCCGGACTGGAGAGGCGAGACTGGCAGACGCCGAGACCGTCCTGTCTCTGTTGAAGGAGCAATATGGAAGCGAGTCGCGATGCAGCATTAATGTATTACCGAACCGTAAAGTTTTGAGAGTAGGTCGCCACTTTCTGGCTGATTTCGTCTTCCACGGTCAGTTTCATGATATGGGGGCCCAGAGAAATATTTCTGGGGATTTCAAACTTATAACTGTGAAAGTAATCTTTGCGGACATTGCGGCAGAGATCTTCGGTTGTATCGAAAGGAATCTCTGCAACCAGATCTCCATTACTGCCTGCTTTGAAAATCTGAATTTTCGATTTGAGGAGTGTGCGATACATGCCATCCGCGGTCAGTTCGCTGGTGAAGTTTTCAATTTCAGAATACACAAGAACCGGACGGCCTGGAGTATACTCATCTCGTTCGAAGCGTTCGTAGCTTCCGAAGCTGTTAATCTTATGACAGAAAGCGACATTTTTCAGGGAAAGGTTAGCTTTTTCCTGCAGTCTGGCCGTCGCCTGGCGGAGTTGTGTAACAGTTTGTGTCGCACGGTCCGCCTGATCGGGGATGGCATCCTGATCAAAATAATTTGCAACCGCCCAGAACGTCTGCTGCCAGAATTCCTGATCGGCAGGATCAATTCCCGGGATCGCCTCCAGTGCGCGTTCGTGCTGATTTGCCATCAGGTACAGCATGCGAAGATACACATGACGTTCGATATAATGTTGTTTTTCAGCCGGAGTCGAGCCTGGTTGAAGCTGAGAAATTTCTGCTTCAGCAACAGAGATCAACTGCTGTAATTGATCTGCGGAAGACAGGTTTGCTGGATTCGTGTCTGCATAACCCGCAGGCGTAGCCAGTTCGACTGTCTGGGGTACCGCAGGTTGCATCTGGATATTTGAGGGGGAGAGAGTCTGGGGGGCATTTTCCTGCTGTCCGATAATCGCGGTACTCGTTCGAGAAATTCCACTTTGTAAAGCGGACGTTCCCTGCTGAAACGCCGTCGACAAGCGATTTTTCAATGGCCCGACAACAGGAATATTATTGAGTCCCTGGCTGATTGTTTGTGAGGTGGAATAAGCCTGAGGTTGGGTTGGTCCCATGGCAGGCAGCCCGTTTTGAGGGTTGGGACCGATCCCTTCCAGATTTCCCAGCTGAACCGGATTGCTTGTCATGACCTGCTGGTTTGCATCAGGTGAAATCTGGCCTGGGGGTGCCAGTTGCTGGCCACTGGCCTGGATGACGGGGGCTTCAGATCCACCTGGCACACTGTGTCCAAGGCCCGGCAGGGAGACCTGCGAAAGAGAAGCTGTATCGTTCTCTGCAAGTTGCTCATGCTGCATACTGTTTACCATTCTCCGTGTACGAAGAATGTTTTTAATCATTTCCGGATCGACACCTTTGAAGCTGCTCAGGTATTGAGTGCGTTCCTGAGGAGTCGCATCTTTCAATTCTTCGTTGATGTAGGCAAGCAGTTCTGCATTATGGGTGATGACTTTGGCTGGTGTCTGATCTTCGACACCGCCTTCTTTTTCTGTCTCTGGACTGGTTTCCTCTGATTGATCCGCGGCAGCGACTGTTGTTTCTGTTTCTTCTGTATTCTTAGTTTTCGGCCTGGCTGCAAATGACTTTCCCCACTTCCATGGCGCAGCAGGTGCTGTCCAGGCCATTGACTGTTTGCCTGGTGCAGAACTGCAGCCATTGAGTGATAAAAAAATTAATACAGCAGGGAAAACCATGCTGAGCCGGAAATACTTCATTTCGTTGCCCGGATCATTGGGGTAAAGGGCTCAATTAATGGAGGAGCACTGTACTTGTGCCAAACATTGAATCATTTGAAGGGGATTGGAGAATCAGGTCGAAACTGAATCTGTAACGAGTATCTGAAATGACAGGACACGCGTTTTATGAAAAATCATAAAATGAAGCAAGATCGATTCAAGATTCAGACGAGTCCAACCGGCAGAATGGAGCAGCCTGGTTCCATGGGTGAGCCGTCTGGCAGGAAATGTGAGTTCGGGCAGTGTGCGTAAGTCTATTTATGGTAATCTCTTAGTATGTATTCTGCGCGGCATTGCAGAGAAGGTCTTACCACGATTTGCCTTCATATTATTTATTTCGTGTGTACGCTTTGATGTGTAATCCAGGCAGTCTCAATGGACCATGGTTCAAATCAGGAGCATGGTTCCAACAATATTATCACCACATCATTCAGTTTGCGGGCAATTCCCAATTGCTGTCGAATAATTCTGCCCAGACGGTTTCATTTTTAAATGTGCCATCTTTTTGTTTTTGAAACTGGATGACGGCAATATCTCCCAGTTTGGGAAAGAGCCAGGAGTTGGAAGCCAGAAAATCTTTTTCATGCATCGTATGGCCTGAATTGATGACAACATAGCGATTTGGATTTAACGGGTTGGGATAGATCAGGGCAACGCCGTGGTTTTGTGTATCATACTTTTTGCCATTCACCGTAATGTACTCTTTGGTCCATTCGACTGGCAGGTCTTCCAGGACTTTTGCGATCATGGCATTTGATCCCGGGTCCCCAAACAGAATCAGATTTTTGTTCTGGATGTCCTGGTCGGAAACTTCAGTATCTTTGATCACAGGAACTTTCGCTCTCAGCCATTTGTCGAATTCTTTTTCAAAGAGTGACAAGACAGAAGTTGCCCACTCATTCTGTTGTGGCGTCCATGGTGTGCCGGTTCCGGTGACGCAAACAAAGGGAAGCGTAAACGCATCGTCAATCGGGCCTTGCAGGTCGTGGCGTTTTCTCAGGTTGGGGTTTTCGATGAATGACTTCGAATCTTCATACTTTAAAACGTCCCAGCCATTATTGCCTTTCACAAAATAAACTTGTGGCAGCAGGCCATTCGCCGCCGATTCAAGTGGCAGCAGATTCCCGTCGAGTTCCACCTTGGGGGCAATATTTCGAGCGATTGAAAGTGCAGCAACGTTCTCAGTAGTCAGAATCAGGTTACCTGATTCTTCATCCACGCCACCTTCGACCAGGGTAGGCTCATACATCTCATCAAGCTCTTCAATTCTTACCCATTCGCATTCATTGAATTTTGGTGTGTAGGTAATAAAGCGAATCTGTTTTTTACCAGGCCAGCCAGGACGTCCTGTCTTTGAATGTTCTAAGAGTTTGGCCAGGAAATCCTGATAAGCGGGCATACGAGACTGATGCGCTGCTTCAGGACTGATATACAGGGGGATTTCAATATCTTCTGATTTTGCTTTCTCAACCATTCTGGTGCTGGAAACCAGTTGTTTATCTTTTCCGCCGCCATACGTCACGACAGGAACATTCGCCGCATTGAGGGCATAGTCAATGGAGTCGTAAATATGCAGCGTCTTATCCTGGTAGTGGGGAAGCTTGTCTTTATGGTTCTGGTATTGATAAAAGTCGACAAAGCCAGCACCCGGGCCGACGCCACTCCAGAGTGAGGGATAATGCAGACCGATATGCCAGGTACCAGCGCCTCCCATTGAGAAGCCACGTAACGTGATCCGCTGCTTGTCAATCAGGTATCTTCTTTTGACGTCAGCAATGGCTTCATGAACGTCTACTTCTCCACTCCAGCGCCAACCGTTGTCAGTACGGCCGAAGGGATCCAGGTGTAACCAGTCATGATCTTTACGGGGACCTTTTCCGTTGGGGTGTGCAATGAAAAATACTTCGTTGCGTTTGCCTCCCCGACCATGCAGTTCGACATGCAGTGGCCAGCGATGACTGGATTTCTCTTTATAGTCAGAGGGAAACGTTAATGCATAAGGTTGCACGGAACCATCGATCTTTGAATAGTAGCCAAAAATGACAGTACCAGTCTGCTCAGTCCATTCCGGATTTCCTGCATTGAGTTGTTCGGCTCTCTGTTGTCCTGTCTTCAATACCTGAAAAGTATCTTTGACATATTGTGGTTTGTAAAACTCATTATGCCGTAAGATCCATTCAGCGGCCTTGGCGTACACTTCGACATCCGCCAGAAGTTCCCGTTTGATCTCCGGATTCTGTTTCAGTTCACTGATCTGTTTCTGTAGTGCTTTCAACTGTTTCTCAAGTTGAGCCTGATCTTCAGGACTGGGGGCTTGCGCCAGTAGCAGGGCAGGATTTGAGGACAACGAAACCCAGAAGGTCAGTATGAAAAGAACGGGAGCAATGCGGAGGCGATTCATCTTTAAACCCTGAAAAATAAGGGAAACGAGATCATGTCTGGACGCTGGCCCCAGACTTAATGACTGATTTTATCACGTGCTACACGGAAAATCAGTCGCTGAAGGAGTTCAGTTCAGGGAACAGTAAGAAACGGATATGAATAAAACCCGTATTTACAGTATCACGGAATGAAGGGCCAGGCAAGAGGTACGATGATTACGGTCATCAGCCAGACAATCAAAGTTAATGGACCTCCTATGCGAAGGTAGTCGGCATATTTATACCCACCCGGTCCAAATACCATCAGGTTGGTCTGGTAGCCGATCGGCGTTGCAAAGCAGGCCGCTGCGGAAATTGTGATTGTAATCACGAAGGGCATGACATCAACATGCAACGTCGCAGCAGCGGCAACGGCAATCGGGAAAATCAGAGTCGCTGTCGCTTTGGCTGTGATCAGGTTGGTGAGAACCAGGGTGATCAGTGAGAGGATCGCCAGGACGATCAGCGGACTGTTATTGGCCATGCCAGTAAAGCTGGATGCAATCAGGGCGGCTGCACCGGAGTTCTCAATGGCCCGGCCGATACCCAGACCGGCAGCGATGGTAATCAGTACTCCCCAGTCAATCGACCGCTTCGCTTCGTTTGCGCTGCAGCAGCGGGTCGCAGTCATCAGTCCGGCGGCAACCATGGCGGCGACGATCATCTTGATGTTAAAGAGTGCCACCATCAGGATCATCGCCAGTAAGATCGTGCGAGCAATCCAGGCACGTTCATGGCGCGGCGGTGTGGAATCTTCCACCTGACTGACGAGAAAGAATTCACGGGAATTTCTCTGTTGATCAATAAAGGAAGGATGTGCTTCTATCAAAAGCGTATCGCCGCGCTGGAGTTCAATGTCGCCGATTTTTTTGTTGATGCGTTGTCCATTGCGGGCCACGGCAATGACGGCTGCATTGTAATTTGACCGAAATCTCGCGGTGCGAATTGACATATTGATGAATCGAAAACTGTCTGAGACAACTGCTTCGATGAGGCAACGCTCAGACCGGGGGCCTGAGAGTTTAAACAGCTGGTCTGTTGCCGGTTTGAGCCCCGGAATTTTCTGGAGATCAATGACGGATTCCACGATTCCCACGAACACCAACTGGTCATTGGCGGCCAGTCGCTCATTGGAGGAAACGGCGGCAATGACGTCGTCTTTCCGGTCGATTTCCATCAGGTACATTCCCGGCAGGTGACGCAGTCCCGCCTGTTCGATCGTTTTGCCAATCAGGGGGCAACCAGGCTCGACTATCATTTCCACGGTATATTCACGGGGATCGTCCATAGGAGTGATCGCTGGTTTGCGTTCTGGCAGGAGCCAGCGGGAAAAAACCAGCAGGTAGATCAAGCCCACGATCATGATGGGGACACCTACCCAGGCGATTTCAAACATGGATAATCCGGGGCGATGTGCCTGACGTTGCAGCAAACCATCTACCACGAGTGTTGTGCTGGTACCAACCAGAGTACACAACCCTCCCAGAATGGCGGCGTAGCTTAAAGGCAGCATCAGGTGTGAGACTGAAATCCGCATTTTCTTGGCCCAGTCGGAAATGATGGGCATCATCATGGCGACGACGGGAGTGTTATTGAGAAAGGCGCTCAGGACCGCTGAAGGGAGCATGACCCGGGCTTGCGCATCGGTCAGAGATTTAGGACGCCCCAGCATTTGCTGTCCCGTGAAGGCAAATCCACCTGTCTGTCTGATGCCTTCGCTGACCACAAACAGAAAGGCAACAGCAATCAGACCTTCATTGGCAAAACCGGCGATGGCATCTTCTGCCTGAATCACGCCTGTCACGACCAGGATCGTGAGCCCGCCCATTAAAATGGTGTCGGCGCTGGCACGCAGAAACGTCAGGGAGCAGATGACTCCACTCAATACCAGAAACGTAACTACAATATGCCAGTCCATGTGGGTCAATAATTCATAATCAAAAGATGAATCAAACAGTGTACGACTATTGGCTGATACCCAGTTCCTTCAGAGTCTGGATGAGTTCTGGGTGTAACAGACCATTTGTAACTATGACACCCTGATTGTTGGCGAGTTCGTAGCCCTGGTCAAATTCGAGCGGTTTTCCGTGGATGTCTGACACGGTGCCACCTGCTTCTTCAACCAGTAAAACCCCTGCTGCATGATCCCAGATCTTTTCACGATACCCGGCACGTGTCGGCAGTCGCATATAAATATCTGCCTCCCCTTGTCCCACGACGGCATACTTTGCCTGACTGTCGAGTCGTCTGGGTTCTTTTTCAATTCCCAGTTGATCTGCGATCTGTTGTGAATGTCCATGCGAGCTATGCCCGGATTCGACAGATTCACAAAAACGAGATTCAGGGAAATCTTTTGTTGTAGTCGCATGAATCGGGGATGAAGCCTGAATGCTTTCCGATTCAAGAGGCATGGCGAATGCACCCTGGCCGGCGACCGCATAGTAAATCGTACCTGAAGCGGATTCATCTTCAGGGCAGGGAAGGTTAGGGCAACCTAAAACTCCGACGACAATTTTACCGTCAACGATCAGTGCAAGCGAAACGGCGTATTGTTCTTTTCGCAGGAAACCTTTGGTGCCATCAATGGGATCCAGAGTCCAGAATCGATCACTATATGTTTTCGCACCACCATGATCGATCCAGGAACAGACCTGTTCCGGCGATGTCTCGGGAATACCTGCTGACTTCAGTTCAGAGACAATCTTCTCCAGAAACTCATGGTTTTCGGACTCTTTTAACTCACCAGCATCTTCTTCGCCGATGACAGGGTCCGCTGGAAATGCCTGAAGCAGCTCGCGGCAGATCACTGCCTGGCTGCTGAAATCAGCGATGGTAACCGGACTTTTATCTTTTTTTTCCAGTACTTCATCCGTGATCGCCGATTGAACAGAACGACAAATCAGGGAAGCCTGTTTGACGGCAGCGAGGGCTATTTGTAGTTCCCTCTCATAGGGGTTCGTCATATTTTATACGATTCTTCGATCTGTAAACAAACCAGAAAGTATGTTTTCACTTATCAGTCAGCAGGTGTTACAGAGGCAGTGATACCGGTTGATTCTGCTCACAGCTTAAAGCAACTGCTTCTGTAAATTCCATATATTTCACGCCTGATGCAAAGTCGGTGTGATGGACGATTTCTTCACCTCGAATCGCTCCGATAAACTCTGCTTCGACGCGCCAGCCAGCTTGATCTTCCAGTGGTACCTGAATTTCTTTTAACTCTGTCTCACCCATGTGACCGACGAAGATTTTCTCTTCGGGAGTGAAATGGACCTTAATTGTACCATGGCTTCCATACAGGTGAATCTGCAGTCCCGGGCCAAACAGGATCGAACCACTGAGGTGGTACATGGCATTGGCTCCGCCCTGCAGTCTGGTTACGATTTGCAGGCTGTCCGGGATGGTTACATCAGCATAACCAGCGCCTTTCGCCGAGGGACGCTGAGGTTCAAAAATAGCGCTTTGCGCGAAGACGCGTTCAGCGGGAGGAACCCAGCGACTGAGAGTTTCGTGCAGGATTCCCATCGTGAGTACATTGTTCCCACTGATTTCTTTGTCTTGACGCCAGTGCAATTTCTTGCTGAAGTCCCAGAATGAGTCGTCTGCTCCCAGTACCACGACTTCCCGTAATGAACCCAGGTATTTCTGGGAGATCAGCTTTATGACTTCCGGATTGTATTTGAGGCCAAACGGGCTGGGGACAATCTGGGCGATCAGGTCGGGTCTTGCCTGCGATACCTTGAGCATCTGTTTTGCTTCAGCCAGGTTTCGTGCCATCCTGGCTTCTGTCAGAACATGCTTGCCTGCTTCCAGAGCCATGCAGGTGATTTCACAATGAAGGTCCGGCCAGGTCCCGATCATCACGGCGTCAATTTCGGGGTCTTCAACCAGTTCTTTCCAATGAGAGTAGGTTTGTGGGATCGCATATTTACGAGCCACCTTCTCGGTCGAAGCAGGAGTCGAGTTCACAACTCCCACAATTTCGACATCTTCAATCGCTTGAAATCCTGGAATATGGCGGGCTTTTGTATTGGCGCCTGCACCCACTATTCCGATACGGATCGTTTTTTTACCCATTAGTGTACGTAGTCCCGATGGTCCAAGATGCATATTTTGAAATGAACGATATTCAGCTGACCAGCATCAGCATTTGCCTGTGGTCTGCCTGTTTCAAACGTATTCGACGATTCTAACGAGCTGAATTCTGGAGGACCATTCACACAAAACAAACAATTAAAGGTTCCCCGAATTCTAAGGGGAAAATGGTTGTTTTGGTCCTGATTTTACACCAAATTGCAGCACGGCACTGTGTTTGTGATCACTATGCTGCTGATTTCTGTTGAGGTGGAGCCTCGATCTTCTCCAGGATTGCTGCGGCAGCCTGGGCTGACGCGCCAGGAATTACGGTTTCGTCATACAGTGAGGAGAGTTTATGTCGGGCTCTTTCCAGTGAAAGCGGGGTGCTGAGCCAGTCGCCTAATATGGTGGTAATTTTCGCGACGTCTTTTTCCGGCGATCCCACAGAAGGGAATTCAGGCATGATTTCTCTGTCCGCAATCAGATTCGGCAGCGACATGTATTTGCAGGTGATTAATAAGTGCGCCAGGCAGTACATGCCCCAGTGGCTGCGATAAATTACAACAGCCGGAGTTTTTCTGGCCAGTAATTCCAGGCTGACTGAACCCGATACCATCAGGCAGCAATCAGCAGATTCGATAATTTCAGATGTCTTTTTGAGATAGAGCTGAATTGGTAAATGACCGAGTCTGGCTTCCTGAATAAATTGCTTACAGAGTTCAAGGTGTGTCTCCCTGTAGCAGGCGACAGGAAATGTGACTCCCGGTAGTTGATCAGCAAGCTGATCTACTATTTGCAGCATGAAAGGGAAATTCCGGCTCACTTCACTGGTACGCGAACCAGGCAGAATTCCTACGCTTTTCTCTGATTGATTGAGTGTGCTCAGAATGTTGCTGTCCAGTTTTTTTGAAGCCACTTCATCGAAGAACGGGTGCCCGATGTAATCGACTTTTACTCCTCTGGATTCGTACCATGCTTTTTCGAATTTCAATCCAGACAGGATATAATCTACGTTTTTACGAACGCGGCGAATACGCCAGGGAGCCCAGGCCCAGAGCTGGGGGGGAAGGTAATAAAATACCGGGATGCCCAGTGCTTTCGCTTTTCTGGCAACCCACCAGTTGAAACCGGGAAAATCCACCAGAATGACTGCATTCGGGCGGTGTGTCTCCAGATATTGTCCGGCCTGCCTGATCAACTGGATGAACTTAAAAATGAGTGGGAGTACATTGAAGATCCCCATGACCGCATAATCGGTGAGCCTGACTTCAATCTGGCAGCCGGCGGCCTGCATTTCAGGGCCTCCAAAGGCCGAAAAGGAAACATCCGGATTTCGTTTGCGAATTTCTTCAATCAGGTGCGCTGTATGCTCATCGCCACTTGGCTCGCCTACAGAAAAAAACAGATGCATCAGAGTATCCTCTTCCAGTTCTAGAATCGAGACGCGTCGAGGAAACATGCTCGGCACAATTCGCGATGGCAGGTTCGGAGTAACAGTGAGACCGCATCGCAGGTTACCGCAGCGTGTCTCGACCTCTTATCATCGGTCCAAATCGTCCTGGAGACGCTTCAGAAAAAATGGATACAGGCGAATCCTCACAGACGTTTATGCGAGACTGTCCTCCTCAAAACCTCGTAAAGTTATGCTGAATAAGGGCTTTTGGTCAACCCCGATTTGTCGGAGGTTTTGACGGGGGGATAGCCGGAACTGAAAACAGCTCCCTGAAAAATATTCAGGGAGCTGTTTGATATGATCATTGTGTGGTCGAACTCAGCTGTTTTCCGGAAAACAGTCTAAGCTCTGCAGCCAGATGGATTAACCTTCGGCGGTTGCGGGTTCTGTTTCTTCAGCAGCAGCCGATTCAACGATTTCCAATCCAGGTACGTTGATCGATTTGATCAGGACTGTGGTGTATTTCTGGCGGTGACCCGTGTGTCGACGAGAATTCTTCCGGCGTCGAAACTTTTGAATTTCGAGCTTTTCACCCTTCAATTCAGGATTCACGACTTCTGCTTCAACAGTGGCTCCTTCAATGGTAGGAGTACCGATGGAACTGGCTCCTCCACCGTTGGCCAGCAGAATGCTTTCAAAAGTAATGGGATCGCCTGCTTTTGCTGTAGCACGGTAGTCGATTGTCAGGGTATCGCCTTCCTGAATCGTATATTGACGGCTGCCATCTTCGATTACTACAAACATCCTCAAACCTTCTTTTCTTCTTACACTTTGATCAATAATTTGCTGAAGACGGATTGATGTATCAAAGTCAATCCGGTTTGTATTCAGAATCAATCGCGCAATGCCATTGATAGTATATAGTTAAGCAATTATGCTTTACTGCGGCAATTCGGTTCAGAGCGGCTGCTTTGCGCAGAACCTGTTCCATTCACACGAATAGCGAGCAGGGCATTGTAAGGTGTCACTTTTGAAATTTCGAGTCAGAAACCACTAGAAATTTACTTCATTTCCAATATCGTCATAACATCGCGCCATTAAATGCTCAGGCTCAACGTCTGTACGAGCGTTTATTATGATCGAAGTCTGAGCGGTTTCTTCGAGTTGGGTAATGTCTTTGCGGCGTTTGTTATTGAGATAGTTGGCAACATTTTCATGTACATTCAGTACAAGTCGGGAAATGTTTTTCTTGTTTACGGTGGTCATCAGGGTTCGCATGACTTCAATCGCCATGCTCTCAGCCGTTTTCACCTGGCCGGTTCCGCGACAGGAAGGACAGTCTTCGTACATGCTTCTTCGCAGAGAAGGGCGAATTCGCTGGCGTGTCATCTCGATCAGGCCAAACGGGCTGATGCGTAATACCTTGGTACGTGCGCGATCTCTTTTGACGAGTTCTCTCAGTCTGCGTTCAACGGAACGACGGTGTTTTTCTTCCCGCATGTCAATGAAGTCAATCACAATCACACCACCAAGGTCGCGCAGTCTGATCTGGCGACTGATTTCTTCTGCCGCTTTCATATTCACTTTGAATGCCGTTTTTTCGGCATTGTCATCTGCCCGATAGTTTCCACTGTTGACGTCAATGGCGACCAACGCTTCCGTCTGGTCGATGACAATGGAACCGCCTCCCTTCATGGGAACATGCCGATTCTGGATGCTGCAGATTTCATCATCCAGTTTACTGTTATAGAAGATGGGGTCATTGCCTGTATAGTGTTTGACCCGATTGACGTGTTTGGGAAGCACGACCTTCATGAAGTCTCTGGCACGCTGGTAAGCCGTGGGTTCATCAATGTAGAGGGTGTCGATTTCACTGTTATAGATGTCACGAATCGTCCGGATCATCATGTCACTCTCCGAGTAAATTTCTACCGGAGTGGGCAGTTTTTTGATCCGTCCTACGATGGTTCCCCAGAGCCTCAGCAGATAGTTCAAGTCCCGCTTGAGGTCATCTGCAGTCCGATCGATTCCAGCTGTACGAACGATAAAACCGAGGCCCGGTGGCGGAGCCAGTTGAGTCAGAATCGTTCTCAGATCCTTACGGACATCTTCATCGGCAATTTTGCGGCTGATACCAACCCGTTGCAGTCCAGGCATGATGACCAGGTAGCGTCCGGGAATACTGATGTAAGTGGAGAGGGTAGGGCCTTTATTGCCGAGCCCTTCCTTGATGACCTGTACGAGGACTTCACTGCCGCGTTTCAGGATTTCCTGAATGGGAGGTTTATTGGCAACGCTGCGTTCGTTTACGCGGCGTCCCTTCTGGTTGCGTCCGCGTCCTGGTTTACCGTTTCCGTCCCCATCGGTCAGGTGTTTGTAATATTGATGCTCAATATCACTGACATGCAGGAAGCCGTTCCGGCCTACACCGAAGTCAACAAACGCAGCCTGGATGCTGGGTTCGATGTTGACCACTTTTCCCTTGTAGATATTGCCTACCAGGTTTTCGAGACTGTTTCGTTCAACATAAAGTTCTTCAAGAATGCCGTCTTCAACGATGGCAATTCGGCTTTCCTCCGGTTGGAGGACATTAACCAGCATTTCCTTTTTCATGGAATACCCTTTGTCGTGTAATACGACGAAAACTGTATTCCTCATCAGCCACGGAGAAGGTGGACCTGCTACGCATTGAATGAATCAATGTCCTGGTGGAGTCGGCCCGTTGCCTGCGTAGATACTGGAACAGTCCAGTGCAGGCAGGTCTCGTTAAATGATTTGTGCAGCGGGGGAATAAATCCCTGTGAACACAATCCAAGAGAGGTTTCGTGATGCGACTGCTGAGTCGAATCATTTCCTGGGTGAAGTTGCGAAAGGTCAAGGTCAGATCATTATCCGACTGCTCACTGACGGCAGTTCTTGTATTCGATTCGGGCAGGCAGCATTTTTGCATGAATTGCCCGTCGGATATCAATAACTGGTGCGGCGGTGAGAACAGAGCCGTGATCTGGTTGGACTTTTGCTGGTTCTGAAACTGTGTTGCGAAAGCTGCAGCATAACCCTTTAAGGCGGCAAGTGCCGTCTTTTGAATGATTTCCCGGGGGTAGTCTGGTGGTTTGCTCATGCTGTCATTGAAAACAGAAACAGGACGCAGGAAATTTCCTCAGACTGACCAAATAGATCAGGTTTGATAATGGGAGATTCCAATATTGTTCTTTGTTCTGTTCACGCGATTAAGTTTCAGGGTCAGGAAATGATGTTGAAATACATTTCGTCTGGATGAAATTTGTTTGTACGCAATCCACTCACCACCGAGGTGAGCTGGATGGCCGCTGGCTGATTGGTTGAATATCAGTTTCAGTCGGCGGCAAGTTGTAAACGTATAAATGGGGGTGATAGATTCCAGCGATCAGGCAGGTCTCTATCAGAAATCTATTGCTTACTGACAGGCTGACGTGATGAGAGAACCAGCTGTTTTCGACACATGGCGGTCACAGTGGCAATTCTTCATCAAACAGGTCAGGGCAGATTTTGTACAGTTCTCCTCTTAAATAACTTTCTACATCCCGGGCTACGTCGATGGTCATAGCGTGTGCCGCTATTTCCTCTGCCCGGGAGATTGTCAGGTGTCTGATTACCTCTTTTACTTCCGGAATCGCCAGTGGCGTGGCACTGATCTGCCTGATTCCCAAGCCTGCGAGCAGGGGAATCGATTTCAGATCAGAACTCATCTGTCCGCAGACGGTCACCGGTATGTTTTTATTGTTTGCAGCCTCCACAACCATTTTGATCAGCCTTAAAATCGAAGGATCTGATGAGTTGTAGAGTGCTGAGACCGCGGGGTCGGAGCGGTCTACTGCTAGAGTATACTGAATTAAGTCGTTTGTCCCAATGGAAAAAAAGTCAACTTCTTCCGCAAACTCTTCTGCCAGCAGGGCGGCAGCAGGCACTTCCACCATCATCCCAATGGGGATATTGGGGTTAAATTCGACTCCCCGCTCTTCGAGGTCCTCCAGTACGTCCCCGACGATCATTTTGGCCTGTCGCCATTCCAGCAGGGTGGAAATCAGGGGAAACATGATCCGGACGTCACCATGGACGGCAGCTCGAAAAATGGCCCGGAGCTGAGTTTTGAAGAGTGGTAAATCGCGCAGGCTCAATCGTACACTTCTCAGGCCCAGGGCAGGATTCATTCCTTCTTTCGCCAGATGCCGATATCCCCTGGGAATCTTATCGGCTCCGAGGTCGAGTGTCCTGATGACAATGGGCCGATTCTGGGCAGCCTGCACGACTTTGCAATAAGCATCGTAGTGGACTTCCTCGGTGGGTTCGGTATTGGATTGCAGGTAGAGAAACTCTGTTCGATACAGGCCAATTCCATCGGCGCCCCGTTCGGCACAGTGTTCGACTTCATTGGGAAACTCAATATTTCCCATGACATGAATTCGAGTGCCATCTTTTGTTTCCGAGCGGATTTTTCGTCGGGATGCCAGGCGGGCGGCCATTGATCGCTGTCGTTCGCCTGTGTCTTTGTACCTGGCAAGCGTTTCCTCGTCCGGATCAATGATGACTTCGCCATTGTTGCCGTCAACAATGACCATGTCACCACCGGAAATGTCGGAAAGAAACTCTCCCAGGCCAACGACTGCCGGTATTTCCAGTGCTCCCGCCAGGATGGAAGTGTGGCTCGTGCGTCCACCGACTTCTGTGGCAAAGCCCAGAACAAACTCCTTCGCCAGTCCTGCCGTTTCGCTGGGAGTCAGATTGTTAGCCAGAACAATGATGGGGGTTGTGAGATTTGAAAGCTCTTCCCGTTTCTCTCCCAGCAGTTGTTTCAAGAGTCGTTTTTCGAGATCGATGATGTCGCTGGCACGCTCCGCCAGATAATTGTCACCCAGATGCTGAACGAGCTTGGTGTATCGTCGGAATACCCGGCTGGAGGCATGCTCTGGTGAATAGCACTTTTCACGAATCAGGGTTTCGATCTCTTCCCGCAACCGGGGAGAGCTGACCATTTGTAAATGGGCAGCAAAGATGGCCCCGTATTGTTCGCCTAATTTATCGGAAGCGAGCCTCTCGTTTTCTGCGATTTCTTCACAGACCGCATCAAGGGCTGATTTCAGGCGGGCGATTTCGGTATCGATGACATTGACGCTGACGAACTGACGTGGGATGCGAAAATCCTCCGCACCCAGAATGAGTGCGGGACCGAAATTGACTCCCGGAGAAACAGCGATTCCACGTTTAACAAGCATTCAATCAGAGCCTAATTTGGCGCTTTCAACAGACAGGCAACTGGTGGAGTACCACGCAGTCGAATAGTACGGGGGTTAATCTGGCAGATCAGACAATTCTTCGAATTTCTTGTATCCAGACTCAAAAAACTGAACAATTTCTTCCATCAGTTTGCTGGCATCGTCGCCATTTGCTTCCAGGACAAGTTGGGTTTCAGGCAGCGCTTGCAATCCAAGGAGGTCTATGACCTCCTTGGCATTTCCAGACTGATCCCCGTTCGAAATCTTAAAATCGCAAGTATAGTCACGGGCGATTCGTACTATTTCTGAAATAGGACGAAGGTGGAGCCCTTGTTTCATTTTGACAGTGACAATCTGACGGCAAACAGATTCTTGCATGGCACTAACTGATAACTACTCAAGCAACCTGAAAACAAATTACTCGCATGGAGATAATGACCGCTGCTTTCAGTGAGATTTCGTAATTACCCCTTTCCACATAGTTCAATCAACCAGGAGCCACAGCGAAGCATGTGTTCTGAAAATCAGAAATATGGTCAACTTAGGCAGGAATAGTCAGTCTTTTTCGAACAGGATCTCGCACTCACCTTAATCGAGTTGATTACTGTCAGCCTCATTCAGCAAATCTACAATGTCTTCTACGCTTTTGGATTGACGTAAAAACTTACAGAAATTCTGGTTTCTCAGGTGGCGGGAAATGTTTTCTAATCCACGTAAGTGATCCCCCGGACGGTCCAGAGGCGAAATCAGCAGAAACAGAATGAAAACGTCTTCTCCATCCAGGCTGGCAAAATCAACACCATCAGAAGACAAAGCGATGGCAGCAGTCAGATTTTCTACTGAGGAGTGCTTGGTATGAGGAACCGCAACTCCGTTTCCAATTCCCGTTGATCCCAACTCTTCACGTTTGAGAATTGCTGAGACGATGCCTTCCTCGTCATCTGCTGAAATGCTGCCTGCATTCTTCAAGCCGGCAACCATTGTACGGATCGCTTCTTCTTTCGTTGTGACATTCAATTCCGGAATGATCGCGTCCGAAACCACGAAGTCTGTTAACTTCATGTATTTTTTCCTTCTAACTAACTACATCTGCAAAAAATCAGTGTTTGCGGTCGAGACGCAAAACTAATGTTGTGAACTATGACGCCCGGTACTGATTTGAATTCAATCTATCCACCGCGGGTCACACTATAAGTATTGTAAGCGAGTTTTCTTCAACACTCAGCAAAAAACAGGCTGAGGTTTAGAAATTATTCAGTTTCAGTTTCGGTATCCGATTCTGCTTCCGCTTCCGCCAGGCTGTTTTCCGCAATCTCATTCAAGGGGAGATCGCGGCGATGATCCTGAATCTTTTGTTTATACTTTTTAATCTGTTGCTCCATCTTGCTCAGGGCTGAATGGAAGTTTGATTTTACTTCGTCACCCTCTGCGTGGGCTACAAAATTATGTTTATGTTCTGCGTCAACGAGGATCTCGACCCGGTTTTGGTTTTGTCCCTGGTCGATCGTGATCTGAATTGCTGTTACCCGCTCAAAGTACGTCAGTAACTTCTCAGATTTTTCAGTAATATAATCACGGAGACTATCTGAAACGCTACCATGCCGACAAGTAATCGCAACTTGCACTGACTGTTCTCCTGTAAAAAAAACTACCCACGTTGTATATACATGTGTGAGTTGATCTGGGTCTGCCAATTGATGATGCTAACAGATTCTAGCTGGCCGGGTCCAGATATACCAGTCACTAATTCTTAAGCTTGGACTTCAAATATCAGGACCTTTTCCACTTATGAGGGATCAGATATGATTTTATAAGTGACGAATGAGGAGTCGTATGTTTAGTTATGAGCTTGCTGGAGCGGGACAGCTGGCTTTTCAAACCGGATCGACGCTGTGATGTCGGGACAGATTTCAGCATTATCGGCTCCGATTGTCTCACATCCTGCTAATAAACAGTATTTGAACCGGCTGACAGCTGAGATGTGTTTACTGGTTCGTTTTCCTGAGAGTGCTGCGTTATAATATAGTATAGGTATTCCGGTTATCATCTGGTGTTCGGTTCACAGCATATATTGAAACCAGTTCTGGTAAAATGTCTGTTTAATTGAGAGGTAAATTAGTAGCCTATGCCTACTTATGTTTATGAAGTAGTTCTCCCGGATGGTACCGCAGGAGAACGGTTTGAAGTGATACAGCGAATGAGTGATCCCATTTTGACGACTCATCCGGAGACGGGAGAACCTGTCCGTAAAGTGATTACGGCTGCCTATTTTTCAGGTAAGTGGTCGGACGCTGAAGCGAAACGCACAATCAACGATGACAAGCGACTGGGGGAACTCGGGTTTACCAAATATGTGAAATCATCCAAAGGCACTTATGAAAAAAGAGCCGGTGATGGCCCGGATCTCATTTCTGCAGATTGACCATCAGAAATCAAAAAAGCAGGGCAACGATTTTCACCTTGCCGAGCGAAACAGTGAATGTGGAGGAGAAGGTTGTTATGAAATCGGAAAATCTGTATTTCATTCTAGGCTTATTGATTAGCGCTGGCATGATCTCTGCGGTTCAGGCGGAACCGCCATCTGTTGAAAAGTCTGAGTATACCAATACTCAATGCGAGGGAACTTATCCCCATCATCTGCAGGGACTCTGTGTTGATGGACAGGGAAATATTTTCTGGAGTTTTACAACGGAACTGGTCAAAACCAACGCTTCCGGAAAAGTTCTGGTAAAAATCCCCGTAGGAAATCATCATGGCGATCTCTGTTATCACTCAGGAAAAGTATTCGTTGCCGTGAACTTCGGTGATTTTAATAATCCCGAGGGGAAAGCCGATTCCTGGGTTTATGTCTATGATGCGGAAAAGCTGCTGTTGATTGCCAAACATCAGACTCCCGAGGTTACTTTTGGAGCAGGGGGAATTGCCTGCCATGCCGACAGGTTTCTCGTTGTGGGAGGCTTGCCCAAAGACGTCAACGAAAATTATCTCTATGAATACGATGCCAGTTTTAAACTCATCAAGAAGCATATCTTGAAAAGCGGTTATACGTTGATGGGGATCCAGACGGCATGCTTTGCTGATAACAAATGGTGGTTTGGATGTTACGGTTCCAAATTACTGACAGCGGATGTTAATTTTAATTTTTCAGCTAAGTATGACCTGGACTGTGCACTGGGAATCGATCGGGTCAATGACAAGCTGCTGTTGATCGGTCGCAATACGAAGAATGGTAAGCAGTACCAGGGTCAGGCACTGCTGGCAGTTCCTGATGCTGACAAGGGTTTCATTATCCGTAAATAACCGGGAATAACAGAAACTCAATAGTAATGTCGCGGTCATGAAAACTATCAGTTTCCACCACCTCCCTGGAGGTTGGAGGCTGCCAGCCCAAACAGAGCGCCTTCGAGCAGATGTCGTTCAATGAATGCACCGATGGCCTCTGATTTTGTGTATTGCAGGATGACATAGTCGCCGGGCTGAATTAAAACCCGCTGACTGGGAGTTCTCACTGCTTCATAGAGATCTACTTTGATCGGCAGTTGTGTGCCATTAGGCAATTGTCTCAGGATGATGGCATTACTCGCGCTGATGGTGACATCCTGGTTTAAGGCGGAGGGGCCTCCGGCAGACTTGTTGTTTCCGCCATTTTGTGATGCCTGGGCAATCGATACTGCGCCGAGGATATCCAGGTCGTAATCCCGGGGCAATGTATATTGCCCGCCACCCAGCAAGCCACCTGTGTAGAATATTTCCGTATCTCGCGATTCGATAAACACCACGTCGCCATCATGCAGAATAATTTCATCACGCGTGAGATGGACCTGTTCTCCAGGGCTCAGGCGAATGGGAATTTTAATGATTCCCGAGCGTTGCATTGTGGAGTCATTGATGATAGTTGGCGCCATGAAGTCGCCCGAATAAAAACTCCCGTCACTGGAATAGAGAGGCTGTCCGACTTCAAATTCCGGGTCTGCAGGAGTTGGTGAATAGTGTGGAATCGGAGTATAGGAATCAGATACCTGCTGAATATTCTGTTCTGAATCAGAGTTGTCTGATGTATGAGTGCCTGTCTGGATGGGTTGCGGACACAGTGGCTGATTCATCCCATGCGCCCCGCCTCGGATGATATAAATGGAATTTTCTGCGTCCAGCCCGGGCAGGCCACCTGTTTCCGCGAGGGCATGCAGTACGTCATTATTATATGCAGGGAGATTGATGACTCGCCCGGTACCTCGTTTCGACCTTCCTACGTTCAGGTTACCGACGGTTGTACCTACGATGTCGTTGGAGTTTTCCTGGCGGATGACAAGAACACGATAGGATCGAGGCTTTTGCAGGCTGATCAGAATACGGTCACGGCCTTCCCGCAGAATACTTTTTTCCGTGGTGTATTTGCGACGAATGGTTTCTTCCAGTTGTGTCAGTGTCAGCCCACGCGCGAAGACGGTTCCGATGAGTGGTAGAGAAATCGTCCCGTCTTCACGTATCGGAATCGGGTAACCCAGTGAGGGGGCAACCTCTTGTGTCTGTGGAAAGTGGACGGGAGGTACATCTTTAAACTGCCCCAGAACACCCTCGATATAGACGCCCAGAACGTCGCCTGAATCTAACAGATAATGCTTGGGGGCAGGTTGACGCAGCAGAGACAGATCGATGGTTTCTTTTCCTGACCGAACTTCCCCTTTGTATTCAGTAGGCAGATATTGAGCGGGAACCCCTTTTAAAGGATGGAATGCAGCGCAACCATTCCACATCACGGTCAGACAGAGCACACAATAAATGTGCCACTTGAATGCGTACATTGGATTTCGATATGTTTGCATCCTGCTCGAACCTTTTAATTCGACTACTGCTTGTCTTAATTCAAACGACATTCTGTCGGCCATGTCCTTGCTCAGATTCCTGTGAAACCAGATTCGAATTTCCCTGGAGAATCGTGTTTCATCTTCTGTCTCGATAGTCTGGGAGTGTTTCAATGGTCGAAAAACGGTTTGTATTCGAGTGATTAATTTGTTCTATCTGACGAGTATCTCGAGCTGTTGCGGAAGTTGGTGCATCGGGTAATGGCGTATAAGGATATGACTGTAATGTATAAGGGCTCGGAGGCGGATCGTCATTGATGTATGGTGGTAATGCAGGCTGCGGGGGAGCAGCGGTTTCCGGTCGAACAGTCGGCTGCTCAATCACAGCAGGAGGCTTGGGAGCTGTGACAGGGGGTTGCTGATGCAGTTCTGTTTGCGGGAGTACTGGTTTAACGGGTGGTGGAGTATATCCTGGAAGAGCCGGCGGAGGTGGCAAAGTCTGATGGTGCTGTGGCAGACTCTGTTGTGATTGTCCGGGTTGATTCACCGTTGGCTTCGGTAATTTGAGTTCCTGGGGTTCCGGCCGTGGAGGTGGGTTTATGATTGCAGCCGGAGGCGCGGTCTGTGGTTCTGAATGAACTTCCCCCTGTGGCTCAGAGGGATAGGCAGATCCGGTATCCCAGTGCTCAATCGCTGGTTGATTCCACCCGCTTAAAGAATAGGGAGTGGCAATTTCATCATACTCATACCGTCCCCCTGCCAGGGCATGCTCTGCACCCAGTTTATAACCGGTAAACCACTCCTGGATTTCCAGGTATCCTTCGGGAGTCCGGTAGTGAGCGGCCCAGTACTCCTCAGGTGGCACGGGAGGAACTTCTCCAGATTCACCCAGTGCGATATCAATATATGCCTGTTGATAACCTTTACGGAATGCCTTCGAAGGTTTCTCTTTACAGTTACAGGAAATTGTTTTGAGGGATTCGCGAGCGCATTTTTTTGCCGCGTGTTTGACGACAATTTTGTCGAGGTCAGCCTGGTAGCCATCCAGTGAATGGTAAGGGTGGGGAGAACATTTATCTTTGTGGAAGAAAAAGCATTTTTTAACCCGATTATATGCGGGGGAACAGATTCCGTATTCTTCTTCACAGTCCGTATGCGCGCAGCCGGTTAAACCGGATAGAATCAAAAGCAGAAACGTGAAGCATACGTTCCGGAATTCGATTCGGAAGGCTGCAGGGAAATAATGTGTGATAAATGTTTTTAAAGCCACCAGGGAGACCACCGTGCGCAGTTTATGTGTTAATCGATACGCATGGTTTATCGGATTCGTGCTATTCCGTTGTGTACGGTTTTTCGTATCTTGCGGATTATCCGGGGGCGTAAGACAGATACAATCGTTGGATGTTCAAGGATCGGCAGAGTTGCCGTATTCCGGAGGGTCTGCGTATTTTTCCTGTCTTTGCGCCAAGGGTTAGACTGGGGTGAAGGTCTGATGCCGATCGGCAGGTTCTGCCGTTCAAAAGTGCCAGAATCATTCGGCTGCGAAGTAATCTTTCAGCAGTCGAAACACACGACCTGCCCGTTGTTGAAATACTTCGGGTTGTTTGATCCATCCCATGGGGGTAATGCGAGTTGCAATTTCAACCTGAGAGGAAGTCTGGCGTCTGTTGCTGTTTGATTTTTTGGTAGACGAGCCGAAGACGACTTCTATTTCAACTGGTTTTCGATCGTCTGTTTTGCCCCAGAAGGGAAGTAATCCAGCTTTACCGAGTCTCATTACGGCCCGGTTGGTACTGACTTCGGTCAGACGCGCGTGATTATCATTTACGAAACCACCAAGCTTGTAGACGATAAAATCTGACGAGATCAGTGCATTGAATGTGCTTTCAAATTTCATGCCTTCTGCAGCGGTCGCTTCAGGCACTTCATCGGGAATGATCTCACCGGACTTCATCTGTTCGCATGTGAGGGCGCGGACTTTATTTCGTCCCGTTTCTTTCGCCTGGTATAAAGCGCTGTCAGCCCGATGGAACAGACTTTCTAATGAATCACCGGGTTCGTATTGAGAGACGCCGAAGGAAGCTGTGACCCTGATGTTCGACTGGTTCTCCATTTTCAGATTGGAAACAGCCAGTCGTAAGCGTTCTGCTTTTTTGACTGCATGTTCCAGTGCTGTTTCAGGGCAGAGAATGACAAATTCTTCTCCACCATAACGGCCCACCAGTTCTCCAGAGTAAGTTTCATGCTGAAACAATCGCGCCAGTTCTACCAGAACTTCATCACCGGTCGAGTGACCATAACTGTCGTTTATGTTTTTGAAATGATCTGCATCGATAAAGATCAGACTCAATGGTTCCGGGTTCTGTTCCTTCTGGATGCGGGACAGCATGATTGCCAGCTGTGTTTCCAGTTCACCCCGGTTGGCCACCGATGTTAACGCATCCAGGCTGGCAGCCAGTTTCAGGTCATTGTATTCTTTCGGGCGTTTCAGGCTGCGTGACAAGTCTCGGAAAATTTCTGTAACACCAATCAAACGGCCGTCATCGCCAAACATCGGGACAGACTGCACTTCGATATTGATCAGTCGGCCACCCGGTCGCTCCAGCATAAATTCGGTCGTCATCGGCTTGCCGTTGGCAATGACACGGTTCATGGAGCATTCAGCTGAAGTGAGATTGGTACCTTCTTTATTTGTGAGAGGCAGGCTGCCGCTGGTCCATGATTCTCCCAGCACATCAATGGCCCGCAGGTCAGCCAGCTTTTCCAGTCCCGGACTGAGGACGACAAACTGAAAATCAGCATTGACGATATAAAAACCGTCGTAAAGACTTTCAATCTGAAACAGATAGGAGAAGATGTTGCTGATCAGGTTTGCTTCGATTGCTTCCCGTTCTGTGAAATCTTTAGGCTGGAACAGACGATTGACTTCCTGCAAAGCATCGTGGAAAGCCTGCTTTTCGTTCTGTTCCCAGCGAGATAGCGCACAGACAATATTTCCATCGAACTGCGTTCCGGCTGCTTCCATGAGAATCGACATGATTTCTTCATGTTTTTTCCCCGTGCGATACACCTGGTCTGTTGCCAGTGAGTCGTAGGCGTCTGCTATCGCCAGGATGCGCGCTCCCTGGTTGACTTCACTGCCGATGAATTGATAACCATTCGTGGCACCACTGAAATGGTAACGGGTCTGCGACAGGATTGTTAATACTTCATGATCGGTACGGCAGGCCTGCAGGACATCAAGACCAATGTTGTGGTAATGCGACATCAGCTCAATTTCATCTGAAGTCAGTTTACCAGGCTTGAAGATGATATGATCGGGGACGCCGATTTTTCCGATATCGTGTAAGAGGGCCGCGACTTCCAGTCGTTTGAGATGGATTCCTTCCCAGCCTAAATTGGTAGCGATCCCTTTTGCCAGAAAAGCAACACGTCTTGAGTGGCAGAGTGTAGAAGCATCTCGTGCCTGTAATGCTGACAGCAGTTTACGGAGATGTTTCCGGGAAATCACCTGATCAATCAAGTCACCCGTGTCAGACTCAAGTGAATATTCTTCAAAGTCTTCCGATAGTGAGATCAGCTGCCTGAGAATTTTTGAAGAGCCCATATTATAGCTCCCATGGACCGAGGATGATCTCGGCAGAGAGTTATTCGATGCTATGAGGGGGCTGTTCATCTTGCGACCTTTGGTATATTGAGCAGAGCTCTAACACAATTTGTTCTGATCGAACGCTTGTGCCTCGCGTATCACAATCAATTCTCTTTTGGCAATATCTGTGTTTCACAACGGAATGGAGATTGTTTCAACAGTCGGTTTTTAAAACAGAGACATGACAGAGTGTACTGGTTTCAGATGTTGATGTCTGTTTTAAGATCAAAAGACATTGCAGGTATACACCAAATCGAATCAGTTAAACTAAAGCTAGGTTGCAAACGCAGGATGTCAAATTGCAACATGCGAGTGGAGGGATCAACTGCCCCGACTGTTCGCTGAAATTCCGGGTGGGGCAATTATCGGTAATTGCAGGATTCAGCGGGTTGGGGTGAACCTGATGGCTGTGTTGATTGCAGGGGCGGGAAATTCCAGGTTCGGTCAATGCTTACCGATTATAAGCGACAGTCGCGGCATCGGCCCGGGACCGAACGACCTGTCCCAGCGATTCATATTCGTCCTGTGGGATCCGTTCGGCAGGGCCTGTGATTGTGAATGCGGCGATACCAATGCCATTGCGATCCAGAATGGGTGCCGCGATGCAGCGGATTCCCACCAGGCCTTCTTCATGATCAACGGCATAGCCACGTTGACGAATCAGATCCAGTTCATTGAGAAAGGCGCGTCTGGATGTGATGGTATGTGGGGTGAAGCGTTTAAAGTGAATGCGGTTGACCAGGTCATCGCGTTCATTGTCCGGCAGAAATGCCGCGATGGCCTTTCCGGGAGCGCAACTGTAACAGGGAGCGCGGGCCCCGATCTCGGCAGAATACTTAAATGCATGTCGCGCCAGCATCTGTTCCAGGATGACGATCTCCCGGTCGATCAGGCAGCAGAGTTGGGTTGTTTCACTGGTCGTGTCGCGCAGTTCCCGCATCGGACCGATGGCACATTCCATCAGTGGTCGATCCTGGACGCTCGGAGGGATCAACTGCAGGAAGCGATTTGTCAGGTAATATTTTTTAGTGGTCACATCGCGCGTGACATAGCCGAGTTCTTCCAGGGCTTTTCCAATCCGCAATAACGAAGCCTGGGGTATGGTCAGTTCTTCGCTGAGGGCGCTTAGCGTGCAGCCATGCGAGTGGCGGGCGAGGTGCTCCAGCAACGCGATTCCCCGCTGCAGACTGGGTGAGGCGGCTGCTTCCGATTTCCGTTTTGTGTCAGGAACGCTCATTGTTGTTGACTTCATATATGAAATAGGTTTCAATAGTGAAATATGATATGGGTCTTTCAGGCGCGTGTCAACCTCTACAGCCGGGCAACCGGCATTCGATTGCATTACAAAACTCTATTGAATGTCAGCAGAAGGATTATGCCATGCGTGCAGGTGGTTCCAGAGGAAACGTTTTGACAGTTGTGATCTGGCTGAGCCTGGTTGTTTCCACTCAGGCAGCAGAACTGTTTGAAAATGTCAGGACTGCTGGTGCTGATTTCGATCGGGTGATGGCTCCGTTAATTGCCGGGCATTGCCTGGACTGTCATGCCGGCCTGGATCCCAAGGCGGGGTTTGATTTTTCAAATCGAGCCGCTGCGATCCGAGGTGGGGAAACGGGATCGGCCCTTCAGGCTGGCAATCCGGAAGAGAGTCTGTTGTGGCAGTATATCGAATCTGATGCCATGCCCCCCGAGCACCCGCTCACTGCAGAACAAAAACTGCTGTTCAAACAATGGATTTCAGCTGGTGCTCCCTGGGGCACCGATCCGATTGATGCCTTCAGTAAAACCACTGAAAAGCGAGGCGGTTATGACTGGTGGTCTCTGCAGCCTCTAAGGAATCCTGTTGTTCCCGCGTTTTCCAATGACGATGGGGCTGATGAGGATTGGGTGCATAATCCGATCGATGCTTTTATTCTGAGAACGCTACACCAGAAAGGGCTCAAGCCTCAGCCAGTTACTGATCGTCGCACCTTAATACGACGTCTTTCCTATTCGGTAATCGGCTTACCTCCCGAACCGGAAGATGTGGAAGCCTTCCTGAAAGATCAGTCGCCGGATGCTTATGAAAAACTCGTTGATCGCCTGCTGGCGTCTCCACACTATGGAGAGCACTGGGCAAGGCACTGGCTGGATGTGGCGCGGTTTGGTGAGAGTAACGGCTTTGAACGAGACCAACCGCGATTGAATGCCTGGCCTTATCGCAACTGGGTGATTGAGGCGTTGAATCAGGATATGTCTTATCACCGCTTCGTGAAATTACAATTGGCCGGTGATCTGCTGGAACCGGACAATCCAGATGCGGTTAAAGCGACTGGTTTCCTGGTGGCAGGGCCGCATGACGTGGTGATTCCCATCAGTAAAACGATGCGGGCGACAATGAAACAGGATGAACTGGAAGACATTGTCGGCGTTGTGGGGCAGACATTTTTAGGCTTGACGGTCAATTGTGCCCGTTGCCACGATCACAAATTCGATCCCATCAGTCAGAAGGAATATTATCAGTTTGCAGCGGCACTTTCCGGGGTGGGACATGGGGAACGGCATCTGCCTGATCCCGCTTATGAAAAGGCGCAGCAGGAACTGGCGCAGGTGAAGAACAAGCTTCGCGAAACTCAAAGGGTACTGTTTGGATTAGAGTCCGCTGC
The DNA here is from genome assembly GCF_008298035.1 of Gimesia maris. NCBI lineage: Bacteria > Pseudomonadati > Planctomycetota > Planctomycetia > Planctomycetales > Planctomycetaceae > Gimesia > Gimesia maris. The sequence continues at coordinate 590,845 of NZ_CP042910.1, forward strand.
GCGACGACGGGTTCTCGCTTCACGGGCAACACAGGAGCAAACAGAATTGCCTCTGGCGATCACTTCCCCCGTGGCAGCCTGGGATTTTCGGAAGAGTACTCAGGACCTGGTTGGTGGTTTACAGGGGACTTTACATGGTTCTGCCAGGCAAACCGAAGAAGGGCTGCTGTTGGATGGAAACAAATCCTATCTGAAAGCAGAGCCACTCAAACAGGCATTGAACGAAAAAACGCTGGAAGCCTGGGTGAAGCTGACAAATCTAGATCAGCGGGGGGGAGGCGTACTGAGTGTGCAGACCGTTGATGGCAATATTTTTGATGCCATTGTTTATGGAGAACAACAACCGGGGCACTGGCTGGCCGGCAGCGATCACTTTCATCGCACGAAATCTTTTCAGGGGCCACAGGAACAGGAAGCCATTGAAAAGGAAGTTCAGATTGCCATTGTGTACTCCGCGGAGGGAAAGATTACCGCCTATCGAAATGGTCAACTTTATGGCAAGTCATATCAGTCACGCGGTCTGCAGTCGTTTCCAGCCGAAAAAACGGAAGTGCTCATTGGTTTGCGCCACGGTTCGCCTGCTGGAAATCGACTTTTGCAGGGAGTCATCTCGAAAGCGCGTTTGTATGACCGGGCACTGACGGCTACAGAAATTCAGCAATCTGCAAAGGGGGGAGGTACTTTTTTCTCTGAGGAGGAACTGGTTGCCACGCTTTCTGCTTCAGAACAGGCAAAACGAAAAACATTGCGCAGGGCTCGGACAGAGTTGCAGGCCCGAATCAAGCAGCTGCAGTCAATCCAACCTGAAAAAGTATATGCGGCAGTATCCCATGAGCCGGGTGTCATGCATTTATTGAAACGAGGCAGTGTCGCAGCTCCCGCAGGGGTTGTCAGTCCTGGAGGCATAAAAGCGATTCAGGGGGTCAACGGAGATCTGGAGCTGGCCTCTGACAGTTCCGACCACGATCGCAGGATCCGCTTTGCAGACTGGGTGACCAGTTCCAGGAACCCGCTCTTTGCCCGGGTGATCGTGAATCGAGTCTGGCATTATCATTTTGGGAGGGGGCTCGTTAATACTCCTAATGATTTCGGCTTTAACGGAGGTGACTGCAGCCATCCGGAATTACTGGACTGGCTGGCTCGCAGACTGATTCAGGAGAACTGGAGCCTGAAATCACTGCACCGTTTAATACTGCTTTCTGCCGCTTTTCAGCAGTCAGCTCAACTCGACCCGGATGCGTTGAAAGTCGATGCAGACAATCAGTGGTTGTGGCGCAAAAGCCCGCAGAGAATTGAAGCGGAGTCGATTCGCGATTCCATCTTGAAAATATCAGGACAGCTGAATTCCCAGGTCGGGGGACAGGGATACCAGGACGTGAAATCCTATTTTTTCAAAGGGACCCAGTTCTATGAACCCCTGGATCCGACAGGCGAGGAATTTAATCGCAGGTCAATCTATCGATTTTCTGCAAGAGGCGGACGACACCCTTTGCTGGAAACGTTTGACTGTCCGGATCCCTCGACGACGACACCCGATCGCCCGTCGACGACGACGCCACTTCAGGCACTCTCACTGATGAATACCTCTTTTGTCTTACGCATGTCTGACCAACTTGCAGAACGCATCCAATCGCGAGTCGGTTCCGAAGAGGAGAAACAGGTTGCAGAATTGTTTCTGCTGGCTTATCAACGTCATCCCCAATCTGCAGAGTCAGCAGCTGCATGCGAATTCTGCGAAAAACACGGACTCTCTGCTTTATGCCGGGTTGTACTCAATAGCAACGAATTTTTATATGTGAATTGAGAGCGGAATGTTGTATCAAAAAACAGATCAATCGGAATCAGTCTCAGGTTCCCATTCGATGTCGCGTCGTGAATTCTTTTCCTGGGCTCGAACCGGCCTGGCGGGAACGGCGCTCATGGATTTGCTGTTACATCAGAAATCGGGAGGAGCGTCCGAGTCTGTCAGGCAGACTTCACCGGCTCCTCATTTTCCACCCCGGGTCAAACGGGTGGTTCATATCTGTCTGATCGGTGGTCTGAGCCACCTGGATTCCTTTGACTATAAGCCTGCGCTCAAAGATCTGCATGGCAAGGCGATGCCTACGGATAAAACTCCCGAGACTTTTTTTGGTAAGGTGGGCCTGTTACGCAAAAACGATTTTGAATTCCGCCGGCGCGGGCAGAGTGGACTCTGGATCTCCGATCTGTTTCCGCATATCGCGGCGCAGGCAGATGAGCTCACTTTGTTACGGTCGATGAAAGCAGATTCCGCCAATCACACGCCTGCCACCTTTCAGGAAAACACGGGCTTTCGTTTGAATGGTTTTCCGGTGCTTGGTTCCTGGCTTTCGTACGGGCTGGGATGTGAAACGGATGAATTACCTTCGTTTGTCGTTCTGCCTGACGTGCGCGGCTATCCCGCTGCAGGAACCATTAACTGGTCGAATGGTTTTTTACCCGCTTTGCATCAGGGGGTGCCCTTTCAATCACAAGGGCCGGCAATCCGTGATTTATTCCCCGAACGAAAGATCTCGAAAACAACGGAACAAGCCAGTCGGCGATTATTGAACCAGTTCAACCAGGGCCACCTGGAGCGGATGGGCGCGAACAGTGATCTGGAAGCCCGGATTCGCAGTCATGAACTGGCCGCGAAAATGCAGCTGGCAGTCCCGCGGGTCACCGATTTATCTGCTGAAACTCCGGCCACTCAATCTCTTTATGGCTTTGATTCCGAAGTTACAGCTCCTTTTGCCCGTAACTGTTTACTGGCGCGACGTTTACTGGAGCAGGGGGTTCGATTTGTGCAATTGTTTTCCGGAGGCCCGTTTGGATCACCGCGCATCAACTGGGACGGTCATGAAAATGTCAAAGGCAATCATCTTCGTGAAGCAGCCCGGATCGATCAGCCTGTCGCGGCTTTAGTTCAGGATTTGAGGCAGCGGGGCATGTTGGATGACACTCTGGTTCTGTTTTCCACGGAGTTTGGGCGGACCCCGTTTACACAGTCTGCTTCGGATCAGGTCGGTACCGGCCGAGACCATAATATGAATGGTTTTTCGGTCTGGATGGCCGGCGGCGGGCTCAAACATGGCTTCAGTTACGGTGCGACCGACGAATTTGGCTGGAAATCAGTCGAAAAACCGATTGCCTGGCATGATTATCACGCCACCGTGCTCCACTTACTGGGGATCGACCATACCCGTCTCACCTGGTACCACAACGGAATCGAACGCCGCCTGACGAATGTGCATGGCGAAGTGATTCATGAAATACTTGCCTGAAATTCACATCGACTGGTTGTTTTCGGACAGATCATCTTGATTTTTCAAGAAGATATTTTGTGTGCGTAGACGAATCGACTAGAATGGCTATAGTGTGTTTTCTTAATCGGCATCAAAGGGCGCTTACTTCTGTCTGATTGAATGGATCGTCCTGTCTAAAAAATTAGTGAAATGAATACTTTACAGAACCCTCGAAGCAAGTCCGATACCAGACGGGTACTGATCATCGGCGGTGGTTTTGCCGGATTGAACGCGGCACTGGAACTGGGGGGAATTGCCGGAGTGGAAGTCACTCTGGTGGATCGTCACAACTACCATTTGTTTCAACCACTGCTCTATCAGGTGGCGATGGCCGGGCTCAGTCCCGCGGATATCGCCACCCCCATTCGCAGCCTGCTCTCCGCCTATCGCAATACCAGTGTTTTGCTTGGTGAGGCAGAATCAATCGATCTTCCCGGACAAAAAGTCAAATTTGATTTCGGTGAGCTCGAATTTGATTACCTGGTACTGGCCTGTGGTGCTACACACAGTTACTTCGGTCATAATGAATGGGAAAAATATGCACCCGGCCTGAAGACGATTTCCCAGGCAACCGAAATTCGCAAGCGTGTGCTGTCTGCGTTCGAGCATGCAGAACGCGTTACCGACCCGGATGAACAGAAAAAGTATCTGACATACGTGATCGTAGGCGGCGGTCCCACCGGTGTTGAACTGGCAGGTGCCATCGGGGAGATGAGTCGTTTTACCCTGTCGCGAGATTTTCGCCGGATCAACCCCAGCCACACCCGCGTCATTCTTGTGGAAGCAGGACCACGCATTTTGCCCATGTTTTCCGAGCAGCAGTCGAACCGGGCCGCCCGGGATCTGGAGAAGCTGGGTGTTCAGATCTGGACTTCCTCTGTGGTCACGAACATTAATGATGAAGGAGTGGAATTAGGAGATGAGCGAATTCGTGCTGCCACCGTGTTGTGGGCTGCGGGAGTCGAGGCTTCTGAGCTCGGACAGGCAGGAGGCATGCACGTTGATAATCGTGGTCGCGTTCTGGTCGAACCGGATTTGAGCCTGGAAGGATATCCGAATGTATTCGTGGCTGGCGACCAGGCCAGTTATACGCATCAGACTGGCAGTCCGCTACCGGGAACGGCTCCCGTTGCTTTACAGCAGGGGCGATTTATCGGGAAAACGATTCGCAATGAAGTCAAAGGCAAGCCACGCAGTAAGTTTCATTTTCGGGACAAAGGGCAGATGGCAACAATTGGCCGCAGTCGGGCGATTGTAGAAATGGGACGGCTCAAGCTGGCTGGTTTTTTTGCCTGGGTGGTCTGGCTGGTCGTGCATGTCTTTTATCTCACTGGTTTTAAGAACCGCGTACTGGTCGTGATGCAGTGGGCCTGGTCCTATCTCAGTTTCAGACGTGGCGCACGATTGATTGTTGACCGCGGCTGGAGTCCTGCTGAAGAACAGGAGCCAGTAACAGAGACCGAAAATGAGGAAGTCACTGTTCCTCCCGAGCATTAATCGAGAGAGGCGTGCCTGTCAGGTCAGTCGGAGAACTCTTCGGGAGGAATGGGACTGCCATGCGGGTCCTGGTCGGTCTCGATTGTGTCCTCATTCAGCTTTTCACGTAACTGGCGATCGGTGAAATGTTCCAGTCGTTCGGCCTGCCTGTGAATCGTTTCTGTGGACATGCCCGCGTGTTCGACCAGGTAGTGTTCCCAGAGACGATGTGAGCGAACCAGTTGACGTGCCTGGTCGCGACCTGTTTCTGTCAACTTATAATAACCGTTTGTGCCTGTAATCTGTCCCCGACTGGCCAGATAATGGAGTGAGAGACTGGTTGATAAGGCGCGGGAGAACAGAATCTCGCGCAGATAACCGGCATCAGGTTTACGGTCCGGGTCACGTTCTTCAATCCGATACATCAACGCGATGATGTCTTCTGCGAGAATCTTCCACGACAGGAACTGCCGCCGAATAAAAACGACCAGGATGCCATGCCGGGGACCAAGCAATGCCGCCAGCACAAACAGCAGACCTGCCGTGACTGCCATCATGCCGGCAGTTGAAGTACTTCCATAACCAAACCAGTGGGGCACGGTAATGGCGCTGATGTGCCCCGTGATGGCTGCGATGATTGCCAGGATGACACTGAGGACGATCATCCGCCCCAGTCGATCCGTGAGCATGTACGCAGCAGCGGGCGGCACTACAAACATGGCCACTACAAGAATATTGCCGACCGTCTCGAAACTGGCGACCGCTGTGATGGCAACCAGTGTCATCAGGGTATAATGAATCAGCGTGGCATTAAATCCCGTGGTCGTTGCGAGCGCCGGATCGAATGAACTGAGTTTGAGTTCTTTGAGAAAGCAGACCACAAACAGCAGGTTGATCAACAGGACGATGGAGAGCACGGCGACAACGCGGGGGATTTCCCAGCCTGCAACCAGGACCGTATCGAGGGGCGTCAGTTCGATTGCTCCATAGAGTACACAGCCGGGATCCAGGTCAACATGATCCGCAGCCTGAACAATCATGACCAGCCCCAACGCGAACAGGGACGTGAAGACCACTCCCATGGAAGCGCCTTCGTCCACTTTACCAAAGCTGCGAATCCACTCCGTGAACAGTGCCGTTAAAATACCAGCGATGACCGCACCCACAAACATGGGCAGACTGCTGCGGCTGTCGCTGATAAAAAAAGCAGCAGCGAGTCCGGGCAGAATTGCATGGGTGATCGCATCTCCCAACATGCTCATTTTTCGCAGGACCAGAAAGTTCCCCAGCAGGGCCGTTGCGACAGAGCATAGAATTCCCGCGACAATGATCCAGCCGTCCAGATACCAGCTCCACTGGCTCAATGCTTCTCTCAGAACATTCATGAACCAGGCCTCCGGGAATCGGGGGCAGACGAATCGGAATTCCCCTGTTTGAGCTGGAGGGTATGAGGGCTGGGCAGGATGTCTGTGGATGATTGCTGACTCAGTAATGTTTCCAGTTCAGATATGACTTCCGGTTCCAGTACATGTTCAATGGCATCAGCATCCCGATCGACTTTGCTGGAAGCAACGTCGGCATACGTGATGAGGTACAGTTCCCATAGTCGATGCTCATGAACGATCCGTGCGGCTTCAGTCAGTCCCAAAGGCGTCAGACGTATCTGGTTACCGTCTACTGTTTGAAGCAAGTCTTGCTGGCTGGCACGATGAATGATCGAGTGGAGGTCTGTCGGCAGCCAGCTGCGCATCTGGTAAAGGTCTTTGATGGGAACGAGTTGGTTCGTCTGATCCGTCAGTAAATTATGTGCTTCCAGGTATTCATAGATGCTGCGCAACAGGTGTTGTCGATCGACTTTTCTATTAAGCTGATAGCGTCTGAGCTTGCGGATCAGAATTCCCCGGGGAACGCCAAAAACCATACTGACCAGAAACATACTGGTAGCGACCAGCACAATCATCGCACCGGAAGGAAGATTCGGGAAAATGGCACTCATGGCGGAGCCAACCATCCCACTGAGCGCTCCGAGGATTGTGGCAACGAAAGACAGGTAAAATATCTTTTCTGTCCAGAACCGGGCGGCAGCAGGCGGAATGACCAGGAGCGAAATCATCAGAATCAATCCGACTGCCTGCAGACCGATGATCGTGACGACGACTACCAGTCCCATCAGGATCATGTCGAGCAACACGACGGGAAAGCCACGCGAGTGGGCAAAACCTTCGTCGAAACAGAGCAGTGTGAGTTCTTTATACAGGAAGATGGAAATCAGCATACAGGTCAGTCCAGCACTGCCGATCAACCAGGCGTCGCTGGCGACCATGGATGCGGTCTTACCGTAAATAAATGATTCCAGGCCCGCCGCATGCCCCGTCTGCATCTGCTGGACGATTCCCAGTAAGGCGACTCCCGCTCCAAAAAAAACGCTGAGTACAATCCCCAGGGCGGCGTCTTCTTTTAAGCGGGTGAGATTTCGAATCATCAGAATGGATGCAATTCCCAGCAGTCCGCTGATCGCTGCTCCCGACAGCAGCACAGGCAATGTTTTGCCATTCATGCCAAATGAGGTCGCGAGAATGAAAGCAAGTGCGATGCCGGGCAGAGTGGCATGACTTAACGCATCACCCATCAGCGCCCGTTTTCTGAGCAGGGCAAAACTGCCGATCATGCCGGCTGACATGCCGAGTAACGTCGTCCCCAGGATGACGATGCGCGTGTTATAGTCTTCTAAAAAGAAAACACGTTTCCAGTCTTTCCATTCAGGAATGGAAATGCTGCGGTCTGTAATGGATCTCTGTGAACCAGGTGAGTTCGCACCGTTGGCTGCGAGCAGCGGAGCATAAGGGCAAAGACTCATCAGCAGAAATACAATTACAAACAGTCTCATAAAGACTGCTCCCGGCGGCGCATGGTTTCGGTCGCTTCTTCGAGCAGGGTCAGACGGCCGCCATACGTTTTCTGCAGATTTTCGGGTGTGAAAACATCCGCGGTCAAGCCATGATCAATTACGCGCATATTCAGCAGGATGACATAATCAAAATACTCGGGAACGGTCTGCAGATCATGATGGATCACCAGGGCCGTTTTGCCGGCTTGTTTCATTTCCTGCAGAATCTGGACGATGGCTTTCTCCGTGGCCGCATCGACGGCAGCGAATGGTTCATCCATCAGGTAGAGATCGGCGTTTTGCACCAGGGCGCGGGCCAGAAAGGTTCGCTGTTGCTGTCCGCCTGACAGCTGGCTGATCTGGCGGCGGGCATAGTCGGCAATTCCTACACGATCCAAAGCTTCCAGCGCACGATCTTTGTGTTTCCTGCGAACAGGCAGGCACCAGCCGATTTCTTTATAGAGTCCCATGGTGACCACATCCAGGGCATCCACGGGAAAATCCCAGTCGACACTTTCCCGCTGGGGGACATAGCCTACGCGATGCCGATTTTTCTGATAAGACTTGCCAAAGATCTGAACCCGTCCGGACGCTTTTGGGATCAGATCCATCATGGCTTTGAGCAGAGTGCTTTTCCCTGCGCCATTCGGCCCGATGATTCCAATCAGCTTTCCCGGAGGAATATCAAAGCTGACGTCCCAGATCACCGGTTTGCGGTGGTATGCAACGGTGAGGTCATATACAGAGAGCGGTATCTCGGCAGCTGACGCATCATTTTGCCGATCTGGTAATGGACTCTCGCTGATATTCATGAGCTTAAATTTATTTCATTGATTGAATGATTGAAGTGAAAATGGTTCAAGACAATCGGGAAGTGAGCAGCTTGAGTTGAATCACGGAGTGAGTTTGCCCTGCATGCCTTTTTCCGGGGCGGTGCCGCCCAGTGCCCGGGCAACGATTGTGAAATTATGGTCGAGCATTCCCATGTAACTCCCTTCATAGCTGCCTGCTTCTCCCATGGCATCAGAAAACAGTTCGCCGCCAATCACTATTTCATGTCCTTGTGCTTTGGCACCATCGATTAACGCGGTGATGTTCTTTTTGGAAACACTACTCTCCACAAAGACGGCTTTCACATTTTTGGCGACCAGTAGATCCACGAGTTCATTAATGCGTTTCAAACCGGCTTCTGATTCAGTCGAAATTCCCTGGACTCCCAGCACTTCCAGTCCATACGCGCGCCCAAAATAATTAAAGGCATCGTGTGACGTGATTAATATGCGACTGTTTTCCGGGATCGACTTTATCGTTTTAAGCCCATACTCATGCAGAGTTTTGAGTTGCTGTTTATATTCGTCGGCGTTTTTCTGATAGACTTCAGCATGACGGGGGTCATACTGGCTCAATGCATCTTTCACTGCATCAACGCATAGCGACCAGGTCGCGACATCCATCCAGACGTGGGGGTCGTAGTGTCCGTTAAAATCGTCGGGCTCCAGTAGTGATTTCGGATCGATCAGTTCGGTGACAGCGAAGACTGGCTTGGTACGCGCGACCTTGATCAGGGTATCAGCCATTTTGCCTTCCAGCATCAAGCCGGAATAGAAGACCATGTCGGAGTTCATGATGGTCTGTACATCGTCACGGCTGGCTTTGTGCATGTGGGGGTCGACACCCGATCCCATGATTTGCGTTACGTCTACATATTCGCGTCCTACATTCTTGACGAGATCGGCGACCATGCCGACCGTCGCGGCTACCGGAATTGGATAGTTCAACTGCTCCTGGTCAGGAGATTTTTCGGGAACCGAAGCCTGTTCGGACTGACAGCCTGCCAGCAGGCACAATATAAGATTGAAAGCGAGAAGCTTTCGCATTGATTAACTCCAGGAACGGGTTGGGTGTAAAGCGCCTGTTAAATGTAGCCTTGGCTACATTTGTTTTTATTTTAACAGAGTCCGTGATTGTGTCAACTCCAGTGAGAAGCGCCGTGCTCAGGGTTTCAGGTGGCGGTCAAAGAAACCGATGACGGCAGGTCTGAGATCCTGCTGGCTGGGTTGCAGGTGGAAGCTGTGTGGCGCCCCCTCAATAATCAACAGTTCAGAGGGCATCTTCTCTTTCTCCAAGGCTGCCTGCAGCAGTTGTGACTGTTCCAGTGGAACGGTTGTATCCTTTGTGCCATGCAAAATCAGGAAGGGAGGATCGTCTTTTGTGAGATGAGAAACGGCAGAAGCCTGTTGGCTGAGTGCTTTCTCTTCTTGCGTGAACGAGTCCAGCAGGTCGCGAGATTTTGCCAGGGTAATCAGGTCATGTGCACCATACATGGGAACGACGGCTTGAATGCGAGTTGAAAAATCGGCATAGGGTCCTTGCGGATCGAGTGCGGGATCATCGCCGGTTACGGCGAGCATGGCAACCAGGTGACCTCCCGCCGAGCCTCCAATGGCGCCGATATGGTCGGGATCAATCTGATACTGTTTTGCATGTTTTCTTAAATAGCGGACAGCGGTTTTGCAGTCCTGCAGATGACCGGGCCAGACCTGTCTGAGGTTATCGGTAAACCGGGAGTGCCGTTTCGCAAGCTGATAATTAATACTGGCGCAGACATAACCGGCTTTCGCCAGATTGTTTCCGATATTCAACTCGCGGCGGGCTGCTTTATCACCACCGTGCCAGCCACCGCCGTGAATGATCACAACAGCGGGATAAGGGCCGCTCTGAAATTGTGGATCGGGCAGATACAGGTCCAGCTTTTCGCTGCGTCCTTCGCCCAGGTAATCGAGGTCTTTTTTCACTTGCACCTGCGACAGTTCCTGTTTGACGCGTTCGCTGGGATCAATGAATTTTACATTCTCTTTTCCAGCCAAAGCGACCAGGTTTTTGATATCGAACTGCTTCAGCAATCCAAAGCAGAAGAGCTCCGGCGCCTGATTGACAGATTGATCCTGTTCAATGATTTCTTTCAGAGAACCTAATGAGCCTTGCAACTGCACGCTGGAAAAGGCCTCCGGATTGATGGCCGCTGATACGAGTGTGAACAGACTGCTGCGGGGACCGACTGACTGAATCTTGACAGACGTCTGCTTTTTCTGGTCACGTAACCAGTGCGCAATCGATGTTAACTGGCTGGCCTGGATACCCAGTGGACGTTCTCCGACAGCGGCGACCAGTAGACCGTACAGAAAGTCGCGTTGACTGATTTTCGATTCACCGAAGTAGAAGGGGTCCACTGCCAGGACGGTTTCTCCCTGTGCGAGCAACTTCTGAACCTGTTCTGCCAGGCTTTTACGACCTGCATCTGCTACCAGGATCGTCGTGGATTCAGAATCGCCGTTGGAGAATTCGACAGCAGGGACCGTCCAGTTTTGATCGATTTTCAGTTTCCAGAATGTGACGGTTGTTTTGCCTGTTGTTGTCTGGCTGGATTGTAATGCCTTGAGTGGTGTGTCTGCGGATTTGAAGTGCACGACCTGCTTGAGTGCAGCGCGCTGTTTTTCAGGAGTGCTTTTCCTACGTCGCGGCAGATTCTGGCTGAGCTTGAGAGCCAGTGTATGAAAGTCGGCATTGTTTTCAGGCAACTCTACATTGAGTTCCTCTGCTGTTTTGAGTTCGGCCTTACATTCCATTTCCTTGACCGGTAAAGGTTTGCCCGGTTCCGAAAAGTGAGCCGACAGCATGCGGTAGAGGGCCTCGCGATTGTCTTTCAGAAAGTTGTGATCGCCGGGATCATCGTTGACGTGCTTCTGCAGATTCGTTTCTTTGTCGTAGAGTTTAAAGATCGGGAAAGCGGCTTTTAACAGCGGCGGTTGGGCATAACCGGATTCAAAGCAGCAGTTGTCTTTAGAGTTGTTTGTGAGCAGGGTGGGGCGGGGTGCCCGCATCGCTGTCAAATGTGTGTAGTCGGCATAGACGGCCAGATCGTTGGGAGTCTGTTCGGAGTCCCCCAGATCTTTTGTGTGATAAACGCGCGTCAGGTAGCTGGAGTATCCGGCAACCGGGTTGGAAAGAGTGACCCGTTCGTCGAGCGAACTGATGAAGATGGTCTGCCAGCCACCGCCTGAAAGACCGGCGACCGCGACGCGCTTCGGGTCTGCATGGGGGTGTGATAAGAGTACATCAAGGCCTCGTTTCATCGACAGATAAAAGGGCGCCAGTCCACTCGTACCACACAGATCCAGTTGATTCATTTTGTAATGGGTGAAACCGGAAACGTTCAACTGGCCCATGCCCAGCCATTCGATGTTGAGTGCCAGCATGCCTCGCTTCGCCTGGTTAATACAGCGTACCTGCTTGTAGTCGGCGGCTTTCCCATTGCGGTCGTGTCCATTCACATTCATGACAACGGGGACTTTACCTGTCAGGTTGTTGGGAATGTACAACAGCGCGGGCACCCATAAGCCGGGCAGTGCTTCAAAGCGTAATTTCTGGATTTTATATTCAGGACCGCCTGCGATCGTTTCGAGCCAGTCGACTTTCAGTTTCGAGTCCCGCCATTTTGCGGCTTCACCACGATAGACGACTTTATTCAACACGTTGCTGCGAACTTGCGATATATATTTTTCCCACTCCTCAACCGTACTGATTTCCGGCATTCCGGGAACCCGCGGTGCAATGAAGGCCTGCACTTCTTTCCAGGGAAGATCTTTTTCCAGAACGGGCTGAGACAACAGGCTCTTCAAATCAGGTTCTGCTGCCTGTGAGAGGGGGGCTCCCGTCAGGAACAAACAGGAGAACAAAAGAGTGGCACGGACAGACTGCGTAAGCATAGTTGTATCTCCCGGTGGATGCAGGCGGGGGTGATTCGAGGCTGTTCAAAGTCTTCAGAGATTCCAAATCGAATGGAGAGACAGGCACAGTTCCACTCCATCCCGATCTGATTTCGCTCTGCTGACATCTTTTTATTTTGCGAGATGGACCCAGTCAGCACAAGTTGGTTAATAAAATTAAAGAATGTCTGGTCACAAAAAGGTGCGTGTCAGAATGCCATTTGGTGGCTTTATTTACCTTGACCCAGTTCAATGGAGCGACTGGTTGCTGCGCTGACTGCGTTCATCAGGCTGTTTCTTAAGCCACCTGCTTCGAGTGCATGGATCCCTGCGATTGTGGTTCCGCCGGGACTGGTCACCGCGTCTTTGAGTGTGCCTGGATGTTCGCCTGTCTGCAGGACCATCTCGGCTGCTCCTTTGACGGTCTGAGCTGCCAGTTGCGTGGCGATCTGCCGTGGCAGACCCACGCGGACGCCGCCATCGCTGAGGGCTTCAATTACCTGGTAGATGTAGGCGGGGCCGCTGCCAGACAAGCCGGTGACCGCGTCAAGCTGTGACTCGGGGACTTCAAACGCGATACCGACCGTGGAAAGTAAGGACTCCACCAGAGTCGCATCTTCAGTGGATGCCTGTCCGCCCCGCGCGAAGGCGGAGGCACCCTGTTTGACCAGGCAGGGAGTGTTCGGCATCACGCGGATCATGCGGGTGAATTCTCCCAGGGTGTCCAGGAAGAGTGACAGCGGGCAGCCGGCAGCAATGGAGATCAGGAGATGCTGGCTGGTGACAGAGGATTTGATTTCCTGCAGCACGTCGGGAATCTGCTGGGGTTTGACTGAGAGGATGATGATCTCTGCCTGTTCCATGACCTGCTGATTTGATGAAACTGACCGTGCACCAGTCTCCTGGGCGAACTTTTCACTGGCGGCTTCATAAGTGTCGCTGGCACAGACGTGGTCTTTTGTTGTGAATCCGGATGAAATTAATCCTCCTGCAAGAGCGGTTGCCATACGACCAGCTCCGATGAAGCCGACTTTGGAGAGGCTCTGTTTTGTCATGCTGATGCTGCTTTCTGCTGCCTGTAGTTGTGGTGATCACCTGCGGAAGGACGCCGAATTTGGTCTGTCCTTGAATTTTCAAGTGGATATTGCCTGATTGCGGGGGCATAAACTGCTAGAATACGATAATGTATGCCGAGTTACGTACGGAATTGTAACACCTACAGTCAGAATGTGCACCAGAGTGCGTTCTCTGGAAGATTTACCATAGTGTGAGCTGATTGCGAGATGAAGATTGCTGGCTATAATAAGTTGGACAAACCAAACGGAAATGAAAGCCAAACGATAATGTCTGACTTGATTCCACCCCCGATTCGCGTGGGGGCGGTCTCCTATCTCAACTCGAAGCCTTTGATTGAAGATCTGGAAGAGCTCGCCGATAATGCGGAACTGATGTTGGATTATCCCAGTCTGCTGGCGGATGATCTGGCTGCCGGGCGGATTGACGTTGGATTAATCCCTTCGATTGAAGTAATCCGCAGCTCAGAATATGAAATCATTTCCAATGCCTGTATCGCGACGCAGGGACCGGTGTTGAGTGTTAAGATGTATAGCAGGGTCCCGCTGGGGCAAATCAGAAGGCTGGCGCTGGATATGGGGTCCCGGACGAGTGCCACACTGGTTCGCATTATGCTGGCAGAACAATATGGGGTTTATCCGGAAGTCGAACCGCTGCCAATTGAGCAGGCCATTGAGTCCAGTAGTGCAGATGCCATTTTGTTAATTGGCGATCGTGCCATCCACGCACCGGAGGCGAGTTTTGTGGCGACCTGGGATCTGGGAGAAGAGTGGTTACGCTGGACTGGTCTTCCCTTTGTCTTCGCGATGTGGGCCGTGCGGCGAGATCAGGACACAGGTTTGCTGGAATCTGCTTTATGCCGGGCACGAGATAAAGGTGTGACACTATTGGGTGAAATTGCCCGTCGGGAAGCACCGAAGCTGGGCATTGACGAATCGGTAGCCGAAAGTTACCTGAAGAATAATTTGAGTTTTTACCTGGGACCCGCGGAATGTTGCGGGTTACGTTTGTTTCAAGACTTAGCCATTAAAACGGGACTTGCGCCCGAGGGGGTTCCTCTTGTCTTCCGAAATTGCATCTCTGCTGGATAAAGCTGTCGCCGGCGAACGTCTGAATCGAGAAGAGGGACTCAAGCTGATGGAGTCTCACGATCTGGTTGCGCTCGGTCGTGCAGCCAATGAGGTCACAAAACGACTGCATCCGGAACCATATCGTACTTATAATATCGATCGGAATATTAACTATTCCAATTCCTGTACGGCGGTCTGTGATTTTTGTGCCTTTTATCGTAATCCCAAATCTCCCGAAGTCTATGTGCTCAAGCCTGAGCAGCTGTATCAGAAGATTGAAGAGACGATTGAACTCGGCGGGGATCAGATTCTGCTGCAGGGGGGACTGCATCCGACGCTGAAGCTGGAATGGTATGAGGATCTGCTGCGTGATCTGCGCGAACGCTATCCGACTGTGAATGTTCATGGATTCAGCCCGCCTGAAATTCATCACTTCACGAAAGTCAATAAACTCTCTCTGCGTCAGGTGCTCGAACGACTCAAAGCTGCTGGCTTAGGGAGTGTACCTGGAGGCGGGGGAGAGATTCTCGTCGATCGTGTTCGCAAAGAGATCACACGCGGCAAAGTCCTGACCGATGAATGGCTGGAGGTAAATCGCGTCTGGCATGAACTGGGGGGCATTTCGAGCGCCACGATGATGTTCGGTCACATCGAGACACTGGCAGAACGGATCGAGCATCTGGATCGTCTACGGGAACTGCAGGATGAAACGCATGGCTTTTCCGCGTTCATCTGCTGGACACTGCAGCCCGACCACACGGACATGGATTATGTTCCACCCGCAGGTGCGTTTGAGTATTTGAAGACGCAGGCCGTGAGCCGTCTGTACCTGGATAACTTCCAGAATATTCAATCTTCCTGGGTCACCCAGGGGGAAAAAACCGGTCAGATGGCACTCTTTTTTGGTGCCAATGACATGGGTAGCCTGATGATTGAAGAGAACGTGGTTTCTCAGGCAGGAACCACTCATCATCTGACTGTTGAGACCATTCGACGCTGTATCTCTGAATCGGGCTATATCCCCAGGCAGCGGAATGTCTTTTATGACTATATCGATGATCCCGATTCGAGCGGTCCTGCCAAAGGAGCAGGTCACGTTCCGCTCCCCGTGCTCAACTGACAGAAAATTGATTATACAATCAGCTTAGGGACGCCGATTCGCGGTGATAGGCTATGCTTAGCTGTAATAATAACGTATAAGTGAGCCTCTCTCACAGTTGATTGGCGCGATGCTGATCGTCTGAATAACGCGGGCATTGGGGATAATGGACGGATATGATTCACGTCGAAGGTCTGAGCAAAAGTTTCGATGATTTGCGTCGTGGCAGTATAGTCGCGCTCGACTCAGTGAGCTTTGATGTTCAGGCAGGAGAAATCTTCGGCTTACTGGGGCCCAATGGAGCCGGTAAGACAACCTGCCTGCGCATGTTGAGTACAGTCCTGCAGCCGACAGGCGGTTCGGCCACTGTTGCCGGCTTTGATGTCGCAACCCATCCCCAGGATGTGCGGAGCCAGATTGGGTTCATGTCCTGCAATACCGGAATCTATGACCGGATGACTGCCTGGGAAATGGTGGAATATTTTGGTCGACTCTACGGCATCGAAGAGCAGGAACTGCAGCAGAGACTGGATCGTATTTTCACGACGCTGCAGATGCAGGATATCAAAGATATGCTCGGTTCCAAAATGTCGACCGGGATGAAGCAGAAGGTATCCATTGCCCGCACGATCATTCATGATCCCCCCGTTCTGATCTTTGATGAACCGACAACGGGACTTGATGTTCTGGTGGCACGCGCCGTATTGAAAACAATCGAAGCCCTGCGTGAAGAAGGTAAGTGCATTATTTTTTCGACTCATATCATGCGGGAAGTCGAAAAATTATGCGATCGCGTCGCGGTGATTTACAAAGGAAAAATTCTGGCGATCGGTAGTATCCCGGAACTGGAAGAGCAATATCACGAGTCGGATATGGAAGAATTGTTCTTCAGTTTAATCCAACAGCATGAAGACCAGCTGGCGATGAAGGCTCAATAATTCAGATGATACAGTGGAAGAACATCAAGCTGATTTTAATGCGTGAATTGCGCGACCAGATGCGCGACCGCCGCACTTTGTTTATGGTGGCAATTCTTCCGTTGCTGCTTTACCCGGCAATGGGTATCGGCATGGTGCAGATGACGGTGTTGTTTTCCGAACAACCCAGAACCGTTGTCATGCTGGGCGCTGATGAATTACCAAAACATCCTCAATTACTGGACGGGGATCAGTTTGTTTCCAACTGGTTCACAATTCCCTCAGATGCTGACAAGCTGCGTGTGATTACGGACAGCCAGCCTGCGGATACAGAGAACCCCGATTCTGAGACTACAGATACTGAATCAGATTCCGACCGTGAAGAGATTCTCAAGCAGGCCCGTGAGCTGGAACTTGAGCTGAAACAGCATCAGAATCTGCTGGACGAATGGGATAAACTGAAAGACAGGAAAGACAGCAGCGAGGCTGAGCTGCTTCTCAATGAAATTACTGAAACCAAGGAACGGCTCAGTAAACAGTTTGCTGAAAGTAAGATCCAGGTACTGATCATCATACCCAAGGGTCTTTCCCAAGAGCTGGAACGTGTGAGTGAGCAACTCGCGCGACATGAGCCGATTGACTTCGATCCCGCAGTTTCATCACGACCACTGGTGCTGGAAAACAGAGCCGATGAAAAATCGAAGCTGGCGTTTATCCGGGTTCAGGAAGCGATGCAGGCCTGGGAAAAAGCGATTCTTCGAGCCCGGCTGAATCGAGCCAACCTTCCCGTTTCTTTACCAACGCCCATCAATCCGGAAGTGATCGACCTGGCGCAGGATGACCAGCTGGCGGCGAATCTCTGGAGTAAACTCTTTCCCGCCCTGCTGATTATCATGGCTGCCACCGGCGCCTTTTATCCGGCGATCGATCTGGGGGCCGGTGAGAAAGAACGGGGCACGATGGAAACGCTGTTAATCTCACCTGCGAAGCGAACAGAAATCGTACTGGGTAAGTTTTTAACAGTGTTGGTTTTCAGTGTGTCGACGGCGTTGTTGAATCTGGCCAGTATGGGTTTTACCGGTAAGCATATGGTCAATGTGGCCGGAACCGGGGCCCTTTCCAAAATCGGGGATCTGTCGTTTCCTTCATTTTCGGCACTGTTCTGGATCGTAGTACTGTTGATTCCCCTGTCAGGGCTCTTCAGTGCCTTGTGTCTGTCGCTGGCCACCTTTGCCCGCAGCAGCAAAGAAGGCCAATATTATCTGACACCGTTATTGATGGTCACCATTGGTCTGACCGTTTTTTGCTTATCCCCCGCAGTAGAAATCAATCCTTTTTACAGTCTGATGCCCGTGGTAGGCGTGGCTCTCCTGTTGAAAGCGATGCTGTTGTCGACCGTCAATGCCGGGATTTTGTATGTGTATGCAATTCCGGTCCTGGTGACGAGTATCGGATACAGTCTGCTGGCGCTCTGGTGGGCCATTGACCAGTTTCAACGTGAAGATGTGTTATTCCGTGAGGCCGAACGGTTTGAAGTCGGCCTCTGGTTGAAGCATCTGATGCGCACCAAAGACGCTTTGCCCAGTTTCGCGGAAGCGGGTTTCTGTTTTGTCATCATTATGCTGCTGCAGTTTGCAGTCATGAATACCATGCGGGATGCCATCCAGATGGCGACGAGCGCAGAACGCCCGACGCGCATGATGCAGCTGCTGATGATTCAGCAACTGGCGATCATCGCGACTCCGGCTTTGATGATGGGTATTATGCTGACGACCAGCATGCGAAAGACGTTTCGTCTGTATCTGCCTCGCTTCGGTTTCTGGATAGTGGCGATTGTCCTGGCGTTTGCCCTGCATCCACTTTCACAGGAACTGGTTTCGAGTTTAAGATGGTTCTTCCCCGCATTGCCGAAGGGGACTGTTGCTGTCCTGCAGGATATGTCCGATCCGAATCAGGCGATCTGGCTGATTTTACTGGCGTTTGCGCTGGCACCTGCGGTCTGTGAAGAACTGGCTTTCCGCGGTTTTATTTTAAGCGGCTTTGGTCGACGCGGCCGTGCCTGGCTGGCGATTATCCTGTCGAGTGTCACCTTTGGTGCCATGCATATGATTCCGCAGCAGGTCTTTAATGCAACCCTGGTCGGCCTGGCGCTGGGTTTGATTGCCGTTCACAGTCGCAGTCTGTTTCCGGGGATTGTGTTTCACTTTATCTATAACTCCCTGTCAATCTACCGGGGTCGGGTGCCTGAAAAATGGGTTCCCGAAAATGGTCTGCAGCATTTCGTCAGTATGGGGCCTGAGGGCCTGCGGTATTCCTGGCCTTTACTGCTGATTTGTGCTGCGGTCGCGATGGTACTGCTGCGATGGGTAATACTTCAGTC
This sequence comes from Gimesia maris, assembly GCF_008298035.1. Lineage (NCBI taxonomy): Bacteria > Pseudomonadati > Planctomycetota > Planctomycetia > Planctomycetales > Planctomycetaceae > Gimesia > Gimesia maris. The sequence goes on from NZ_CP042910.1 coordinate 609,819, forward strand.
CCAACCTGCCCCCGGTCAGCCGGCGGAGTCGTTGTCACTCTCCTCCTATGATCGCAGGCTCACTGATTCCAATTAAGTTTTGATCTGATATAATTTGAGCCGGTTGTAATTATGCCTGCCATCAATGTTTATTAGACAAAGTGATATTTTGGAACGTCAGATTTTAGCAGCGCGCTGGGTGTATCCTGTTGAGGGACCTCCACTGGAACGGGCCGTCGTTGAACTGGAAGGTGCCCGGATTGCCGCCGTGTATCAGGGGGAGCATCCCCGGGCAGTTGATCTGGGCAACACTGCTCTCATCCCCGGTCTGGTGAATGCACACACGCACCTGGAATTCAGCCAGCTCGAAACGCCGCTGGGTCCCGCGCAACCGTTTGCCGAATGGATTCGGTCGATTATGAAATCGCGGTTCACTTGTTCCGTTCCCGCCAGAGATCGAATTCAGCAGGGAATCGAAGAGAGTCTGCAAGCCGGGACGACCTGCCTGGGTGAAATCGCAACCGGTTCAGAGAGTCTGCAGCTGTTGAATGCGGATGATCGAAAACCGTCGGCTGTGGTTTTCCGGGAATGTCTGGGCTTCACCCCAGATCGAATTCAAGAGCAGCAGCAGATCGCAGCAGATTATCTGCAGCTGGGCACGGATCTGGAGTTGAGTGCTGCCGTTGGTCTGGGATTGAGTCCACATGCGCCTTACAGTGTGAATCCCGATTTATATCTGAATCTGATCCAGCAGGCGCGCGATCAGGGAGTTCCGGCTGCTGTTCATCTGGCCGAGACAGAGGATGAGCTGGAATTTTTGAGTCAAAAGTCCGGGCCCTTTGTTGATCTGTTAGCTGAGCTGGGGCTCTGGGATCCGCAGATATTGCGAGACGGGATGCGACTGTATGATTACCTCGCTCCCCTGGCGGAACTCACCTCGGCGCTGGCCGTGCATGGAAATTATTTTGGGGTTGCCGAGATTGAATTTCTGAAGCAGGCGCCCCAGATCTCTGTTGTTTACTGTCCGCGTACACATTATTACTTTGGCCATCGTCTGCATCCCTGGCAGAGTATGATCAGTCAGGGGATCAATGTGGCTTTGGGGACAGACAGTCGGGCCTCAAATCCCGATCTCAGTCTCTGGAAAGAACTGCAGTTTCTGCGTGACAAGTTCCCGGATGTTCCAACGGATCTTATTCTGGAGTGTGGCACTTTAGCGGGCGCCCGTGCACTGGAGCTGTCGGATGAACTGGGGACGCTGACCGTCGGGAAACGGGCGGATCTGGCTCTTGTCCGTCTGCCTGAAGGTTCTGTTCCTGCTTCAGGAAGTGATCTTTTGTTGAATTCCCGGTCCTATGTTTCGCGAGTCATGCTGAATGGCGTCTGGATCAATTGATTTCAGCAGAAATACCGTTACCCTATTATCACCAGTCGGCGCATTTTAATTAATGGGGGGCCGCCTCCTTTTATTGATTCATCTCAGTTCGGTAATGCGCGAACCCGATCTGATGCGCGAGTGTTGCGGGTGAACTTCTCAGTTGTTGTTGAGGAACCATGTTAATGGAAAAAACAATGTCAATCGAATTTGGTCAATCTGTGCCACAACAGCTGTTTGCCGTTTCTGATGAAGAGTTTCTGCAGTCCATTCAATGGAAATCAAAGCCGACGGGCGATCTGATGAAAGGTGCTCAGTCAGGTGACCTGAATCGGTTCTGTAAAGGTTTATCCGCCAACCTGAAATCAATTGCGAAGCAGAAGCGATCAGGAAAACTGGCTGCTCAAATGCAGTGGTCGACACTCTGGTCCGATGAGTCGGTGGACGAAACCTGCCGCACTTCCGATTTGATCAGTCTGATTCGATCAGCCAGAAAGCTACCGGCGCAACTCAAGAAAAGTTCCAAAGGCTCGAAACGGAAAAAAGCTCCTGATTTGAGCTTCGATGAAATCAGTCGCCTGCTGGTCAGCTGGATCGATCAGATTTCGTCCGCCGATCCATTACTGCCTTTTGAAATGGTATTGTTAATTGAATTACTGGAAAACCTTGGTACTCGACTGGCACCCGCTGCTCTGATCAGTGTCTGGAGGACCTGTCTGTTTTCTGCAGTGACGCTTTGCTTCAAACTGGAAGAAACCGATTTTTCAGAGTTACCCGAAGACCAGGTCGCGCTGATTTCCGGAGAAGTCCCCTGGCGTGCCGGTTTACTGTTCTCGGAGATTTCCGGGGCAAAGAATTTCCGTCAACTGGGGCAACAGAATTTACGGGACAGTTTTTTCGATCGTACTGATACTGATGGAACTCCGCATGCAGACTTTTTCCCCCGGCTTGATTACTGGTTGATTACGCTGACGCGAGCGACTTATGCAGGCCAGATCTGGGGCAAAGCATTATGGGATCAGGAAGCACACGAACGATTCCAGTTGTCGGTTGAGAAAATCATTGCGGCCTGCGACGCCAGTGGTCAGATCGCGCTTTGCCCGACACATACAGTTTCACATCTTGAGTTACTTGCAGCAGCGGCCTGCATTGCCGGACTTCAGTCCAGGAGTGCAGAGCGATTGTATTTAAAATCACTGCAGACCGTCAAAAAACGATCCGGATTTTTTATCCAGTCCGAGGATTGTCCTTCCAGCCAGTCTGACTGGGCTGCTCAGGCATTGATGAGAAATTACTGGTCTGACAGTTCCAATCTACTGGTTGTCAGCTGGAATGCTGAACTGCCTGTGATCAGTCTGACTGCGATGGGGAAATTACTGTTTCAGGGAGCCTGGGATTTTTCATTGACGGTTAACGGAGAAACGGTGACCGGGGATGGTGAGTGGAGTTGTGTCTGCTGGAACACGGATGAAGATGCGGATTACCTCGAACTGCACATGGACCTGGATTCGGGTTTTCGCCTTGAGCGTCAGCTGTTACTTCCCCGCAACCAGCACTTTGCTTTTCTTGCGGATATTGTGACAGTGACAGAAGCGGCTAACATTGAGTATCGTTCGGTACTGCCCGTTTCTGCGGAACTGGCGGGGCTGGTCGACAGTGAAACACATGAGTTGACACTCAAAACCAAAGGGTTGTCGGCCCGGATCTTTCCGATTGGATTGCCCCAGGAACGGGATTTCTTTCAGCCCGGCAGCCTGACGTTTAATGAACAGCATCAACTGATATTGCAGCAGCAGGCTTCGGAAGCAACGGCCCTGTACGTGCCATTGATTATCGACTGGGAACCCGATCTGAAACGCAAGGCGGCAGACTGGTCTCGACTGACCGTCAGTGAATCGGGAAAAATATCATCCCGGGATGAAGCAGCCGGACATCGGTTGCGAATTGGGTCACATCAGTTGCTGGTGTACCGCAGTCTGAAAAAAGCGGAGCATGCGAGAGCTGTTTTGGGGCATCATACCAGTTACGAATCTGTCATCGGTCGCTTTGACACGAATGGTGATTTGAGTCCTCTGCTGTTTGTAGAGTAAAGGCATCGAAACAGGGCGATTTCTCTCTTTCTGAAGTGGCGGGGTACTCAGGGAGCCCCGGAATTCTTACAATGAGCGTTTCAGAAAGTAAAAATTCAACCCTGAAACAACTTTCTGACAGCGTCCTTACCTGCACGCAGTGATATTAACTCAGACGGATTGAGTACTGTAAATTTCATGTCTCATTCGTTAGTCTTACATGTACTGCTTCTACTGTAAGTGGATGGAAATCGGGTGTTCTCAATGGATATCAAAGCGATCATCTTTAACAGACTGGGTAAACGGCAGCTTTTCAATGTCTGAACATAATACGGTATGTCGGTCAGATGTCTCATCAAAAATAATTCGAATGATAGTGCTTCACTAATCTGAAACGATCGAGGACAAGAGAATAATCATGTCAGAAGATACTTTTGCAGTTCTGGAAGAATTACAGCAGCAGTCTCCGAAAGCGGTTTTGGATCGACTGGTTGAAACCCTGACATCGCAGAAAAATTATCACCGTCTGTTTGATGCTTTGTTGATGCAGAAAAAACTGGCGCTTGGTACGGGCCTGTTACAGCCCACCAGTTTTGATAATGTGCCGGAAGATCAAAAGAAAGAATTCGAAGAGGCTTACATTGCAGCTGCCCGTCAGGTGGGACGTTTATTACTGGATGACAAAAAGTATTCTGATGCCTGGCTCTACTTTCAGACGATTCAGGAGCCTGAACCGGTGGCGGACGCCTTAAAGAAAATCAATCCGCGAACCGTACCCGAAGATAAAGTGGAAGAACTGATCCAGGTTTGCGTTTATGAAGGCGCTAACCCGGAAAAAGGATTTGAGATCATGTTGCAGGTCAACGGAATCTGTAACACGATTACCGTGTTTGACCAGATGAATGCCCAGTTGAAGCCGGAAGGGCGTCAGCAGGTTGCCTGTCTGCTGGTCGATCAGTTGTATGGTGATCTCGTTCAGTCGCTGCAATACCAGGTGCAGCAAAAGGTTCCCATGGCTCCCCCCACCGACAATCTGCGGGAGCTGATGGCGGGTAGAGACTGGATGTTTGAATCCGGCAGCTATCATATCGATGTTTCACATTTGAATTCGGTGGTTCGCTTTGCCCGTCTGCTGCCTGACAAAGACCCTCACATTTCAAAAGTCATAGAATTATGTGAATACGGTTCCCGGTTAGACAGCCAGTTTCAGTATCCGGGAGAAACTCCGTTTGAGGATTTTTATCCGGCCCATATGCATTTTTTCAAAGCCCTGGTGGGAGATGAAAATGATCAGAAAATGGGGATTGCCTATTTCGAAAGTAAACTGGAGCAGGAGCCCGATGAAGACGACAAGCAGATGATCGCTTATGCGATGATCGATCTGTTGACTCGCGTGGGTCAGGACGAGCGGGCTATCGAACTTGCGGAAACCTATCTCAGCCAGTTTGAAGATCCCAATACATTTTCCTTTACCGACCTGTGTCTCAAAACTGACCATCTGGATGTGTTGCAGCGCGTTGCACGGGGTAAAGGGGATCTCGTCACCTTTACCGGCGCTTTATTGGATGCAGCACAAGCAAAGTCGCAGGAATCCTGATTGATCCGATCTGAAATCGAGACTCCCGCATGTCCCACCTGTCCCATAATCGTGCTGCCTGGAATCGACTGGCGGAAGTGCGCAGCCAGTTTACCAAGGTTGCGACCGATGAAGAGTGCCACTCTCCCTTGCAGACACTGGATTCACGCGGCTGGCTGCCTGAATCCGTCACGGGCCAGCATGTGCTCTGCCTGGCATCCGGAGGGGGCTGGCAGTCGATACTCTATGCCTCAGCCGGGGCGCAGGTCACTGTCGTCGATCTGAGTAACAAAATGCTGCAGTTGGATGAACAGGAAGCCCGCAGGCGCGGTTTGCAGGTGAAAATTGTTGAAACATCGATGGATGATCTTTCTGATTTGCGGGATGCGCAATTTGATATTGTTCATCAGCCTGTGAGCACGTGTTACGTTCCCGATGTGGAAGCCGTTTACCGGGAAGTGGCGCGCGTGCTTCGTCCGGGAGGACTTTATATCAGCCAGCATAAAACCCCCACGAGTCTGCAGATTACCAGTCGCAATCAACAGAATGACTATGTGGTGGGTCTGGAGTATTATCAGCAGGGCGCGCTGCCGAAAACAGATGACCGCTCTTACCGGGAGGACGGCGCGACCGAATACCTGCACCGCTGGGATCAACTGGTCGGCGGGTTATGTCGTCAGGGATTCGTGATTGAAGATCTGCGCGAGCCGGTGCGTGCAGATCCCAATGCACCTGTGGGGCATTTTCGTCATCGAGGCCGGTTTGTTGCACCCTATGTTCGTATCAAAGCACGGCGTATCGAACAGCGTGTGCCGGCAGGAACGCCGGCTGCAATCTGGGTTCCCTGATCTATTCTGCGGCATAATGAATGAGTGAGTAAACATCACAGCCATTCATTTTTTCCCTTCCATTGAGGAAGGCGAGTTCGATCAGAAAGGCACAACTGACGACTTCTGCCTGTGAGTGTTTTGTGAGCTCGATACAGGCGGCGATGGTTCCTCCGGTCGCCAGCAGGTCATCTACGATTAATACCCGGTCATCGGAGTGAATGGAATCGGTATGCATCTCCAGCGAATCGGACCCGTATTCCAGTTCGTAATGAAAGGCTTTGGTTTCAAAGGGAAGCTTTCCCGGCTTGCGAATGGGGATGAACCGGGCGCCTAACGCAAGTGCCAGGGGGGCTGCGAAGATAAAACCACGTGCTTCAGCGGCGAGTACCGCCGTGATCTGTTTATCACGATAGTAAGCAGTCAGGCGGTCAATGACTTCCTGAAAGGCTTTTGGTTCAGCGAGGAGAGGCGTAATGTCTCGAAACAGAATTCCCGGTTTGGGAAAATCAGGGATTTCACGAATATACTTTTTCAAGTCGAGTTCTTCAGTCATTATTGGTGTTCTCTTTCTGAGAGTCTGTTTCAGTTTGTGCTGCCTGTTTCAGTTCGGGCAGCGTCTCAAGTTTTTGTCTGGCTTTCCGGACCATGTCTCTGGCGACCTCTGCCTGGTCGTGTTCGTAGAGTACGATCAGTGCCTTCCAGACACGGGCCGCTTCGTCAAATTTCTTTTCGTTGACGAGTGCATCGGCATTTGCCATGGATTGTGTCAGCATGATAAATCGTTCCGCGGTGCGTGAAGAATCATTTTGCAGTTCATTCAGCATCTGCCGGGCGAGATCTCGCATTTCGTCCTGTTTGGTATTATCAGTGTCATTTGGGTTTTCGTTAAGAATATCAACCAGGGCAGTGAGTATGACCTCTGCCTGTGCCAGATTGCCTGTTTCGAGGTAATGTTGTGAGAGCAGCATAAACCTCTGGGCTTCATTTTGCGGGCCGGTACGTGATCTGCGTTTGGCAGTCATACCTGCCCGTGAGCGAATTTCATATACCTTGATTCTTTCCAGAAGTGGCTGGACATCTTCCTCCCATCGCTCCGGGTCTGTATCCAGGAGAGGCAACAAAAATTTATCACGTGCCGTATACCATTCCGGGTTTTCGGGTTGCTGCAAGATTTGCCGACCCTGTGAAAACATTTCCTGAGGTGTCAGTTCTCTCTCCTGAAACCAGAAGTATCCACCGGCAATCAGGATGGCCAGCATACCCAGCAGGAAGTAAGTATTGTCGAAGATCTGACTCAGTTTTGAGCCGGTACTTTCTGATTCAAGCTGCGCCCGCATCAGGCCCTGCATTAAAGTTCCCGCACCGGCCTGGGGTTCTGATGCGGATTGGACGAGGGTCGGCGTCACTGAGGGATCACCGGTTCCTGAAAGTGCGTAGGTATCGTCAGAGGTCGACATTTCATATTTGTTGAGAACTTCCTGCAGGCGGCGGGAAAGAACATAGGCATCCGGAAATCGTTTCTGGGGATCTTTTTCAAGCAGTTTACAGACAATTTCTTCAAGCCAGATGGGGAGATCGTCCACGTATCTACCTGGCTTATCAAACTGGCCGTACATCTGTTTCTGAATGATGGCCAACATGGTTTTTCCACTGAAGGGAGGTCTGCCGGTGAGCATGACATACATCACCGCACCCAGGGAATACAAATCGCTTTGCCTGGTAACGCGTTTGCCTTCTGCCTGTTCTGGAGACATGTACTCTGCAGTACCGATAATTCCCCCGGTGACGGTGAGTTTTTCGGTCGCGAATAATTGAGCGACACCAAAGTCAGCCAGTTTGACGGTGTCATCGTCTTTCAGAATCAGGTTGGAAGGTTTCAGGTCCCGGTGAATAATGCCGGCGTCATGTGAGGCTTTCAGAGCGGAACAGATCTGGATTGAGATGTTAACGACGGTTTTCCAGTCGATGCGTTTTTCGCGTCGGAGGCGATTGGTTAACGTTTCGCCTTCGACGTATTCCATGACATAATAGTAGATGTCGTTTTCCACGCCGCTGTCGTAGAACTCAATGACATACTGATTATGCATTTTTTTCAATGCTTCGATTTCACGATGAAACCGTTCAACAAAGCCAGGCTCGCGTGCCAGAGCACCGGGGAGAATTTTGATGGCTACCTGTTGATCGGTGTGGATGTTTGTTGCCAGGTAGACCGAACCCATTCCGCCGGCGCCGATTTTTTTCCCGATCAGATACTCGCCTAATCTGTCCGGGGCGGATTCATGTTCGTGCGTGTTCAAGGTCGTTGCTCGATGTTGGAATGAATCAGTGGCCGCTGATTCGAGAAGTTCTGTTTATGGAAACAAGAGTTACTTGTACAGTGTCTGATGTGAGGTAGAAGTCTATAATCTCAGGAATAATTTTGTGCGCTTAGATTGTGTCGGGTTTTACAGTAGTGTCTCCAAGGCGATTAGGGCCGAGTATTATAAATTGAGAGACGCTATGATTAAATGTGATGCGTTTTAATTTACTTCTTTCCATTATGGTTGAATCCATGTCTGATGCAAGAACGAAGGCGATTCTGTTGATAGCCCACGGCAGTCGGCGAGACGAAGCAAACCAGGATCTGGTGAAACTGGCGGCAATGTTACGCGAACGCTGCGAATTTGGGGTTGTTGAATATGCCTATCTTGAACTGGCCGAGCCTGCGATTCCTGAGGGCGCCGCCCGCTGCGTGCAGGCAGGCGCTGCTGAAGTGTTTATGTTACCCTATTTTCTCTCTGCCGGGGTGCATGTTCAAAATGACCTGGAAGAATTTCGGAATCAATTCAGCCAGGCGTATCCCGAAGTCAGGTTTCGTCTCTGTGCGCATCTGGGTTTGCATCCCTTGATGCTGGAGATTGTACTGGATCGATTGAATGAACCCGTTGATGAGAGTGTCGAATAAAAAAAGGACGCTCCGAAGAACGCCCTTTTCTCGCAATGAAAAATCATTTCAAATCTTAATTGGTTTTCGTTTCAGAAATCTTACCAAAGGCTTTAAAGGTGATTGGTTCACCCCGGCCCGCGATGGTGACGGTGAATTCTTCTGAGTAGTCACCCGGTTTGTTCGGTGGAACAATTGTCAGCGGTAAAACGTGAATGGGCTGTGTTGTTTTAGGCATTCGGATTTTGAAAGCTTCGTCGTTTGACTCGCATTCAATTTTATTGATCTCGAAAGGTTTTTTACCACGCAGTACCACGTTCACGGTTTTTTCCTGACCGGGAACCATCATTCCCAGTGAAACCACTTCAGGTGTGATTGTGATGTCTGATTCCACTTTTGCTTCAACCAGCAGAGGCACTGTCGTGAAATTGACATCGTTGGTTTTCAGCATGATCTGTTCGCGGATTGGTCCCAGCGGTGTATTGGGAGCCAGGGTGAGAATCAGATTGTAGTTGACACGTCCACCACCGCGGGCTGTTTCAACGGCTTTGACGGTGAGTGACGGATCTTTGGATTGAATCCCGGTGATCGCCCAGTCATCGCGGCCGGCATAAGCGAGTGCCACTGTGGTTTCTGCACCTTTACCGACTTCGACTGAACCGAAGTTGGCGGAGCCCGGTGTGAAGACAACATCAGTTCTGATGTAGGCCGTGATCGGAATTCGAATTTCTGCATACTGTGGTGCGTCGATGGTGATGATCACGTTGGAATCTTTACGTCGTTGAAAACGTGCGGTATCCATTTTGACCTGAATATAACCTTCTTCGCCACTTTCCAGAATGTTCTTGGAAGGTTCGGCGGCGGAACAGCCACAGGTTGTGCGGACATTGGAAATGTGCACGGGGCTGGGATAAATATTTTTGATTTTCAGACGGTATTGAGCATCTGACCCCCGGGCAATGACCCCGAAGTCGATCTTGTCTTTGTCGAACATCTTCTGAGCCCATTCCTGACCGAATGAACTCGAGGTACTCAACATAAACAGACAGGCACTCAAAAAACCAAATCGGAAACTGCTCTTACTTAACATTATTGAATCTCACTTCTGCAAAAAAAGAATTAACTTCGATGTATTAATTAAGTCGAGGCACTGAGATTGGTTAATTTGGTAGGAACGTTTACCGACTTTCAGCACACCACTTTACATCGTCTAGTGCAGAATCCATTCACAGAGACGTTTCACACTACTTGTAAAATCGGGCTATCAAAAACGTTTGCAAATTTCAGAAGCGCAGAAAATGCAATCGCTTATCAAGCCTGGATCAGATCGCCAGCATTATACTGATTTTATGTGCCCGAGATCAAATTTGATATTCAGAACATCAGATATACTGGCTTGTGTGACAAATACATCAGTCGGCATCGACACTTTGGTGATGGCAATTTAGTTCTCATTAGTTGAAAAGTCAATGTTGTCTCATTCTGGTCACTCCAGCTATCCCTCAACGGATTATACGGTGTAAACCAACCCGTTCTCATCGGTCTGACTGTGTTCATCATGATGTCGCAACCAGTTTCTGTAACTGGGTTTGAGGGAATACTGAGTGTACCTGAATTATTCACTATAACTGGTGAAGCTTTATTCAATCGGATTGTTTTGCCAGAGATAATCGCCAGAGTTTGACATGCTTGTCCAGGCGCACTGATGTGGATATTTTTCCAGTTCGTCAGGACTCTGCGAGCTGTTCAACTCCATTCGGCATTCTGTTGCTTTCTGCGATTTCTGTCCGACCGCTTCAAGGGCGCGTGATACGCTTTGGCTGAGAGTGTCTTTCCCAGGAAAGCATTCTGACAAATACACAAAGCTGATCACCAGACAACTGTGTTTGCCTGGTGAATGATAAGGAAGACAGGATCTCTTTCATTATCAGACTGGTTGGGTTTTCAATGGAAAATCTGCTGGTTCGTTTCACACAAAAATAGAGTGCTTAAGATTACCGGGATATTGTTGATGAGAGCATCGCTGGACGCACAGTGATATCAGGAACATCAGTTCGGTCTCATTATTTCAGGGAGCAACGGGTTAATATGATAAATAAATTCACTGCCAGGGCAGTTCTGACCGGAATGTTTGTTCTGGGTATGAGCTGTCTGGCGATACCAGGCCAGCTGGAGGCTGGACATAAATGCGGACATGGTCATTGTAAAGGAGGCGGGCTGTCACTGTTTCATTCCGGAAAGTGCTGCAGTCCCTGGAAGCTGGGCCATAAACATAAATGTAATTCCGGCTGCGGGGGAAGTTCCTGTGGCGGTGGATCTTTAGTCGATCATTATTATCAGGGAGCCGTCTATGGTATGGGAAACAGTTCGCGCGGCGGTTGCCAGTCGTGCCAGTCTGGAAGTGGTGTTGCTGATTTTGATGGGATGCCAGCCGGTGGTGTGTCGCCGCAGTTAGGTTTGCAACCCATGCCGATGCAGGCGGCGCCGATGCGCCCGCGGATTCTGCACTATCCGGGTACGATGGGGACTGCTTATATGCGTCCGACCAGGATGATGCCTGCAGATGGTCCGGAAGGTCATCCTCGGGATGCCGGACTGGATGTCTATGCACCGGGCGCAACCGATATTCGGGTGGTCGCTTTAAATCGTCAACGGGATGAGATGATCGGCTATCGGGACCCTGCCAACGATGACATCTGGGAATTCGTGACCAAGCGGCCTTTGATACCAGGCATTCCGCATGTCTACCAGGTGTATGCGATTTTTCCTGAAACGGGTCGAGTTCCGCAAACACAGCGTGTCAGACTGATTATGGGACGCATTGTTGAATTGAGCTACAAGAAGTACGAATCAGGTCAGTCGGTTCCCCAATGAGAAAGTAACCATTTCTAAGAGTATACTTTTTCCTCTTCAGAAACGGTTGGGTAATTCGACTGAAACCGCGCCCTGTTGAGAGCAAGGTAGTTGATTGTGTCACTAAGTCTGGCTGCTGATTAGCCAGACGGAAACGACTCGGCTATCATGTTCTGAACAGGGCGTGTTCTTTGTAATGTCACCGCCGACTCATTTCATGCTGTAGTGTTTGCAGGCAGGCTGATTCGTGGACGAAGTGGAATATCTGAGAATCATCTCCGGTCAGAGACAGGACTGGCGCGCCCGTCTGCTGTATCAACCCGGCCTGCGATTTCTGAGTCTGCTGTATCGAGGTGGTGTCGGTGTTCGCAACTGGATGTTTGACCGCCGACTTCGAAGTGTCAGAACGGTTGAGGTTCCCGTGGTCAGTCTGGGGAATCTGACGACGGGAGGGACAGGAAAGACTCCATTTGTCGCCTGGCTCACACAGTGGTTTCAAAACCATCAGAAGCAGGTGGCACTGCTGAGTCGAGGCTACCGGGCGTTACCTGGTGAAGTGAATGATGAGAAACTGTTGCTGGACCGACTGTGTCCCGGCGTGCCTCATTATCAGAATCCGGACCGTTGTGCTTCGGCTGAAAAGGCCATCCGGGATGGGGCCCAGGTACTGATACTGGATGACGGGTTCCAGCATCGAAAGCTGGATCGAACTGTCGATCTGGTTTTGATCGACGCTGTCTGCCCCTGGGGGCATGGCGGTCTACTCCCCCGGGGATTAATGCGCGAACCGAAATCGTCACTCAAGCGAGCGGACTTCGTAATCCTGACACGAGTCGATCAATGTTCTGCGACAGAACTTGCGCAGTTGCAGCAGGAATTAATCAAGCTGGTTCCCGCAGATCGAATGGCGACTGCCACGTTTCAGCCCCACGCTTTGATCAATGTGGCTGATGAAACCCTGTCGCTGGAATCGGTCAAGGGGAAGCGGGTCTGGGGATTTTGCGCGATTGGAAATCCTGCTGGTTTTCGACGCACACTGGAGCAGTCTGGATTTGAAGTGGCAGGGCTCCAGGTGTTCGCGGACCATCATCATTACTCCAGTGATGATGTGCAGGAGATCGGGGTCCAGGCCAAAGAAGCCGATGTCGATCTGATTCTAACGACCTGCAAGGATCTGGTTAAGTTAAGTGAACTTATGTTTTGCGGTGTTCCGGTCTGGGGGGTCGAAATCGGTGTTGAATTGCGGGAGGGGAGCGCGTTTCTCGAACAGATATTACAGGGGCTTGTAGATTAAATGTCCCTCAAAATCGGGTATGCGAGGTTTTGAATGGTTGCCTGTGCTGGATTTACTGCAACAATTCACGATAGATTCCGTATTTTGGTCCGCTTTGATCCCAAAAATTGACGTAATCCTGTTTCATAGATACTTGATTTTGGTAGTTTGTTGTGTCATCCTGAGTAGAGATGACATTCACACAAAGCGGGTGTTTTGTAGAGAATACGGATCTCGCCTGGCTTGTTACCTTCCTACAGTGCGGCTTTCCCGGTTTGAAGCAACAGCGTCAATCAGGGTTTCCGTACTCCTTCCCCACGATGGTCTGATCAATCATATTCAAATAGACGAGGTATTTTAATTATGCGAAAGTTGAATCTCAACCAGATATTAATCACTGCTCTCCTGATTTCTGGATTCAGTTTCCTCTCACCTGTGTCAGTCTCGGCAGCAGAATGGGGATCGGTCACAGGCCGGTTTGTCTATGATGGTGAAGCTCCCAAGCCTGTCGTGCAGCGGGAAAAAGGTGATCCTAACGTCAAAGATCCCACAGTCTGTGCTGCCATGGAGCATCTCAATAACGATCTGGTCGTCAATCCGGACAACAAGGGGATTGCGAATATCTTCATGTACATGAGACGGGCTAAAAATGTACATCCTGATTTGAAAGAATCTAAAAAGAAGACACTTGTCTTTGATCAGCAGGGCTGTACTTTCGAGCCACATGCATTGTTTGTGCGGACCGATCAGAAAGTCATTGTTAAGTCAGGTGATCCAGTTGCCCACAATACTCATACCTTTCCGCTCAAAAATCAGGCGGTGAATTTTATTCTGGCTCCCAATGATCGTGAAGGAAAAGAAGTCGAAAACGTCATTTCCGAAATTCTGCCGATGCAGGTGAAATGTGACATCCATCCCTGGATGACGGCCTACTGGTTGGTTCTGGACCATCCTTATGCTGTCGTCTCTGATAAAGATGGAAAATTTACGATTGAAAACCTGCCTGCAGGTAGAAACACTTTTTATCTCTGGCAGGAAAAAACAGGTTACCTGGATCGCAAATTTACAGTGAATATCAAGCCGGGTGAAACCGTTGACATGGGTGAAGTCAAATTCAGTCCCGCTCAATTTAAAGATAAATAAGCCCTCTCTGCATGACAGAGATATTAGATACGGACACGTCCACCAGGGCGTGTCCTTTTTAGTGCCTGTAAACCGTTTTTGAAAATGGTGAGGAATTCAGGACCATGCAGATACTTCGCGGTTGCATCGCTCTTTTCGTATGGGGAGTGTTCAGTTTCTCAACTGAAATCGGACGGGCGCAACCGGAGCCGCAGGTCAAAACGTCTCGCTTTCGAGAGTCTGTTTCACTGGACGTGAATAATACGGTGCTCAAGAAAATGGGTTCCGTACGGGATTATCTGTCTGAACAGCAATGGGAAGATGCAGTCAAAATTCTGATTCAGATTTCGGATGAGTATGGCGACTCGTTGTATCCTGAATCTGCTGGCAGATATCTGCGGGTCTCGGAATATTGTCAGAATCTGCTGGCAGGATTTCCTCCTGAAGCGATCGCCATTTACCGGGAGAAAGTAGATCCCCGCGCCAAACGCTGGTATGAAGAAGCGCTGGCCAATTCGAGTGAGCAACCCCTGGTCAACATCGCCGAACAGGCATTGATGAGCAGTTACGGGGATGATGCTCTGAATCTACTGGGAGAGCTGGCGTGGGAGCAGGGTCAACTGGCGGAAGCACGGTCCTGCTGGCGTAAGCTGATTCCGCGAACTGCTTCTGATTCCCCCGTCTATGACGCCGGATTATTTCATTATCCTGATACGGATTTACCGGTTCCTGAAATTCTGGCCCGCCTGATTCTGGTCAGTTTTTTTGAAGGGAATTTCAGCCAGGCTGACTTTGAATATCGTCAGTTCCGCAAAAAGTTTCCGGAGACAGACGGAAAGCTTGCAGGAAAAGAGGGGAATCTGTCAGCCTTGCTGGCTGAGATTCTGGCTGATCACAGCCAGGTTTCGCTACCTGCCAATCAGGGAGAGATCAAAACATTTGCCGGACATCAGTCGCGGAATTTCAAAGCAGCGCAACAGCCTGACATAGGTGCGATTGCCTGGAGATTTCCCGTGCCGATGGTCTGGAGTCAGGAATTTACAGCGAAACCGGCATTTGGATTACGCGTCCCCCCGGGACTGTTTCCCGTGGTTCATCAGGAACATGTTTTCTTCAATGACGCCGAGCGCATCTATGGCTTAAACTGGAAAACGGGGTTACCTGCCTGGTCCCAGGGGCAGGAGTCCAGTCCGATACTCTATCCTTCTGACAGTCATCTCGTGGCCCGGCTCCCTTTTCGACCCGTGGTCGGCGTGCCCCGCTATACATCGACGATAGCCGGAGGTCGCCTGTATGCCCGGATGGGATCGCCGGTCACCTCCGTTGCCAAAGACGAACGGCTGGGGCTGTTTTCTGATCTGGTCTGTCTGGATCTCAATCAGGGCCAGGGAAAGCTGTTATGGAAGATCTCATCGGCCCAGCTGCGAGAGCAAAATTTTGTCTGGTCTTTTGAAGGGGCACCGGTGGTCTCAGGCAACAGACTGTATGTCGTATTGCATCGAGGGTTTCCCGAAGTACAGACGAATGTGGCCTGCTTTTCTGCAGACACGGGCGAAATGATCTGGAATCAGAAAGTCTGCCTGGCCTTAAGAAGTATTGAGGAAGGCGTCAATTATATCAGCCACCTGCTGCTGACCCTGGGAGAAGATCATCTCTACCTGTCGACGGATATGGGGGCCATTGCCTCTCTGGATACCGTTGATGGAAAGTTGAACTGGCTGGTAACCTATTCCTCCGAGGATAAGACAGACCGGGATGAGATGAGCAATCACATGAAAACAGGACTGGTTCCCTGTCTATATGATCGCGGGATACTGTTTGCTGCCCCCCAGGATTCGTCGCAGCTGATGGCGTTCGATGCGGAATCCGGATTGCTGCTCTGGCAGCGGGAATGGCCGGAACAGATACGAAATCTTCTGGGGGTGACGCCGTCCACCCTGGTCGTCAGTGGCAACAGACTGTTTGGGCTGGATCGAGCGACCGGCAGGATTAACTGGAAAACCGGTTATCACGATCCTGAAGGTTTCGGCTATGGCAGAGGAATCCTGGCCGGCCAGTATATCTACTGGCCTTTAAGAGAGGAGATTCTTGTCGTTCATACGGAACAGGGTTACCTGAAACAAAAAATATCTCTACGGAAACATTATGGGGAGTCAGGCGGTAATTTAGTGATCGCCGGGAATCAGTTACTCGTCGCCCAGCCTCGCAGGCTGACGGCATTTGGAACCGATTCGCGTATTCCGGTTGATGACTCGAAAAACGTTTCCGCGTTAAATGTTAAATAAGAATCAAGAGTACCGTTAACAAAACATGATTTTATACTTTTTAGACAAGGTGAAAGACATGACATTTTCGTATCGTGAAATCCTCGCTTCGATGTTGAGTATTGCCTGTATGTGCGGCCTGAGTGCAAGTGCGTCGGGTCAGTTAAATGCACCGCCGGGCAAACTCGAAGTGGGTGACAATGCACCTGCTTTTACTGCGAAGGATGACCAGGGTAAAGGCTGGAAATCAACCGACTATGTCGGCAAAAAAGTACTGGTCGTGTATTTCTACCCTGCTGATTTAACGGGTGGTTGTACCAAGCAGGCGTGCGGCTTTCGCGATGATATGAAAAAGCTGCAGGGAGAAAATGTGGAAGTGATCGGCGTCAGTGGCGATTCCGTTCGCAATCATCAACTCTTCAAAAAAGAACATGATTTGAATTTCACTCTACTGGCTGATGAAGACGGCGGCGTTGCCAAAAAATTTGGTGTGCCTCTGAAGGCAGGCGGTTCTATCAAACGCACCATCGATGGCAAGGAAGAAACCTTAACCCGCGGTGTGACAGCAGCACGCTGGACTTTTGTGATCGACAAAAATGGCAAGGTTGTGATGAAAAATACCAAAGTCAAAGCCGCTGACGACAGTAAAGCGATTTTGGAAGTGGTGAACCAGCTGAAATCGTAATTACGGATTTGCCTGATTCTTCCGTGGAAAATCTCTGAATCAGGCTGACGGCTCATCCGCAAAAAGCATCTTTCGTACTCGACAGCCAATGTACTGGCGGCGTACAATTGATGCTGCGGGTGAGGTAGTTCTTATCGTTATTGAGGGGGGAGTTGAGCAGTGCATGCTGTCCGTGCCACCAGAATTCTATTGGCTGTCATGTGTGTTTCCCTGGGGAGCGTCGTGTTTGTGACAGGATGTGGAACATCGGGACAAACGCCTCAATCGCTGACCGGTGTTGCTGATCAAGAGTCAGAATCCTCTGCGGCAGAAATTTCCGGAGTAGAAGGTTCTGAGAGTGATGCAGATCAGGATCAGACCGAACGGGTGACTTATCAGTCGGGGATGGAGATCGGCGCGATTCCCATGCCCTTTGAAGTGGCCGATGTGACCGGGCCGAATAAAGGAAAAACGTTGTGTTATCGCTGCCTGTATGGGGAGCGGCCTGTGGTGGGAATTTTTGTCAGAGAACTTGATGAGCCGACGACAGCGTTGATTCAAAAAATCGATTCGGAAGTCGCCGCACATCAGGATGAGAAACTGGCAGCGTTTGTTGTGATGCTGACCGATACCCCCGCTGAAGTAAAAACGGAACTGGAGAAGATCGCCAGTAAAAACCAGATTGCTCATATCCCATTCACTGTTTTTGAAGGAACAGCAGGGCCCCTGGGTTACAATATCAAGCAGGATGCCAGTCTGAATGTGATGATGTGGGAAGGTGTTGTTAAAGCAAACCGGGCCTGGCAGGCAGGGCAGTTGAAGCCGGATGAAATCAGTGAAGTCATTGCTGATACAAGATTGATGATTCATTAACGCTGCTGGATTATTCAAGTGGGACCGCTGGTTTCGATGCACTCCCGGGACCTGTGTTTATTTAAATCAGATTTATGGAAAGTGGAATTCCTGCATTTGCCTATGGTTTCTCAATTAATACCATTTCGACTCCCTGGAAGATGCCATCAATATATTGCTGTAGTGGCGCTGGTTCTGATTCAAAGCCTCATTTCCAATGTCTGCTGCCATGCGCAGCCTTTGCGCAATGATGGGCCTGGTGATGGAATTGGTGGAATTATGGAGGGGGATCTCCACGCGCTCTTTCCGACCAGTCGTCTTTATTCCAAAAGTTTTCAGGATGCAAAGCAACTGCTCAATGAGCAGAAATATCCGGTTGCAATACCAGAGTTACAGTCGATCCTGGATGCTCCTGAAGATTATCTGAAAACGGATTCGGCAAATGGATATGAGAGTCTGAAAGAGGCAGCACAACAGCTGATTGCAACGCTTCCTGATGCCGGCCGACGCTTTTATTCTCTGCAATATGGCCCTGCAGCCGATCAAATGCTCCAGCAGGCAGAAGACCTGGGTGATAACTATCTTCTGCGCGAAATTGTGCGTCGCTATTTCTTTACCAAGGCGGGCGCAGAAGCAGCTTACGCTCTGGGGGGCTACTATTTCGAACGCGGAGATTTCCTGGCAGCGACACAAATCTGGGAGATGCTGCTGACCCAGCATGAACTGGCGATTTCAAAAGAACCGCATCTGACATTTAAACTGGCTGTTGCCTGGTATCATCTTGGTAATATGGGGAAATGTCGGCAGGCATTAATGCAGCTTTCGCGTTTGATAGAAGGGGGTGTTTACCAGTTTCCTAATGGCACGAAAGTTCCACTGTTCTCGGCAGATGAGAATCCGGTAGAGTGGTTATCTCAACTGACAGGCAGGCTTGATCTGCGGGCAGTGCGGGAACAGGATAACTGGAGCATGTACCGAGGCAGTCCCGCCCGGACCGCGTCTGCGGAATTAGCGGTTCCTTCTGCGAAACCCCTCTGGCAGTACTCGACCATTCAAGATCCTTTTCTGCAGTTGCTTAAGGACCCACCACCAGTAGAGGAAATGCTGCAGAAACTGGGGGAACATCGCCGCAAGCATATTGCAGGTGTTTTACCGGCGGCCAGTCCCCTGGTCATTCACGATCAGGTGATATTCAGAACCCATCGCAATCTCAAAGCCGTTTCCCTGAAGACGGGTAAATTAAGCTGGGAGACCACACTTTCGGATGCGCTGTATCAGGAATTGCTCAAAGATCCCCAGAACATGGATGAAGAATTTTCTGGAACGCCACAGACGCCTCTGGAAAAGTATCTGACCCAACGCGGCTGGCAGGATTACACGGCAGGGCATTTAAGTACCGATGGAAAACTGGTCTTCTGTGTGGAAAACCTGGGGTTCATCGCGGGCTTTTATCACTTCAGCAGGCTGGACCGTGAGAATGTACTGGTTCCCAACTCATTCAATCGACTGATGGCATTTGAGGCGGATACCGGGAAATTTGTGTGGGAACTGGGTGGGCCACGACTGCAGAATTCGATTCATTATTCGGGACATTATTTTCTCGGGGCTCCTTTACCCCTGGATGGGAAGTTGTATTGTCTGGCAGAGGAAGGACGTGAATTTCGCCTCCTGGTTCTGGATGCCGCAACAGGGGAAACCATCTGGACACAATCTTTGTACCGCAGTGACTATCCCATTGCCCGCGATTATACCACCGATCGTCGTCCGCTGGATCATATTCGTCGCAGGATGGGATTAAGTCCCTCTGCAGCACATGGAGTACTGGTCTGCCCGACGGGTTCGGGTTGCACGATCGGCATTGATCTCAATCAGCGTAAGCTGCTCTGGAGGCAGGTCGATACCGGCGGTAAAGAGATTTCCATGTTTGCATTGTTTGCCCGCGATGCCAACGAAAATATGGAAGGCTGGGCTGAATTCTCTCCCGTGATTGTCGGGGACCGTGTTCTCATTGAATCAAGAAAGTCACAGACACTGCAGTGCCTGGATCTGTTTGATGGGCGTCTGATCTGGTCACGGCCCAGACGAAATAACCTGTTTATTGCGGCGGTTCATGACGGGAAAATTCTGCTGGTGGGAAATGACCAGATTGAAGCGTTGAAGCTGAGTGATGGCTCGCTTGCCTGGCCGAAACCACAGCTTATCGGGGCTCCCAGCGGCCGGGGAATTGTGGTGAAGAATACCTATTACCAGCCTGTTGAGACGGGAGAAATATTGAGTATTCGTCTTGATGATGGACTTGTTCTCGCCAGAACACGAGTAGATACCGAAACCCTGGTTGGGAACCTGGCAGCAGCAGGAGGCATGCTGGTCTCGCAGAATGAGTCTGAAGTCGTCGGTTTCCG